>NZ_JAFCXH010000003.1:0-306072 GCF_049898225.1 Pseudomonas sp. DSP3-2-3 | reverse complement strand
TTATCGGCGCATTTGGTGAAGGGGTGGGACGAAGTCTCCAACGGTCTGTACTGGTATGAGTCAGAAGCTAGGCTTTTAGTCCCACCCACCCCTTCAAGTCTAAACATACAAGCGAGGCTTGCCCGCGAATCGATTTTCAGGCTGATACAGGTATTGCCTGAATTGACGCCTTCGCGGGCAAGCCTCGCTCCAACAGACTGACTAAGCCCCTTAACCGGGGCTTTTCTATGCCCAGGTATTCGCAATGATGATTGTAGGAATTTTGTTACAGTCTTTTAGGCAATCGCCTTCAAAAGGCGCCGCTTAACCGCTAGTCTCGGGACTATCTGCTTAGCCGCTAATAGCGCTTCAACAACAAGAGCCGGCCATGACTGATCTGTCCCGTATGCAAGGATTCGCAGACAGCGCGGTACCCGCGCTGGAAGGGCGATTTTTTCGACCTCCGTTACCAGACGGATACATATCGCGTGCTCGCTTGTGCGAGCGGCTGGCGGCTGGGTTGTCCGGGCGTCTGCTGCTGGTCAGTGCGCCGGCCGGATTCGGCAAGAGTTCCCTGGCGGTGGAGTTCTGCGAGAGTCTTCCGCCTCAATGGCAAAGCGTCTGGGTCGGGCTGAGTCAGCGTGACAGCGATCCGGGGCGTTTTCTCGAACGTTTGCTGGCCGGGTTGCAGCAGTTTTTCCCCCAGCTGGGCGCCCAGGCGCTTGGTTTGCTGAAGATGCGTCAGCGCCATCAACCGTTTGCCTTTGAAGAATGGCTGGACGGCCTGCTCGACGAGCTGGCCGTGCATCTATTACTGAGCAAGCCGCTGTTGCTGGTCCTCGATGATTACCATCTGGCGCAAGGGCCGGTGCTGGATCGCTGCCTGCAATTTTTCCTCAATCATTTGCCCGCCGGCCTGATCATCATGGTCACCAGCCGGCAACGACCGGACTGGCACCTGGCGCGCTTGCGCCTCTCCCGACAATTACTGGAACTCACTGAGCAGGACTTGCGCCTGACCCATTGCGAGTCGCGGGCGCTGCTCGATCAGCACAGCAGTTCGCTGGACAGCGAAGCGTTGCAAAGCCTGATCCTGCGCAGTGAGGGCTGGGTTGCCGGGCTGCGCTTCTGGCTGCTGGCCGCGTCTGAAGCCGGTGGTGACAACGCGTTGCCGCAGGCGCTGCACGGTGGCGAAGGGTTGATCCGTGACTACTTGCTTGAAGAAGTCATTGATTGCCTGCCCGCTGAAGTTCAAGCGTTTTTGTACGAGACCGCGTGCCTGGAGCGTTTCTGCAGTGAGCTATGCAATGCCGCGCGGGACAGCCACGACAGCGCGGAAATGCTGCGTTATCTGCAATCGCATCAGGTGTTTCTCGTGCCGCTGGATGAGCATGGCCGCTGGTTTCGCTATCACCATTTGTTTTCCGATTTGCTGCGTGCCCGGCCCGATGCCGAGCTGCGGCAAACCCGGCTGCACCTGAATGCATGCCGCTGGTTCAGCGATCAGGGGTTGCTGGACGAAGCAGTCGAGCAGGCCTTGCGCGCGGGCCATCTGGACGTCGCCGCCAATCTGGTGCAGAACCTGTCCGAAGAGCAGCTGCTGGCCGAACAGAACGTCGGCATGCTGTTGCGCTGGAAAATGGACCTGCCCGATAGTTTGTTGATCAGCACGCCGCGTTTGATTGTCCTGTACGCCTGGGCGTTGGGTCTGGCGTGTCAGCTGGATGCCGCTGAAGAGTTGGCCAGTAACCTGAGTCGTTTTCTGCCCGCGCCGTCGGCCACGGCGCAAAACTCCATGCTTGCTCAATGGCTAGCGCTCAGCGGCATCATTGCCAGAGGGCGAGGCGACAGCACCCGGGCCCAGCTGTATTGCTCCGAGGCTTTGCTCAGCCTGCCGCAAAAACGTTACGGCCAGCGATTGTTGTGCCTGTCGACGCTATCCGGCCTGGCCATTGTCGATGGCGATCTGTGGCGGGCCCGGGCGCTGAACCGCGATGCGCTGGAGTTGGCCCAGCGCGTTGCCAATCCTCTATTCGAAGCCCTAGCCCATTATGATCGGGCGCGGGTGCTGCAAGCGCGTGGTGAAATCAACCGCTCACTCGACGAAGTCCATCAGGGCATGCAACGTCTCAAGGGACTGTCGTCGCAGCGTTTATATGCGATCCGTGCGCGATTGACGTTGTATGAAGGCTACCTGTTGACCCTGCGCATGCAGGCCGAAGACGGCCGGGCGCAATTGCTTGCCGGTCTGGCCGAAGCCCGGGCCTGTCGCGACATCAGCGTGTTGATCGGCCATTGTGTGATTGCCGGGCTGGAAGGGCGCGAAGGCCGCTTCGCCGAAGCGTTTGCCGAACTGGGTGAAGCCGAGCGGCTGATGCATATCTGGGACGTGCCGCCCGTGTATTACCTGGCGATGATCACGTTGGTCAAATGTGAGCTGTGGCTGGCGCAAGGGCGCGTCGATCTGGCCGAAGCCTGGCTCTTGCGACTGACCCAGACCTACAGCGGCGACGCGCCCGCCGCAGCGCCGGAGTGTCATCCGCAATTGCCGCAGCAAGTCGAGATGCAACGCGCCGCGCTGGAGCGGATTCAGGGCAATGTCGCGGCGTGCACCGAGCGCTTGCAGACGCTGGAAAGCTACGCGCAGAAGGTCGATGGCCAGTTGTTGACACTGACGACCTTGATTCAGCAGATCCTTTTGCTGCTGGGCACTGCGCAAGAAGGCCGCGCGCGGCTGTTGTTCAGTCGCTGCCTGCTCGCCGCTTCCGGGGGCGCTTTGCTGCCATTCCACGAATTGATCCAGCGCCATCCGTGTTGGCTGCGCGAGCAGTTGCTGCAAGCCGAACCTTGCCAGCTACGCGATACGCTAATGAGCAAACTGCCCATTGAGGTCCGCGCGCGCGAACCCGTCGAGCCGGCGCATACAACCGACACCCTCAGCGTGCGGGAACTCAGCGTTCTCCAACTCATCGCCCAGGGCTGTTCGAACCAGGAAATCAGCGATCAGTTGTTCATTTCGTTGCATACGGTCAAGACCCACGCCAGCCACATCAATAGCAAGCTCGGCGTCGAGCGTCGCACTCAGGCAGTGGCGCGGGCGAAGGAGTTGGGGCTGTTGGGGTGATAAATACACTGTGGGAGCGAGCTTGCTCGCGAAGACATTTGCCCGTTCAACATCTTTGCTAGCTTCCCGGACGCCTTCGCAAGCAAGCTTGCTCCCACAAAGTTGGCTCCATTATTGCGTCAACGCCCCGGATTTTATCCCTGACCACAGTTCTTCCACATCGGTAATTCCCCAGTCTTCCGGGCACTCTACTTTCAGAATTGTGTCGTGGTCCTGCTGATTGGCGAGGTTGATCACGCGCTGTTCGATGGGGCGTTTGGTGTGGGCGGACATGAACACTTTGACCTTGGGCAACAACAGTGATTTTTCATTCTGTTCAACGACGATGCCCAAGCGACCGCTTGCCAGTCTGACCAGCGCCCCGACCGGGTAAATGCCCAGGGTCTTGACGAAGACCTGAAACACTTTTTCGTCGAAATGACCTTTCCACGAGGCCATCTCCCGAATCGACTGCGCCGCGCCCCAGCCCTTTTTGTAGGGCCGTTCCGAGGTCACCGCGTCATAGACGTCGCAGATTGCCCCCATCTTGGCATACACGCTGATTTCGTCGCCGGTCAGTCCATGCGGATAACCACTGCCGTCGATTTTTTCGTGATGGTGAACGCAGACGTCCAGCACCATGGCGTTGACCTGCTGATTCTCTTCGAGGATTTTCAAGCCGGCTTCCGGGTGGTGCTTCATGACCGCGAATTCTGCGGGAGTGAGCCGGTCGGGTTTGTTGAGGATTTCCGGAGCGATCATCATCTTGCCCACGTCGTGCATCAGGCCCGCGACGCCCGCGTGACGAACCTGATCATCGGTCAGCCCCATGCGCCGCGCAAGGGCGACCATCAACGCGCAGACCGCCACCGAATGCATATAGGTGTATTCGTCTGAGGTTTTCAGGCGCGACAAACTGATCAGCGCATGGGGATGGCGCAGTATTGAATTGGAGATCTCTTCGACCAGCAAATCGACATCCGCGACATTCATCGCTCTGCCCATCTTGGCCTCGGTAAACATCGTCATGACCGCAGCCTTGGCGCGGCCGCAAATCAACATGGCTCGCGCCAGTTCCTTTTCCAGGCTGGCAGGTGCGGTGTCATCAGGCGGTGCTGCCGGTTGATGCGGGCACTGGCCCGCGGCAGGTTTGCCCAGGTTGGTGTCGATCCAGACTTCCCTGACAGTGGATTGTTGAATCCTGTGCAGCTCTTCAATGTCATTGAGCGGCACTTCGATGTGATTTACCCACGGTACCTCGCTGCCCGGCGTGCGACAGAATTCATGGATATGCATGCCCAGTTCAAGATCGGTAACAAGGATTTTTTTCAGCATGGCTGCCGCCTTGAAGATACTGATTGCGTTGCGCCAGTATATGAAAAAAGTTTTAAAAATAACCAGCGCGACTGATAACTTTCACTATCTTGATGGTTTATAAAATGTTCAATATTTTCAATGTGTTATCGGTAAGTTATTTTTAGTGCCAGAAGTGCTTCGCAAATATATTTATTTATGTACTGAAGAATCTAAAATTCTACCTCTTATCAAACAGTTGTTTGTTTGCCCGCGCTCCCTATCGATGTTCATTATTGTTCGTTAACGCACGTTACTTGCGGCGACAGGATTTTTCCTCGGGCGAGCTGCTGCACATTCTCTTCAGCGTGCTGCGAACCAGTTGTCTGCGCATTGATTTACGTCTAGTTTGCTGCATCCAACAAGCACAAAAAAAGGAACCTACCATGCAGCCGATTCGTCTCGGTTTAGTCGGCTACGGCAAGATAGCCCAGGATCAGCACGTACCGGCGATACTCGCCAATCCAGCGTTCCGGCTTCTGGCGGTCGCCAGCCTCGGGCAGCCCTGTCCAGGCGCGGAGAATTTCAGCTCACTCGGCGAAATGCTGACCAAAGGCCCGGAAGTGGACGCCATTGTCTTCTGCACGCCGCCCCAAGGTCGCTTTGCTCTGGTGAGTGAGGCGATTACTGCCGGTAAACACGTGTTGGTGGAGAAGCCGCCATGCGCGACGCTCGGCGAAGCCATGGCCTTGATTGATCAGGCTGGGGAGCAAGGGATCAGCGGCTTGTTTGCCTGGCATTCCCGGTTCGCCCCTGGGGTTGAGATTGCACGGGACTGGCTGGCGAGCAGAACCCTGGAGTCGGTGCAGATCGACTGGAAGGAAGACGTGCGCAAATGGCATCCAGGTCAGGCGTGGATTTGGCAGCCGGGCGGCCTTGGGGTTTTCGATCCGGGCATCAACGCGCTGTCCATCGCCACCCACTTGCTGCCCTTGGCGCTGTTCGTGCAGTCCGCCGAGCTTCGCGTGCCGAACAATTGCCAGTCGCCCATTGCTGCGTCCCTGCGGCTGTCGGATTCCAGTCATCTGGATGTTCGCGCCGAGTTCGATTTCGATCACGGCCATGATGAGTTATGGAGCATCGAAGTGCGCTGCAAGGAAGGGACGCTGCGCCTGGATAACGGCGGCGCCAACCTGAGCATTGATGGCGTTGCCCGGCAGGTCAGTGAAGAGGGAGAATACCCAGCGGTCTATCGGCACTTCGAAACGCTGATTCGCAACAAAGCCAGCGACCTGGACCTGCAACCGTTGCGTCTCGTGGCGGACAGCTTCTTCGTCGGCAGCCGCGAACCGGTGGAGCCGTTTTACGACTGATCACCTTGCTTCATCGAATCGCATTTCAACCTTTGGCCACTGTTTTCCAGGAACCCCCATGATCCCCGCAAAACCCGCGCTCATCCGCGAAACCTTTCCCGTCGGCCCTTTGCAGTGCAACTGCACGATCATTGGTGACCCGATCAGCAAGCAGGCCATCGTGGTCGATCCGGGTGGCGATCATGAAATGATCATTGCTCGCCTTGAGGCGTTGGGTTTGAAGCTGGTCAGCATCATTCATACCCATGCGCATCTGGATCACTTCCTGGCGTCCGGGCAGTTGAAGGAAAAGACCGGCGCGACGCTGCATCTGCATAAAGAAGATCAGTTTCTGTGGGACAACCTGGAAATGCAGTGCCAGATGTTTCGCGTGCCATATACGCCGGTGCCGTCGCCGGATCGTTGGCTGGAGGATGAAGAAGAGCTGGCCTGCGGTTGTGGGGTTGCCTTGCACACACCGGGGCATACGCCGGGTTCGATGAGTTTCTGGTTTGCCGATGCCCAGTTGCTGATTGCCGGCGATACCTTGTTTCGTCGCGGGATTGGTCGCACGGACTTGTGGGGCGGGGATCAGGCAACCATCGTGCGCTCCATCCAGCAGCGGCTCTACACCCTGGATGAAGACGCGACGGTTATCACTGGCCATGGTCCGCAGACCCGTCTGGGTGACGAGATGCGGGAAAACCCCTTTGTCCGCGCGTAAGGCCATTCAGGCATCGTTAAGGAATTTTTGACGAGTGCCGTGCTCTAATCCCGGCATTAGGCGCCAGCCTTGACGTTCATAGAATCAGGAGCTTTCCCATGTTTACCTCGCGTCGTTTGATCATTGTCGCTACTGCCGTGGCCATGCTGTCTGGCTGTGCATCACAGAATCCTTATGACAACCAGGGCCAGGCAGAAAGCTCTGGCGGCCTCAGCAAAACAGCGAAATACGGCGGTATCGGCGCCTTGGTGGGCGCTGTTGCCGGTGCGGCAATCGATCATAACAACCGTGGCAAAGGTGCCTTGATCGGCGCTGCCGTCGCGGGCGTCGGTGCAGCCGGTTACGGTTATTACGCCGACAAGCAGGAAGCTGCGTTGCGCGCGAGCATGGCTAACACCGGCGTCGAGGTTCAGCGTCAGGGCGATCAGATCAAGTTGATCATGCCGGGCAATATCACCTTCGCCACGGATTCGGCCGCCATCGCCAGCAGCTTCTATTCGCCACTGAACAATCTGGCCGGCTCGTTGAAGCAGTACAACCAGAACATCATCGAAATCATCGGCTACACCGACAGCACCGGCAGCCGACAGCACAATATGGACCTTTCGCTGCAACGCGCACAAAGTGTCAGCACGTACCTGACGTCACAGGGCGTGGACGCCAGCCACTTGACCGTACGCGGCGCCGGCCCCGATCAACCGATTGCCAGCAACGCCGACGTCAACGGCCGCGCCCAGAACCGTCGCGTAGAGGTCAATCTCAAGCCGATTCCTGGTCAGCAATATGATCAGCCTCAGCAGTAAGCCAGGGCAGGGAGCTCCTTCCAATCGGGTGGTATCAACAGCAGCGGCGCCGCTGTCTAGATCGATTTCGCCCTGACGGTCGACCCCCTTTGTTTCGGCAAAGGGGGGAAACCATTCTGCGCTGACGTCCGGCCCCTGCTTCGCAGGGGTTCCTTCGCTCCGGTGCCGTGGTGCGGGTACGCGCCGATGGGCCATCCCTGGCCTAACGGCGCTCGACCGGCATCAATGCCGGTCGCCCCACACCACGGCACCTACGCTCAGCCTCCTGACGCGCGTTCGGAGGTGTCTGCGAAATCGCGGCACGGAAAATCTAAAGCTGAAGACTCGCTCCAACGAGGCGCGGTTTCGTGAAGGCTCACCGCTTCAGCGGATACTCGCTGTACATCCGATCCAGCAACGCGTCCTTGTCTTCCCACAGCGTGTTGATCCACTGCTGGAATTCCAGGCGGTACTCGCCATCCTGGTCGTAATTCTTGCGGATGAAGTGCGCCGGGATTTTGATCTCTTCGAAATGCGCGACGACTTCTTTGACATTGCCGCACAACAGATCCCAGTAGCCCGGACGCCCGCCCGGATAGTGGATGGTCACGTTGACGATGGACTCCAGCTGTTCGCCCATAGCATCGAGCACGAAGGCGATGCCGCCGGCCTTGGGTTTGAGCAGATGACGAAACGGTGAGTTCTGGGCGGCGTGTTTGCCTTCGGTAAATCGTGTGCCTTCGGCGAAGTTGAAAATACCTACCGGATTGTTACGGAATCTCGCGCACGTGCGCCGGGTGGTTGCCAGATCCTTGCCTTTCTTTTCCGGATGCTTCGCCAGATAGGCTTTGGAATAGCGCTTCATGAATGGAAAGCCCAACGCCCACCAGGCCAGGCCAATCACCGGTACCCAGATCAGCTCCTGCTTGAGGAAAAACTTCAACGGGCGGATGCGTCGGTTCAGCACATGTTGCAGAACCATGATGTCGACCCAGCTCTGATGGTTGCTGGTTACCAGATAGGAATGTTGATAATCCAGACCTTCGAGGCCGCTCAGGTGCCAGCGGGTATGCCCCAGCAACGTCATCCAGCGGCTGTTGTTGCTGATCCAGGCTTCGTGGATGTGGCTCATCAGCCAGTCCGTTACACGCTGGGCGGCAGGGAAGGGCAGGCAGAACTTGAAGAGCGCGACTACAAACAGCAGCGTGCATAAAACGATAGTGTTCAGCGCCAAAAGCAGCGAGGCGATGACGCCACGCAAGGGTGCAGGCAAAAAATCCATGACGGATCAGGCTCCAGAAAGGTATTCGAATGCCGCCGGGTTGCGCCGACGGCATGTGCAGTGTGGTGAATGTGTGTGTCAGGAAAGGGTGTCAGCCTGAATCGCGGTCAGGGCGATGGTGTAGACGATGTCATCGACCTGCGCGCCCCGTGGCAAATCATTCACCGGCTTGCGCAGACCTTGCAGCATCGGCCCAAGGCTGACGCAATCGGCGCTGCGTTGCACGGCCTTGTAGGTCGTATTGCCAGTATTGAGGTCGGGGAACACGAACACGTTCGCCCGGCCCGCCACCGAGCTGTCTGGCGCCAATTGCCGGGCAACATTTTCGTTGGCGGCGGCATCGTATTGCAGCGGGCCGTCGATCAGCAGATCGCGTTTCGCTTCATGGGCCAGTTGCGTAGCTTCGCGCACTTTCTCCACTTCTTCGCCGCTGGCCGAATTGCCGCTTGAGTAGCTGATCATCGCCACCCGAGGCGTGATGCCGAATGCCAGGGCGGAATCAGCGCTCTGCAGGGCGATTTCGGCCAGTTCGCCTGCGGTTGGGTGCGGGTTCATGATGCAGTCGCCGTACATCAGGACTTGCTCGGGAAAGAGCATGAAGAACACCGAAGACACCAGCGTGCAGCCCGGCGCAGTCTTGATCAGCTGCAAGGCCGGGCGAATGGTGTTGGCGGTGGAATGAATGACGCCGGAAACCAGCCCGTCGACTTCATCCAGCGCCAGCATCATGGTGCCGATCACCACGGTGTCTTCCAGCTGTTGCTCGGCCATCGGCGCATTCAGGCTTTTGCTTTTGCGCAGATCGACCATGGGCGCGATGTAGCGCTCGCGAATCACATCCGGGTCGAGAATTTCCAGCCCTGGCGGCAGTTCGATGCCTTGCGCCTTGGCCACGGCGTGGACTTCTTCGGGTTTGGCGAGCAGCACGCAACGGGCGATGCCACGCGCCTGGCAGATCGCCGCAGCCTGGATGGTCAGCGGCTCGCTGCCTTCGGGCAGGACAATGCGTTTGTTGGCCGCTTGCGCCCGCTGGATCAACTGATAGCGAAACACCGCCGGCGACAGGCGCAGCTCGCGCGGCGTGCCGCAACGCTGGTGCAGCCAGTTGGCGTCGAGGTGGCTGGCGACAAAATCGGTGATGATCTCGGCACGCTCCCGGTCATCGATGGGGATTTCCTTGTTGAGCTGGTTGAGCAGCGTGGCGGTTTCGTACGACCCGGTGCTGACTGACAGCACCGGCAACCCGGCCTGCAACGCGCCTCGGCACAGTTCCAGAATGCGTGGGTCGGGCACGGTGTCGCTGGTCAGCAACAGGCCGGCCAGTGGCACGCCGTTCATGGCTGCAAGGCTGACGGCGAGAATGATGTCGTCGCGATCACCCGGCGTTACCACCAGCACGCCCGGCTTGAGCAGCTGCACGGTGTTGAGCACGGTGCGCGCGCAAATGATGATTTTCGACATGCGCCGCTGTTCATAGTCGCCGGCGTTGATCACCTGCGCGCCCAGCAGCTCGGCCACATCGCGAGTGCGCGGCGCGTTGAGTTCAGCTTGATACGGGATGCAGCCCAGCAGGCGGAAATCCCCGCTGCGCAGCAACGGCGAATGTTCCTTCAGGCGGGCAGCGAACGCCTCCATGGTTTCATCGGTGTGGACTTTGTTGAGAATCACGCCGAGTACTTTGGGGTCCTTGGGACCGCCAAACAGTTGCGCCTGCAATTCGACCCGGCCCGACAGCTCCTTGAGCACTTCGTTTTCCGGTGTGGACACCAGAATCACTTCGGCATCCAGGCTTTTCGCCAGGTGCAGGTTGACCCGCGCCGCATAGCTGGCGTGCCGGGTTGGCACCATGCCTTCGACGATCAGCACGTCCTTGCCGACAGCAGCCTGTTGATACAGGGCGATGATTTCTTCCAGCAGTTCATCGAGCTGGCCATCGCCCAGCATACGTTCCACGTGGGCCAGGGCCAGCGGTCGTGGCGGCTTCAAACCGTGGGTGCGCGCTACCAGTTCGGTGGAGCGTTCCGGCCCCAGGTCGCCGGGGTGCGGTTGCGCAATCGGTTTGAAAAAGCCGACTTTCAGCCCGGCACGCTCAAGGGTGCGCACCAGTCCAAGGCTGATGGATGTCAAACCCACACCAAAGTCTGTGGGGGCAATAAAGAAAGTCTGCATTCAGGGTTCTCGCTTGAGCAGTACAAGGGCCGTGGCGAAGATCAGCCAGCCGACCGGAAAAGCAGGGCGCTGTCGAATCGCAGCGTCTCAACGGGGCGTAAGATTATCGTTATCCGGGCTCTGCGCACACCAGCCACAGTGAAAGCTTTGGCCTATTTTTTGTGCGCGCTGGGCCGGATCCAGAACCCAGGCGCGGGACTGCCAGGGCGGCTGGTGCCGCAGGTGTTGCGTGTGGCCGCAGGACAGCATGGCGATCCAGTGGCCTTGCTCGTCCTGCCGAAAGCCGATCACCGTCGGGTTTTCCAATATGGGCCGTCCGTCAGAGTTGCGTTCGCTTTCGGGCGATTGCTTGGTTAAACTTGCTCGTTCTTCAATCTTAAGCAAAGGTCTTGCCCTCATGCCGATCGCCGCCAATAAGGCTGTCTCCATCGACTATACCCTGACCAACGACGCTGGTGAGGTCATCGACAGCTCCGCCGGTGGCGCGCCGCTGGTCTACCTGCAAGGTGCAGGTAATATCATTCCGGGCCTGGAAAAGGCTCTGGATGGCAAAAACGTCGGTGACGAACTGAAAGTATCCATCGAACCGGAAGACGCCTACGGCGAATACTCCGCAGAGTTGGTCAGCACTCTGAGCCGCAGCATGTTTGAAGGTGTTGACGAACTTGAAGTCGGCATGCAGTTCCATGCTTCCGGTCCTGACGGCAGCATGCAGATCGTGACCATTCGCGACCTGGATGGCGACGATGTCACCGTTGACGGCAACCACCCGTTGGCCGGCCAGCGTCTGAACTTCGAAGTCAAGATCGTAGATATCCGTGACGCCAGTCAGGAAGAAGTCGCTCACGGTCACGTGCATGGCGAAGGCGGCCATCACCACTGATTTGTGCTGCTAAGCTCACAAAGCTGGCAAGGCGCTTTGACAGGTTCAGCGAGAACATCATGTTCTGTGCCGCCTGGTGAGGCGCCTTTTTTAGTCCGCTGTCATAAGGAAGTTGTCATGAGTGCTTTTCACGACTTGAAACTGAAAGCTCTGGATGGCCAGGAACTGCCGCTCTCGCCGTTCAAGGGGCGAGTGGTTCTGGTCGTCAATGTGGCTTCCAAATGCGGTTTGACGCCTCAATATGCGGCGCTCGAAAACCTCTATCAGCAGTACAAGGATAAAGGCTTCAGTGTGCTGGGTTTGCCCTGCAACCAGTTTGCAGGCCAGGAACCGGGTACCCAGCAGGAAATTCAGGAGTTCTGCAGCCTCAACTATGGCGTGACGTTCCCCTTGGCTGACAAGCTTGAAGTCAATGGCCAGCATCGTCACTCGCTGTATCGCCTGTTGGCAGGTGAAGGCGCTGAGTTTCCGGGCGACATCACCTGGAACTTCGAAAAATTCCTGGTGGGCAAGGATGGCCGCGTGCTTGCACGTTTCTCGCCTCGCACCGCACCGGATGATCCAGCAGTCATCACTGCGATTGAAAAGGCCCTGGCCTGAGCCAAGCGCTTCGCCGGGTGGCAGCTGCGTTTACCCGGCCGGTTGTTCCTGTCTCAGGGTCTGTCCTGACCCTTCTGTTGCAAAATCACTCAGATCAATAGTAATGGGCTGCCGCTCTTGCGGGGCTTTATGCTAAGCGCCGCTCTATGTAAGCGCCTGCGTTTCCACAGATAGTCCGAATCACGCGACGTCTGGAGACCATTCATTCGTCTGAGGACATTTGCATGCCCGTGAAAGCCCTGTTCAAACCCTTCCAGTTAGGCAGCTTGAGTTTGTCGTCGCGGGTCGTCATGGCGCCGATGACGCGCTCCTTTTCCCCAGGCCACGTGCCTAACTCCAAAGTCATCGAGTACTACCGACGTCGTGCTGCGGCAGGTGTTGGCCTGATCATTACCGAAGGCACGACTATCAACCACAAGGCTTCCAACGGTTACCCGAACGTGCCGCAGTTTTTCGGTGAAGCGCCCTTGGCCGGCTGGAAGAAAGTGGTCGAAGCGGTGCATGCCGAAGGCGGCAAGATCGTTCCACAACTCTGGCATGTGGGTGCTGTTCGCCGCTTAGGCACTGAACCGGATGGCAGCGTTCCGGCGTACGGCCCCATGGAAAAACTCAAGGATGGCAATGTCGTGGTCCACGGCATGAGCAAACAGGACATCGACGAAGTCATCGGCGCATTTGCCCAGGCCGCCAAAGATGCGCAGACCATTGGCATGGACGGCGTGGAAATCCACGGCGCCCACGGTTATCTGGTGGATCAGTTTTTTTGGGAAGGGACCAACCAGCGCACTGATGAATACGGTGGCAGCCTGGCCAACCGCTCGCGCTTCGCCGTCGAACTGATCGAAGCCGTGCGCGCGGCGGTAGGAAATGACTACCCGATCATCTTCCGTTTTTCCCAGTGGAAGCAGCAGGATTACAGCGCGCGCCTGGTACAGACGCCCGAAGCCTTGGCGGAATTCCTCAAGCCGCTTTCCGACGCGGGCGTGGATATTTTCCACTGTTCGACGCGCCGGTTCTGGGAGCCTGAGTTTGAAGGCTCTGACCTCAATCTCGCTGGCTGGACCCGCAAACTCACCGGCAAGCCAACGATCACGGTGGGCAGTGTCGGGCTTGATGGCGAGTTCCTGCAATTCATGGTCAACACCGACAAGATCGCGCAGCCGGCAAGTCTGGAAAATCTCTTGCAGCGACTGGGTGACGACGAGTTTGATCTGGTGGCAGTGGGCCGCGCCTTGTTGGTGGATCCTGACTGGGCAGTGAAGGTGCGTGACGGTCGCGAGCAGGACATTCTGCCGTTCAGTCGCGAGGCGCTGACCACGCTGGTCTGAGCGGGTTGCTGACGTTCACCATGCGGCCGGATGTGCGCGGGTAACGTCAGCGCTGAACGTGCGGGACTGCCTGTAACTCGGGCGCAGCGCAGGCGTTGCGAAGTTGGCGCTCGAACAGATCGATGATCGCCCCCCAGCCTTGGCGACTGGCATGTTGCCGGGCGTTCAGGCGCACACGGCGCAGGGTCTCACTGTCGTCGAGCAGCCAGCAGGCGGCATCAATAAACGCTTCCTCATCCGCCGGCATTGCCAGCGCGCCATTATGGCCGTGGCGAATGTGCTGGCCGGCTGCGGCTTCGTCGTACGCCACGACACCGAGGCCTGACGCCAGCGCCTCCAGCACTACATTGCCAAACGTCTCGGTCAGGCTGGGAAAGAGAAACACATCCGCCGACGCATAATGTGTCGCCAGTTCTTCACCGCGCTGCGTGCCGCAAAAAATTGCCTCGGGTAGTTGCTCTTCGAGCATTCGGCGCTCAGGCCCGTCGCCTACCACAATCAACTTCAAATGCCGTCGCGGGTATCGGGTTTTCAGCGCTTCAAAAGTCGACTTGAGCAGACCCAGGTTTTTTTCCGGCGCAAGCCTGCCCACGTGCAGAACCGCTGTGTCTCCGGCTTGCAGACCCCAGCGCTCGCGCAGGGCCTCGGAACGCCGCGAAGGATGGAACAACTGGCTGTCGACGCCTCTGGACAATAATTCGATACGCTCGAAGCCGCGCCGCTCAAGCTCCAGTTTCTGACTGATGCTGGGCACCAGCGTCACCCGGGAGCGGTTGTGAAACCAGCGCAGATAATGGGTGAGCAGGCGAGCGATGCAGCCCAGGCCGTATTGATGAGTGTATTGCGCGAAGTTGGTATGAAAGCCACTGACCACGGCAATCCCCAATCGCCGCGCTGCCCTTAGCGCTGACAAGCCCAACGGGCCCTCGGTGGCGATGTACAGCACGTCCGGACGCTGCCGCTGCCAGCGCCGCAGCAACTTGTGCATCGACGAATGCCCCCATTGCAGCCCCGGATAGCCCGGAATCGGCCAGCCGCGTGTCAGCACCACATCTTCCGCCGCCGGCCCCTCATCCTGACTCTGCCGAGGCCGCACCAACTCAATTCGATGGCCCAACACCCGCAACCCATCACACAACCGCGCCAGGGTATTGGCAACGCCGTTGATTTCGGGAGCGAAGGTTTCGGTGATGAAGGTGATACGCATGGATGTGCTCATGGAGCCAGTGTCGGCCGGGATGATTTCGGTTATGTGGCGGTGGGATGATGGATTTGTGACGGTGGGATCCATGCCTTTATTCCGATGCGAGAGTAAGACGTTTCCGTAAGTGGTTTTATATAACTTTGTAGTGTTGATGCGGAATGTTTTCTGGATAACGTCAGATTTCGAATTTAACCATTCGATATTAAAGTTTGACCTCCAATGAGGTCGTTCTCACAGAAATGACTAAGCTGGAAACTTAAAAAATGAAATTTTATAACAATAATTTGAGCCGAATAGCTTTGGCTGTGGGAGCGTTAACCGCGCTGTTAACGACCGCGCAAGGCGCTATAGCCGGTCAGTACTTTTCTGAGGTTGAGTTCCCTTATATTTATTCGTCAGGGGAAACGCATCGGGTCAATCTTCCCTTTAGCCTTGATGCTCCAGATGGTGTGAAGGTTAAGAGCGTGAGCTGGAGCTGGACGCCGTCTCGTCAAGGATACAATGTTAAGTTGTGTCAAATGGCGACTAATATCTGTAAGGATGTTTCCTTGCAGAATTCCGGCTCCAGTAGCGGGTTCGGTCGTGGTGATGCTGCATTGCCATTTTACTTTTTAGTGACAAGCAGGGGGCGTCCATTTAATCCAGAGTGGGGTTTAAAAGGAAGCTTGACAGTAAACTGGTAATACCTCGGCGAGGTTAAGAGCGGTGCGAGTGGATTCACCCGCACCGCCTATGCACTCGCGGCCTAGGGTTACAGCCATCCCGACATTTTTCGGAATTCATCGGGCAAGGTGTTGTTGTACTCAAATATTTTCTTGAGGATTTCCGAGGGAGGTGTGCCCTTGGCGAATTCGTTTTCGTATAGTTTTACCCGTCCTTCATGGTAAAGATCAGCAATTTGTTTGAAGTAGGCCTGTTTTTCTGGGGTGAAAATTTCTCCGGTTGCCGCGATCCTTATGATTGGCCAATCGCCGACGTATAACATCGGAGTATCAATGTATTCGCATCCGTACAGAAAAGCAGATTCATTGGCCCACTCGGGATCTTGTGCTCCTCCCTCGACCAGCCATTCATACAAGTCTGTCACTTTCGTATTGCGCATTGGTGATGTTTGAGGTGCTTCAGTCGTCATGCTCTTTAGTGTGTCTGCAAAGCTTCTATCAATATCGCTGATTTTTGTTGAATTAACAGCGGTTCCTGATACAGATTTACCTATACAGCTATCAAGAGTGAGGGTTGCTGAATTTATAGTGTTTTGCATTGCCATATCACTTTATTGTTGTGGGTGATGACAATAAGCAAAGCGGGTGCCAGAATTGGACGTGCGATTGTTACTAAATATGAAGATCAGCACATGTCGGTTTATATATACGCGGATATCCGTATGGTCTGGTAGGAAACGTGACGTTTGTCAAATCTCTCATCAGCGAAGATGCGGCAAACTTTTGCCAGCAGCGGAGAATTTTCGCCCCACACATTAAGAAGGCCCTGAATGTTCAGAGCCTCTTATCCATTCAGCGTATCTGGGGAAGCAACGCCTCAGCCCCACGCTCACGCACCCAGAACAGTGTCGCTCCGGCAACAGCGGCGGGCATCATCAGCAGGTTGACTACCGGGATCAGCAGCACCAGATAGACAATCCCGCCGAAGCTCAGGCTTTGCCAGCGTTTGGAACGCAGCCAGGCGAGCATTTCGTTCCAGCCCAGTTTGTGGTTATCCGCCGGGTAGTCGATGTACTGGATCGCCATCATCCAGATGCCGAACAGCAGCCACAGCGGCGCGGCGATCAGGTTGACGACCGGAATGAACGACAGGATGAACAGCCCGATGGCGCGTGGCAGGAAGTAGCCCAGCTTGCGCATTTCACGGCCAAACGTGCGCGGCACCATGGCGACCAGTTCGCCCCAGCTGAAGGCCGGGAAGTCGTCGGTTCCGCGCAGCACGACTTCGACTTTTTCCGCCAGGAAACCATTGAACGGCGCGGCGATGATGTTAGCGATCATGGTGAAGGTGAAGAACACCATCAGCACCACTAACGTGACGAACAGCGGCCACAGGATGTAGTCGAGAAAACTCAGCCAGCTGGGTAACTCCGGCATGAACGCATCAACCCACATGCCGAACTGATGCATGGCCAGGTAAATCAGGCCGATGAACAACAGCAGATTGATGCCCAATGGAAGCAGGACGAACAGGCGCAGGCCGGGGCTGAGGATCAGTTTCAGGCCTTCGCGCAGGTATTGCGGGCCCGAGAGAGCAGGAGCAGGCATTGGCAGCCTCCGATCAGTGGTAAACCCGCCGACCTTACCGGCTTTGGCGCGGGGGTGAAAGCGGCGGGTTCATGAGTCGCTCCGGGACTGAACGCATTCTTATCGTGGGAGCGGACTTGTCCGCGAAGGCGTCGGCGCAGGCAATGAGGCCTTACCAGCCAGATCGAGGTTGGCCAGGCTGGCTGCTTCGAGGACAAGTCCTCTCGCACCTATCGAACTGTGCTGGTATAGACCCCGGCTATGAGGTGGATTGTGAAACGATATTTCCTTAATCTTGGCACCCTCGATAAGCTGCACGCCAACTTATCCACCCTTTCTTATTAAATCTGAACCCTACAGGAGACTTCATGAGCGTACTGGTTAACAAACAGGCACCGGACTTCGACGCAGCGGCCGTGTTGGGCGACGGTTCCATCGTCGACAGCTTCAAGCTTTCTTCGCTGCGCGGTAAATACGTCGTACTGTTTTTCTGGCCGCTGGATTTCACCTTTGTTTGCCCATCGGAAATTATCGCCCACAACAACCGCATCGCTAAATTCCGCGATCTGGGTGTTGAAGTGGTTGGCGTTTCCATTGATTCGCAGTTTACTCATTACGCCTGGCGCAGCACTCCGGTCGAGAAGGGCGGCATTGGTGAAGTTCAGTTCGCCATGGTTGCCGACGTTAAACACGAAATCACTCGCGCCTATGGCATTGAGCACGAAGATGGTGTCGCGTTGCGTGCATCGTTCCTGATCGACCGCGAAGGCGTGGTTCAGCATCAGGTTGTCAACAACCTGCCGCTGGGTCGTGATGTAGATGACATGGTTCGTCTGGTGGAAGCGCTACAGTTCACTGAAGAGCACGGCGAAGTTTGCCCTGCCGGCTGGCGTCCAGGTCAGAAAGGCATGAAAGCCGACGCTCAAGGCGTTGCTGATTACCTGGCGCAGAACGCGACCAGCCTGTAATCCGTCGCTGCGACTGCGGTCGCAGCCACAGACTTTCCAGGACTGCCGTGTTGTGAGCCTTCCCCAAGTGCTTTCGGTGGTCCTTTTTTATTCCAGCCGTTCCGACCACGGCATCGATGGTCGGTCGATAGGAGTGTGTCATGTCTGATGTACGTCATTCCCGAGTAATCATTCTCGGCTCCGGCCCTGCCGGTTACAGCGCTGCGGTGTATGCCGCGCGCGCCAACCTCAAGCCTTTGCTGATTACCGGCATGCAGTCTGGTGGTCAATTGACCACCACCACTGAAGTTGACAACTGGCCCGGCGACCCGCACGGCCTGACCGGTCCGGCGCTGATGGATCGTATGCGTGAGCATGCCGAGCGTTTTGAAACCGAGATCGTATTTGACCATATCAATGCGGTCGATCTGGCCGGCAAGCCGTTCAGCCTCAAGGGTGATAACGGCACTTACACCTGCGACGCCTTGATCATTGCCACCGGCGCCAGCGCTCGTTATCTGGGCCTGCCGTCCGAAGAAGCGTTCATGGGTAAAGGCGTTTCGGCCTGCGCAACCTGTGACGGTTTCTTCTATCGCAACCGCGAAGTGGCGGTGGTCGGCGGCGGTAACACCGCTGTTGAAGAAGCGCTTTATCTGGCAAATATCGCCAGCAAGGTGACTCTGGTACACCGTCGCGAAACGTTCCGCGCCGAGAAGATCCTGATCGACAAGCTGCACGCGCGGGTTGCCGAAGGCAAGATCGAGCTCAAGCTCAATGCCACGCTGGACGAAGTCCTGGGTGACAACATGGGCGTGACCGGTGCTCGCTTGAAGAACAACGATGGCAGCAGCGCTGAGCTGAAAGTCGATGGCGTGTTCATTGCAATCGGCCATACGCCGAACACTTCGCTGTTCGAAGGTCAGTTGGCGTTGAAAGACGGCTATATGGTTGTGCAGGGCGGCCGTGAAGGCAATGCGACTGCTACTAGCGTGGAAGGTGTCTTCGCTGCGGGCGACGTGGCTGACCACGTTTACCGTCAGGCAATTACCTCGGCCGGTGCCGGTTGCATGGCAGCGCTGGACGTTGAACGGTATCTCGACGGCCTGGCCAACGCCTCGTTCTGATAGCGTTGTGTGGCAATAAAAAACCGGCTCAGGCCGGTTTTTTATGGTGATTTGTTGGAAATTCTATGTCCGGGGCCAGCCGCCAGGCGGCGCGGATGTAGTGTCTGAACCGGCGCCTTCCCGGATAAATCCGGTCCCACCAGATCACGCTGATTTGTGGGACCGGATTTATCCGGGAAGATGGCATTCCAGTGGACGCAAATGCATCGGCTGTACTGTCCTATCGCGAATGTTGCGTAGATCCGTTGGAGATTCCATGTTCGCGAGCAAGCTCGCTCCCACAAGGGCACGCATACATCAGCCCTTACGCTTGAGCGGCTCCTGCGCAAACTTCACCCCGGCCAGACCATGGGCGATCAAAGCGCGGATATTGCCGTGATCGCTGCCTTCTGGTGTGGCTTGTACCGAGCGGTAATGTTCGCCAAACGCCAGCAACGCCTCTTCATCGCTCAAACCTTCCAGCAGCGCGAGGCCCAGGGTTTTGCACGAACCTTCGTTCTGCCCGGCCGCGTTGTCTACCGGGCCGTTGCTGAACGCTTGCGGCTGGTAGTCGTAGCCTGTCGCGATGAAGGCCAATGTGTCGGCGAACAGATGTTCGCCGCTCGCCAGGCTGGCGCGCAGGGTATTCAGGTCAGTCATGCTTGTGGTCCTTGGCGAACGCCGTTTGCTGTTCGGCGCTGGCTTCTTGCTGGTATTGAGCTTTCCACTCGCTGTACGGCATGCCGTAAACCACTTCGCGGGCTTCGTCGAGGCTGACGTCGATGTGCTTTTCGTCTGCTGCGGCCTTGTACCATTTGGACAGGCAGTTGCGGCAGAAGCCGGAAAGGTTCATCAGGTCGATGTTCTGTACGTCCTTGCGGCTGTCCAGATGCGCGACCAGTCGGCGAAAGGCGGCGGCTTCGAGTTCGAGGCGTTCTTGCGGGGTCATGATGGGCTCTTCGCAGGCAATTAAGGGCGCAATGATAAGAGGTTCAGCGCTGTCCGGCGAGGGTGATCGACACCGATTCGGCGAAACGCAGGGCATGAGGCTTGTCGACTTCAACTTCGGCGTACAGCACCGGCTCGTGGCTCATCACCAGATCCAGCACTTCCTGGGTCAGGCGTTCGAGCAAGGCAAAGCGATTGCCTTCGACGTGCTGAATGATGGCTTTGGTGATGGTGCGGTAGTTCAGGGCATGACCGATGTCGTTGTCGCGCACGGCTTCCTGCGCGGCATACAGAATCGTCAGGTTGATCAGCACATCCTGTTTATTGACGATTTCATCTTCGTTGATGCCGATGAAGGTGCGCAGGCACAGGTCCTTGACTCGAATGCGCGCGGTGCCTGGTTCAAGTCTTGCCATCAGTTTCTGCTCCGTCCGATCAATTGCAGGAATTCCAGACGGGTCGTGCTCGAATCACGGAATGCGCCGAGCATCACCGAGGTGTTCATGGTCGAGTTCTGCTTCTCGACGCCGCGCATCATCATGCACATGTGCCTGGCTTCGATGACCACTGCCACGCCAGCGGCGTTGGTGACTTCCTGAATCGCGTCGGCGATCTGGCGGGTCAGGTTCTCCTGGATCTGCAGGCGCCGGGCGAACATGTCCACCAGGCGAGCGATCTTGGACAGCCCCAGCACTTTGCCGGTCGGGATGTAGGCGACGTGCGCCTTGCCGATGAAGGGCAACAGATGGTGTTCGCACAGCGAGTAAAGCTCGATGTCCTGGACGATGACCATTTCGTCGTTGTCGGAGGCAAACAGCGCACCGTTGACGATTTCCTCGACGCTCTGCGCGTAGCCATGACACAGGTATTGCATCGCCTTGGCGGCACGTTTCGGGGTATCCAGCAGACCTTCGCGGTCAGGGTTTTCGCCCAGGCCGACGAGAATCTCGCGGTAGTGCTGTGGCAGGGATGAACTCATCAAAAGGATCCTCGGGGCAGCTTACTTGACGTGCCGTCCGCCGTTTACGGTAAGGGTTGTGCCGGTGACATACGGGTTATCCAGCAGGTAACGCAGGCTTCGGTAAATCACCTCGGGACCGGGCTCGATGCCCATGGCCGATTTTGCCAGGGCTTTGGCGCGATAGACCGAATCGTCATGAGGTTGAAACATCAACAGGGCCGGGGCGATGCCATTGACCTTGATCCGCGGCGCGAACCTGGCGGCGAAGGATAAGGTCAGGCTGTCGAGTCCTGCTTTGCTGGCGCAATAAGCGATGTGTTTGCTGCTCCCTTTGCGGGTCACGTCATCGCTGATATGGATAATGTCTGCGACCTCGCAGCGATGCAACAACTGCTCGCAATGCAGGTTGATCAGGTAGGGCGCGAGCATATGGACGTTGAACATGCGGGTAAAGACCGCTGCCTCGTCGCCCGGCGTTTCTGCCAACCACTCTGAAGCGTTGTGGACGATGGCCCGCAGGCTGTCAGTCTGGCTTTTGAGTGCGGCGATGAATTGCAGGACGCCCGCTTCGGATGAAAAATCGCCATGAAGCGCAATAGCACCTGCCGCGCGCAGCTGTTCGACCTCGGGACGCTCGCTGCGGTAGCTGATGATCACCGACTGGCCGTCCGCCAGCAGGCGTTGCGCGCAGTGCAGCCCGACGCGCTGACTGGCGCCAGTGATCAGGATCGGGGCAGGAGACAAAGCCATGAGCGCTCGCACGTCGGAATCATTGGGTGTCGGCCGTTGCTGGCCGCTAGCTGCTGCAAAGTTATACCAATGGCTACTCTTGTACAACTGCGTCCATTCAGGCTCGCGCCGGTCACCTGTCTATAACGCTAGGGGAAGAGAGGTTGCAGCGCGGGACGTTACGGGGAAGGGCGATAAAACTTACGCAAAACCTGTACATCGTCGATGATGCTTGTACATATTGTGGCGTTGGGCTCACCGCGAGTGAGCCGATTCCGTGGGCGTCCGGGGTGCCGGAGTGCTGTTCAGCCACGACGACAGCAAATACGTCGACAGCGGGATAAACCAGAACACCATCAGCGGCGTCAGCAGCAAGGTGCTGATTAACACGCGTGGCAGCAGTTGCAGCTCATTGAGCAGCGGGCTGAGCACGAAATTGAACAGCAGCGAGACCGGAAAAAACGCCAGCCAGATCGCCACGGCCTGTTTCCAGCGCGGTGGGCGTTGGCCCACTGTGCCGAACCAGCCGTCGATCCCGCTGACCCGATGTTCCGAAGGTTGCGCAAAAAGACCGCTGCCGCGCACCAACCAGGAGCTTCGCGAGGCGGAATGCTCCCAGGCGTGCATGGTTTGCGCATTGGCGAAGCGGAAAATAATCTGGAATTCGTTATCGTCTGGCGGAGGCGCGAGGACACCCGAACCCAGGTAACCGGGAAAGTCGGTGGCCAGTTGTTCGCCTTCATGCAGCCAGGTCATGAGTTCCTGGTAGCGGCCATGGGCCACGCGACGAGCAACCATCAAGGTGACGGGGGTGGTAGACATTGTGTATCTCCGATAAACGAGTGAGATTCCCGGATAGGGAAGTCACATGACAGAGCGCCGGGATAGTGGGCTGCGTCAGCTTGGCGTTTTAGCAAGCAAGGATTATTCCTGAAATTCATGAATAAGCCATAGGGTTTCGTCTACATCAGTGCGAGTCGCAGGGTGTTTTAGCGAAAGACCGGTCCACAGGGGTACAATGCGCCCCACTGTTTCCATGCGATCCCTGTCATGACTGAATCCCTCACTGGCCGCCGCGATTCAAGCGGCCTCAAGCAAGATCTGAAGCAGGAAGAATTGTTCCCGATCCGTGAAGTGTCGCGCATGACCGGCATCAATCCGGTCACGTTGCGCGCGTGGGAGCGGCGCTACGGCCTGATTCAGCCGACCCGCACCGAGAGTGGTCATCGCCTGTATTCCCAGGCGGATATCGATGAGGTGCGCAGCATTCTGGGCTGGATCGAACGCGGCGTGGCGGTGAGCAAGGTCAGCAAGATCCTCGCCAAGACCCAGGCCGCGCGCATTCAGGCGGTGGCACCCGAGAGCGATATTGCGCTGGGCGAATGGGGCGAATGGCAGGCGCAAGTGCGACAGGCCGCCGGCTCTTTCGATGAGCGCCGCCTGGAACAACTCTACGGCCAGGTGTTTTCCAGCTATCCGATGACCGTGGTATTCCAGGACATCCTGCTGCCGGTCTGGCGTGAATTGTTGCTGCATCACGACCGTTTCGGCCAAGTCAGCGAATGGCTGTTTCTGGACAGCTTCCTGCGTGCCCGGACCTTGCAGCGCCAGCAGTTATCGAGCGGCTTGACCGATAGAAAGGTCCTGCTCGCGGGCGTGCCGGGGCAGTGTCGGGAGCTGGAACTGTGGGTTGCGGGATTATTGCTGGGCAGTCCTGACTTCGATATTCAGGTCCTGGCGCTGGGCCAGCCGCTGGAGGAACTGACGCTGGTATGCGGCAAGGTCCGTCCGCTGGCTGTCGTGCTATTCAGCAATCACCCGCCGACCCTTGATTTGCCGCGCCGACTCAAACGTCTGGCGTTGGCACTCGACTGCCCGCTGGTGCTGGCTGGAGAAGGCGCCGATCTGGCACAGGAAAGTCTTGATGGATCGCCGGTCGCGTGCATCGGCAGCGAAGGCAGTTTCATGCAGCGGCGCTTGCGGCAGTTTATCGAGGGGCATCTGGATACGTGATTGCGTGCGGGAGAGGAGTTGCGGCAGCGATCAACGATGCATGGTTGGATAAACGCGCTGGTGTTCCTGAAGAATGTACTGGCGCAGCCGTTCGGTTTCTTCCTTGTTGCGCTGGCTCAGACGATACGCCGCAAGCCCTGACTCGGTGAGGCGCTCGAAAGTCCCACGAAGTGAAATCGGCTCATGTCCGACAGGCACGAACCAGGCGGAGAAGTTTTTCGGCGGCTTGGTCGACCGGCGATTTTCCAGCAGCACGCCTTTGAACGAAACCTCATGAACCCATAACGACGTCGGAGTACCTTTTTCGGTCTCCAGCGGCATGGGCTCCTGCAGCGTCAGGCGCCACGGACGAATTCGCGGCCCTTCTTCGAAAATACTCGGCGCGCCCAGTTCAAGGTGCAGCGCGTGAAATTCGTCCTCCACCAGATGCAGCGGGAACGTCATCTGCTGGTTGGCGAATTGCGCCTGGATCGTCACCTGCTCATGAGCTGCCAGACGGGTGAGCAAATCCTGGATGTGTATCCCACCGTTCACCGTCAAGCTGCGTGTCGCATCGCGCACGTTCAGTTTGGGGTTGTGCTGCATGTTCTGGATAAATTCCAGCTCAGCCTGGGTGAGAAGGGTGTCGTGGGACATTACAGGGCTCGAAAAAACCGGTTATTGGGAAAGCAGACCATTAATTCCACATTATGTTGCATTTGGGTGTTTTTTTAACGCGGCGATCTCCTCTTTGGCAATAGCCAATTCAATTTCCAGTTCAACCACCCGCTGTTGGGCCTCCACCTGTTTGGTGACGTTTTTCTGAATGCCGATGAAATAAGTCAGCTGATCGGCCTCATTGAGCACCGGCGTTATCGACAATTCGTTCCAGAATGGCGTGCCGTCCTTTCGATAGTTACGCAGAATCTGGCGGCACGGCTGGCCGCTGTGGACCGCTTCGCGAATCGCTTTCAGCGCCGGCTGTTGCCGATCGTCGCCCTGCAGGAAGCGGCAATCCTGATAAAGGATGTCGTCCACCGGATAGCCGGTCAGCATTTCGAATGCCTTGTTCGCATAGATCAGAATATTGTCTTCACCTTCCTGCTCGGCGACGACAATGCCATCATTGGAAGCGTCCACCACCAGTTGCAGCAGTTTTGCATTGATCATGAAGAGAGTTCCGAAGCCGGGAGCAGAGACAGCATTCTAGGTCATGGGCTGGCTTGAGGCATAATGTCCGACGTTTTTCCGCTGATACAGGATGATTCATGAAAGTCGCCATTGTTTCCGGTTCTGTCTATGGATCGGCTGAAGAAGTCGCTCGACATGCCGGGAAAATCCTTCGCGACGCCGGTCTCGAAGTCTTGCAGGACCCGCGCGTGACCTTCGAAGGCTTGCAATCCTTCGCCCCGCAAGCTCTGTTGTTCGTGACGTCGACCACCGGCATGGGTGAACTGCCCGACAACATCCAGCCGGTCTACTCGCAGATCCGCGATGTTCTGCCGGCCGCCTGGCGCGGTTTGCCCGGCGGTGTCATTGGATTGGGCGATGCCAGTTACGGCGATACCTTCTGTGGCGGCGGCGAGCAGATCCGCGAGTTGTTCGCGGAACTGGGCGTCATCGAAGTCCAGGAGATGCTGCGCCTGGATGCCAGTGAAAGCGTCACGCCCGAGACCGACGCCGAGCCATGGCTCGCGCGGTTTGTCGAATTGTTGAAAAGCTGATTCAGGCGAATCAAGCGCGACTCGTTGGAGATTCTATGTCTGGGGGCAACCGCCAGGCGCCGCAGAGGTATTGTCTGAACCGACGCCTTCCCGGCTAAAGCCGGTCCCACTGGATCGCGCTGATTGTGTGGGACCGGATTTATCCGGGAAGACGGCATTCCAGTAGGCGCAAATACAGCGGCTGTACGTCCTATCGTGAATGTTGCGTAGATCCGTTGGAGGCTTGCCCGCGAAGAACAATAACGCGGTGGTGCTGATGCACCGAGGCGCCACATTCGCGGGCAAGCCTCGCCAACGGTTCGGTGTAGCTGCGCGACGAGCATCTCTGGCGCCGAATTGGCCTTTTAAGCCGTCAGAATGGCCGCCAGGTCCCCGACGGTTTTGCAGGGTGTGGCTAAACTTTGCATCCAGAGCACACTGAATGCCGAGGAGCCGCCGTGAACCCTACCCAAGTTCTGCACACCCCCGATGCGCCGCTGAATGTAAAAGATCAGGTCAGCCCTGCCGAATGGCAAACCCGCGTCGATCTCGCCGCCTGCTACCGTCTGGTCGCGCTGCATGGCTGGGACGATCTGATTTTTACCCACATCTCGGCCAAGGTGCCGGGCACCGAGGATTTCCTGATCAATCCCTACGGTTTGATGTTCCACGAGATCACGGCATCGAATCTGGTCAAGATCGATCAGGCCGGCAACAAGCTGATGGCCAGCCCCTACGAGATCAACCCCGCAGGCTTCACCATTCACAGCGCGATCCATGAGGTTCGCCATGACGTCGCTTGCGTGCTGCACACGCACACCGCTGCGGGCGTGGCGGTGTCGGCGCAGCAGCAGGGGATTTTGCCGATCAGTCAGCAATCGCTGTTTGTCCTGTCGAGCCTCTCTTACCATCCGTACGAAGGCGTTGCCCTCAATCATGAGGAAAAAGCCCGCCTGCAGTTCGATCTGGGCGAAACGAATTTTCTGATGCTGCAAAACCATGGTCTGTTGACCTGTTCGGCGAGCATCGCTGATACCTTCCTGATGATGTTCATCTTCCAGCGCGCCTGCGAAATCCAGGTCATGGCCCAAGGCGGCGGAGCGCAGTTGATTACCATCGACGGGCAGATTCTCGCGGGAGCGAAAGCCATGGTGGCCGGCGTGACCAGAAGCGCCCAGGGCATGGGCGGAGCGCTTGCCTGGCCAGCTTTGCTACGCAAGCTCGACCTGACCGATTCAGGTTACAAGCAATAATGCCGCTGACCGAGATACCGCTGCGTATCTGGCGCACCCGTGGACAGACGTTTGACTTCAAGGGCCATGCCATTCGTTATTGGACGGCGGGCGAGGGTGAGCCTTTGTTACTGATTCACGGTTTCCCGACCGCCAGCTGGGACTGGCATTTCCTTTGGCAACCCTTGGCGACGCGGTATCGGTTGATTGCCTGCGACATGCTCGGTTTCGGCGATTCAGCCAAACCGCCGCGCCACCTGTACAGCCTCATCCAGCAAGCTGAGCTGCAACAAGCCTTGTTGCAGCACCTGGATGAGACTCGGCCGATTCACGTTTTGGCCCATGATTACGGCGACAGCGTTGCCCAGGAACTGTTGGCGCGTCACCACGAGGGGCGCTTTGCGATGGCGAGCTGCGTATTCCTCAATGGCGGCCTGTTTCCGGAAACACATCGCAAGGTATTGGCGCAAAAACTGTTGCTGAGCCCGGCTGGCTGGATGTTCAGCAGATTGTTCAATCGTGGCCATCTGGACCAGAATTTCAGCAGGATCTTCGGCCCGGATACCGCCCCCAGTGAAAGTGAACTGGACGATCTGTGGAGCCTGATTAAGGCCAACAAAGGTGGGCGAATCCTGCATCGGCTGATTCGTTATATCCCGGAGCGTGTCGAGCAACGTGAGCGCTGGGTCGGGGCCATGCAGACGGAGGGCGTGCGGTTACGCGTGATTGATGGGGCGGTCGATCCTATTTCAGGCGCGCATATGGTCGAGCGCTACCGACAATTGATCCCCGACGCCGATACCGTGCTGCTGGAGGGTATCGGTCACTACCCGCAACTGGAAGCGCCATCGCTGGTGCTTCGCCACTATCTGGCGTTCCGGGCTGCCATCGAGAACGAAGGGGCGGAGACGACCCCAAACGAAGCGAATCCAGCTGCATTATCGAGCACTATTCAGCGAGGATTGGTTTGATTGTGACTGGAAGTCGGGTGGCCGACACTGATGCGAGCGCGTCGCTGCCGACCTTACCTGGAGCTAGTCATGAGTGAACCTGTCCATTTCGACGACAAAGTTGTGATTGTCACCGGTGCTGGCGGCGGATTGGGGCGCGCTCATGCGTTGCTGTTTGCCCGCCATGGCGCTCGCGTGGTGGTCAACGATCTTGGCGGTTCCGCCAGCGGGGAAGGTGCCAACGCCTCGGCGGCAGATCGAGTGGTCAGCGAGATTCGTGAAGCAGGCGGCACGGCGGTGGCTAATCATGATTCGGTCACCGATGGCGACAAGATCGTGCAGAACGCTCTGGACGCTTTCGGCCGCATTGACGTAGTAGTGAATAACGCCGGAATTCTGCGGGATAAATCCTTTGTCAAAATGGAAGACGCCGACTGGAATCTGGTTTATCGCGTGCACGTTGAGGGGGCTTACAAAGTGACGCATGCGGCCTGGCCGCACTTGCGCGAGCAGAACTATGGCCGCGTGATATTTACCTCATCGACTTCCGGTATCTACGGCAACTTCGGTCAGTCCAATTACGGTATGGCCAAGTTGGGACTTTATGGCCTGACACGCACCTTGGCTCTGGAAGGTCGCAAGAACAACATCCTGGTCAATGCCATTGCCCCAACCGGTGGCACGCGAATGACCGAAGGGCTCATCCCGCCCAATGTTTTCGAGTTGCTGAAGCCTGAACTGATCAGCCCTTTAGTTGTGTATCTGGGCAGCGAACAATGCCAGGACAGCGCCGGTTTATTCGAAGTGGGTGGCGGCTGGATCGGCAAAGTCCGCTGGGAGCGAAGCCTAGGAGCAGGCTTCGATCCTCATACAGGGTTCAGCCCGGAAGATGTCGCCGCACAATGGCAAACCATCAGCGATTTCAGCGACGCAGTGCATCCTCGGGATAACGTCGAAGCGCTGAAAGAAATGATGGCGAACCTGCAGAAGTATATGGGGTGAATCAAGTTGTCTGATTGCGCAGCTAACCGGCCGATAAATAGATTGATAATTAGGACGCTTCGCTGCTTGGCGTAAGAATATTCTATATACCAAGTAGTACCTGTCTGAATTTCGCCGGTCGGGTGTTCTGCCTATAAAGTCGCCCAGCCAGTTCCCGATATGTTCGATGAACACCTCATTCGACATAAAAGGAACAGCGCCATGGGAATGGTTGATCGTTATGCAAATATGCCGCCGGTCATTATCAAGCCAAGACTGGAGGACCCAACAATTAAACAAGCCAGTGCCAATACCAGTCGTATCTTGCTGGAGATCGGCGAGAATCCTGTTGCGCTCAATACCCTGTCAATGGAGCAAAACAAGCTTCGGCCATTGTTCAAAGACTTCGATGCAGAAAAGGTCAGCCCTGAAGAGTTGGGAAACTTTGGCAAACAGCTCCTGGCTTTCGGTCTGGTCGATAATCTGACTGCGGACCTGATGGGCCGCGCAGCGCTGGAGTTTGACAAAGACGGTAAAATCACACACCCGGATGTCAAAATAAATGCCCTGGAATTCTTCGCCAAACGTATCGATGAAATGCAGACCAAAATATTGATCGGAGACAAATATTCAAAGTTGCTGTTGCCGGACTACATCAAGACGGTTCATGTCATGAAAAATCTTCAGGTGTTTGCATCCACAGGGGATACCTATGGGACGATGGCCCTGAACAAACGTATAAAAAATGGAGACAAGATCAAGGAGGAACTCCTGCCAGCCAAGCTGAAATCGAAGGTGTGATGGCTTAAGGCCATAGTTTGGCGAGGGGCAAAAAAAAGCCGCTGTATTAACAGCGGCTAAACAAGACGTAGATCCAGGAGCTATAAAATCAACGTCGATACACTCTCAAGTCCGGTACGTCAGAGACGGCAACGTGCCAGCGCAAATCGATGGGATAAACAAGGCAAGTTAATTGAGCGGCCTGCTTAAAGTCCGGCAAGAATAGAGTGTTTAATTGCATTAGAAAACAGTGGTTTGCGACATTAACTGTTGCATGCACGGCAACAGTCGCAGCAGGGGCTCAGTGTATGGCTTTGCTCGACGGCAACTGGCTCAAGCGTTCGATGAGCCTGAGGCGCTGAAGTGGATCGTCGCTCAAGAGCAGGGCGTGTTCCAGATCAAATCGCTCGGCCTGTGGACATTCCAGGGCGTGGTACAGACCGGCCCGGATCAAATGGTCCCCAGTGGTTGCCTGGCCCAGTTCCACCACGCGGTCAGCATCTTTCAACGAGGCCAGCAGGTCATCGTTCAGTTGGTGCAGGTGCCGAAGATTGCGCGAAAGCCGTTGCAGCATGCTCAAGTCCGTGGCGCGAATCATGTGCGCCGAGCGAAGTTGCATGTCTGGCCCGAACTGGCGAACCAGCAATTCCCGGCAGTCTTGCGGGTAGAGCCGCCGTCCGCCACAAGGGTCGAGCAAATGGTCGGCGCCCGGAACCCGCAGCAGAAAGTGACCGGGGAAATTTACCCCCTCAAGTTTGATGTCCAGCCGTCTGGCGATTTCCAGGGCAATCAGCGCCAGGGCCAACGGCTGCCCGCGACGACGCAGCACCACTTTGTGCAACAGCGCCGATTCAGGTTTCGGTGGGTTCCAGTCGTCCTGGGCAAACCCCATCGCATTGAGTTGGCGCAACAAGGGTTGGGCCAGTTCGCAAGTCGGTAGCGAGGGCAGGGCGTTGTTCACCTGACGCTGCAATTGATCCATCTCTGCGCGCAGGTGCAGGGGAAGAAACTGCGGGTCATGTTCGGCCGAAACCCACAACGCAGCCTCGAACACATCACAAGGGCTTTGTTGCAGGCTAGACAGGCAATGCTGGCGTGGCGTCATCGACCCCTCCGCCCGAATCCGGGCAACTGGAATGTTGGCAGCGATGACTTGTTTTAGCCCCCGTCGCAGATTTCGTCCAGTGCCGAATGTACGTGCGGATGTGTTTTATCGGCATGCACCAGCGGTCAATCATTTTTCCCAGCAGCGCCTATAATCGCCTTAGAAAAAAAGTATTCCGGGAGCACTGCCGATGTTCGCTCTCATGCACAGTTCACGCATCGAATCACTGCATCTGGTCGTCGATCCCGAAACCGGCCTGAAGGCAGTGATCGCTATCGACAATTGCCAGCGCGGTCCTGCCTTGGGTGGATGTCGTTATCTTGCTTATCCAGATGAAAATAGCGCCATCGAGGATGCCATCCGTCTGGCTAGAAACATGAGCTACAAAGCGGTGCTCGCCGGTCTGCCGCAAGGTGGCGGCAAGGCGGTCATCATGCGTCCCGCGCATGTTCCTGATCGCGCCGCATTGTTCGAGGCTTTCGGACGCTTCATCGAGAGCCTTGACGGGCGCTACATCACCGCAGTGGACAGCGGAACCTCCAGCGCCGATATGGACTGCATTGCGCAACACACCCAGCACGTGACCAGCACCACCGAAGCCGGCGATCCTTCGGCGCATACCGCCATGGGCGTGTTTGCCGGGATTCGGACCACGGCCATGGCGCGTCTGGGCAGCGACAATCTGGAAGGGCTGCGCGTCGCTATCCAGGGCTTGGGGCATGTGGGTTACGCCCTGGCTGAACAACTTCATGCGGCCGGTGCCGATTTGCTGGTCAGCGATCTGGACAGCGGGCGCGTGCAGCTCGCCATGGAACAGTTCGGCGCCCATCCGATTGCCTGCGAAGCGCTGCTCAGCACGCCTTGTGACATCCTCGCGCCGTGCGGGCTGGGCGCGGTGCTCAACAGCAAGAGTGTTGCGCAGCTACGTTGCGCGGCGGTGGCGGGCGGGGCCAATAATCAATTGACCAGCCTGCAGGTCGCCGACCAGCTGGAGAATCGCGGCATTCTGTATGCCCCGGATTATGTGATCAATTCTGGCGGACTTATCTACGTCGCCCTGCAACATCGTGGGGAAACCCTCTCCACCATCACTGCCCACCTTGCCAAGATCGGACAACGATTGACTGAGGTCTACGCCCACGCACAAGCGGAAAAGCGCTCACCCGCGCGGGTCGCTGACATGCTGGCGGAGCACCTCTTGAACGTCGGCCCACGCCTTACCCGGTGATTGCCGACGCCTGAAAACCTCGCCGCCACAAGTGGTGAGTTTTTCGTATGGCACGCGTATCCCGCGTGTAAGGAGAAAACAATGCCCAACACCAGGCTCAATGTTGCGTATACCCGTTACCTTGCCCCGGATGGCCGTCTGACCGTCGAACTGCCGCCCTGGGCCGACGACTTCAATCTCCTGACCCGTCTCTACCGACAAATGGTCCTGACCCGGCTTTTCGACCAGAAAGCCGTCGCGCTGCAACGCACCGGGCGCATCGGCACCTATGCGCCGACCCTCGGCCAGGAAGCCATTGGCGTTGCCATCGGCAGCCTGATGCATCCTGAAGATGTGCTGATCCCGTATTACCGTGACACCGCCGTGCAGCTTATGCGCGGGGTGCGCATGGAAGAAATCCTCCTGTACTGGGGCGGTGACGAGCGCGGCAGCAACTTTGCCGAGCCGGCCGTCGCTGAGGATTTCCCGCTGTGCGTGCCGATTGCCACTCAGGCGCTGCATGCCTGCGGTGTCGCCAGCGCGTTCAAGATTCGCGGCGAGCATCGGGTCGCGGTGACGACCTGCGGCGACGGTGCGACCAGCAAGGGCGATTTTCTCGAAGCACTGAACGTGGCCGGCGCCTGGCAGCTGCCGGTGGTGTTCGTCATCAACAACAATCAATGGGCCATCTCCGTACCTCGGCGCATGCAATGCGGCGCGCCGACGCTGGCGCAGAAAGCCATTGGTGCCGGCTTCCATGGCGAGCAAGTCGACGGTAACGACATTCTCGCGGTCTACGATCGCATGCAGATTGCTCTGGAACGGGCGCGCAAAGGCAAAGGGCCGGTGCTGCTGGAATGCCTGAGCTATCGGCTCGGCGATCACACCACGGCGGATGACGCCACGCGTTACCGGGCGGCCGAAGAAGTGAAACAGGCCTGGCTGGAAGAGCCGATCAAACGCCTGCAATCGTTCATGGCCAGTCAGGGGATTTGGGACGAAGGCCGCGAACAGGCGCTCATCACGGAATGCCAGGCGCTGGTGCAGCGGGCGGTTGATGCGTTCGACGCAGCCGGTATTCAGCCGCCGGAATCGGTCATTGATCACGTCTACGCCAAATGGCCAGCGGCACTCGCCGAGCAGCGTGAATGGTTCCTTGAGCGGGCCGCACGCCGCGCCGGAGGTGAGCATCATGACCAGTGAAAAAGTCAGCCTGCTGGAAGCGGTGAACCTCGCCCTGCATCGGGCCATGGCCGAAGACGAGAACGTCGTGGTGCTGGGTGAAGACGTCGGCGTCAATGGCGGAGTATTTCGCGCCACTCAAGGCCTGCGCGACAGTTTTGGTTTCAAGCGGGTAATCGATTCGCCGCTGGCGGAAACCATGCTCGGCGGACTGGTCATCGGCATGGCGGCACAGGGTTTGAAACCGGTGGTGGAAATCCAGTTCATGGGCTTTATCTACGCCGCCATGGAGCACCTGGTTTCCCACGCCAGCCGCATGCGTAACCGGACACGCGGAAGGCTGAGTTGCCCGATGGTCATGCGCTCGCCCATGGGCGCCGGCATTCGCGCGCCAGAGCATCACAGCGAAAGCACCGAAGCCTTGTTCGCCCACATTCCCGGTTTGCGCGTGGTCATCCCGTCCTCGCCAGCGCGGGCTTACGGTTTGCTGCTGGCAGCCATCGACGATCCTGATCCGGTGATTTTCCTGGAGCCGACCCGGCTGTATCGCATGAACCCGCAACCGCTGCTCGACGACGGCAAGCGCCTGCCGCTGGACACCTGTTTCACCCTGCGCGAAGGCAGCGATATCACCTTGATCAGTTGGGGGGCGAGCGTCCACGAAACCTTGCAGGCTGCCGCAGCATTGAGTGAACAAGGCATCTCGGCGGAAGTGATCGATGTGGCCTGCGTCAAGCCGCTGGATCTGGACACCCTGGAAGCATCGGTGCGCAAGACCGGGCGCTGCGTCATTGTGCATGAAGCGCCGCGGTCCTGCGGCGTAGGTGCGGAGATCGCTGCCAGTCTTTACGAACGGGTCTTGCTGGATTTGCAGGCACCCATTGCCCGCGTCACGGCGCCGGATATTCCGCCGCCGCTGTATCGACTGGAGCAGCTGTACATTCCTGGCGTCGAAGACATTCTTCACGCCTGCGATCAAGTGCTCAACTTCGCCTGACGGCCCGGATTCAGGAGACTTGCGATGAAATATTTCAAACTGCCCGATCTGGGCGAAGGCTTGCAGGAAGCGGAAATCGTCGAATGGCATGTCAAGGCGGGCGATACGGTCAAGGCCGATCAACTGATGGTTTCAGTGGAAACCGCCAAGGCTATTGTCGATATTCCTGCTCCCTATGACGGCGTGGTCGCCAAGGTCTACGGCGGCGATGGCGACATCCTGCATGTGGGCGAACCCTTGATGGCATTCGAAGGCGAAGGCGATGCGGGAACCGTGGTCGGACGCCTCGAAGGCGGCGGCAGCCAGGATGACCAGTTCTTCGTCGGCGCCGCGCCTTCCACCCGCGAGCATCTGGCCGCCAGGGCGACACCGGCGGTCCGGCAACTGGCGCGGCAATTGGGCGTGGACATCGGCGCGTTGAGCGGTTCGGGCAATGACGGCCTGATCACCCGTGCCGATGTCGAGGGCGCAGCGCAGGCTGATCGCGACCGTTTTGGCGGCGAAAAACTGCGCGGGGTCAGACGCAGCATGGCGCTGAACATGGCCAGGTCCCACGCGGAAGTCGTGCCGGTGACGATCTATGGCGATGCCGATCTGCACCGCTGGTCGCAAGCCCGCGACCCATTGATCAGGCTCGGCAAAGCCATGGCTGCCGCGTGCAAAGTCGAGCCAGTACTCAACAGCTGGTTTGATGGCAAATCTCTGTCCATCAAGCAGCATCAACAGCTTGATCTGGGCATTGCCGTGGACACGCCGGACGGCTTGTTCGTGCCGGTTCTGCGCGATGTGGGCAATCGCGAATCCGCCGATCTCAAAGAAGGCATGAGCCGGCTGCGGGCGGATGTCCAGGCGCGGTCGATCCCACCGAAGGAAATGATGGGCGCGACGATTACGCTGTCCAATTTCGGCACCTTGTTCGGACGCTACGCCAGCCCGGTTGTGGTCCCGCCACAAGTCGCAATTATTGGTGCGGGGGCGATTCGCGATGAGCCGGTAGCAGTCAACGGCGAAGTGCTGGTACACCCGATTTTGCCGCTGTCACTGACTTTCGATCACCGGGCGGTTACCGGTGGCGAAGCGGCGCGGTTCTTCCGGGCGTTGGTGGATGAGCTGGAGAAAGCTGACTGAGCATAGTCACGCGACAAACACCGGCCTCCAACGGATCTACGCAACATTCGCGATAGGACGTACAGCCGATACATTTGCGTCTACTGGAATGCCGTCTTCCCGGATAAATCCGGTCCCACAAAATCAGCGCGATTCAGTGGGACCGGATTTATCCGGGAAGGCGTCGGTTCAGACAATACGTCTGCGGCGCCTGGCGGTTACCCCCAAACATAGAATCTCCAACGGATCTACCTGGACCGGGCCTACTCTGCACCTGGGCCGTTGAGCAACTCATTCAACGCATCCGGTTGGCTCTTGAATGCACGGGCAAAAATATCGCGATTCTTCGCCATATAAATACCCGCTTCTTCTACCTGCGCTTCGCTCAGGGAAGGCACTGCCTTGTTCAACACTGCTGCCAGCAACTCAGCGAGTTCGAGCATTTTGTCATGACGATCAGCTTCGGCTTTATCCATGAACAAACGCTCCAGATCTCGGCTGCTGCGGTATACCACTTCGACGGCCATTCACCACCTCACATGCCTTCACGATAGTTGTCTTCAACGACTACTGTATTTTTATACAGTGCCTAGCATAGGCGATTTTTTCCGCGCTGGATAGTGGCCTTCATGCATCTTTTTCAATCCTGGATGTGCCTTGCGACAACCCGCCACGCTCTCAACCATAGCTAATGGCCTCGTTCCTGCTTGGTATTCAGGCAAATCAAAGTGTCACGCGCGCGCAGCATCATTCAATCTGGAAGTGCTGTTTAATTTTTGTACAGGATGTGTTGGATATGTCAGAACTGAAATGGGCTGAAAAGCTGCGCAAGAACCTGCACGACCAGGCCGACTCGCTCGGCAATCTGTGTGTCGAAGCCTTTCACTATCTGGCGCTGTTCGGGATTGGCGCGATCACGGCCTACGCGGCGGTGACAACCTTTATCGGCATGCTGGAGAAAGGCAGCATCAGCGTCGACGATATCCTGTTGCTGTTTATCTACCTTGAGCTGGGTGCCATGACGGGCATTTATTTCAAGACCAATCACATGCCGATCCGCTTCCTGCTCTATGTGGCGATCACTGCCCTGACCCGGCTCTTGATCGGCGACGTATCGCATCACAACGCGCCTGACCTGGGGATCATTTATTTGTGTGGCGGGATATTGCTGCTGGCGTTTTCGATCCTGGTGGTTCGATACGCGTCGTCGAAATACCCATCGGTCAAGGACAAGGCCGAAAACTGACAGAGGTAATCGTCGGGAAGGTATTCAGGCCCGCTGAACATGCTCAGTGACAGGGCCTGAATCCGGCATCAGGTGGGTGTGGAGATATTGCGCAACATCACGACCGTGATGACACGCCATTAAACGCTTACCGCCAATCTCGGGCGATCGCGCAACCAGTTGCTGCGGATCGGTGGCGGGGCCAGTTGTTTGACGTCGCCGTCGGTCATGGCCGCGAGGATCTTGATGGCGCTGTGTCCTTGTTCGATCGCAATGCCGAATTGCACGCTCTCGATCAAACGCCGCAAGCGCTTGGGATCGTTGCGCTGTGCGGCGCTGATCAAGCGTTTGGCGACAACGCCGGATTCGTTGGACAGGGTCAGCATGATGCTGCCGTCGAGCCCTTGAATGCTCAGGTTCACCCGATAATCAGGGTGGAACGCGTCAGTGATCTGTTGAAAAGGGTTGTCCATTATCGGCTACCTGCTTTATGGGGCTGCATAAATTGACTGGGCTTTTGGCACTTTAGTTCTCGGCTGAAGTGGGTTGATCGGAAATTTCCTACGCTTGCTGTTAGGGCTGAAAACTGGCATCTTCCGCGTTAATGATAATTTTTCGTGTTTGAGAAGTATTGACACATGCACGACTTCTCCGCAGCTGATCGCGACCTGATCAGCCGCCAGCGGCAAATCTCCGAACTCTACGCCGACCATCACAGCTGGTTGCACGGCTGGCTGCGTAAAAAACTCGGTTGCTCGCAGCGTGCTGCCGATCTGGCCCATGACGCATTCATTCGGGTGCTGACCTTGGCTGAGCCGCAAAACCTCAAGGAGCCTCGCGCCTTCCTGACGACCACGGCCACGCGGTTGATGATCGACGCGGGACGGCGGCGCAAGATCGAGCGCGCTTACCTTGATGCTTTGGCGCTGCATGCCGATGAAGCCTCTATTCCAAGTCCGGAAGCCATTCACGCCGCCCTGCAGATTCTGGAAAAGATCGCCCAGATGCTGGAGGGTTTACCGGCCAAGCCGCGTCAGGCATTTTTGCTCAATCGCCTGGACGGCCTGACCTACAGCGAAATCGCCACGGTGTTAGATGTCTCCAGCAGCATGGTCAAGCAGTACATGGCCAGCGTGCTGGTGCATTGTTACAAAGCACTGCATGGTTCGGGCCACCTGGCATGAGCACCGAGTATGAACCGACCGAAGCGATGATCGGCCAGGCCGCGAGTTGGCTGGCGTTGCTGCACGACGATGGGGTCACTGCGGCTGATCGCCAGGCCTTCAATGCCTGGCGTCATGAAGATCCGCGACACTTCCTGGCGGTGGCGCGCATGCAATCCTTGTGGGGCAGCTTCGAGCAGTTGCCGACGGCTCCGGCACGGATGGCTTTGGACCAGGCTTTCGCGCGTTCACCGAGCAAGTCTTCCCGGCGCTATCTGCAAACAATTGCTTTGTGCGGCAGCCTGGCGCTGGCCTGGTTCAGCCTCGATCAGGCACCCATCTGGATGGCCGATCAGCGCACCCACGTTGGCGAACGACGCGAGATCGCCCTGGCTGACGGCAGCCATTTGCAGCTCAATAGCGACTCCGCGATAGACGTCGAATTCGACGAGCGGCGGCGGGTGATCGACTTGCATCGCGGTGAGGTGTGGGTCGAGGTCGCCAAGGATCCGCAACGACCGTTCGTGGTGCGCACCGATCAAGGCACCATTACAGCGCTGGGCACGCGGTTTCTGGTGCGTAGTGGGGCGGATGGCGCGGTTCAGGTCAGCGTGCTGGAATCCGCCATCGCCGCCAACGCCAACAGTTCCGTGGCGGTCCGGGTCAGCGCCGGTCAGCAGGCGACGCTCAAGGATGGTCTGGTGCAGACGCCGCAATCGATCGGCAGTGAAGATCCTGCGGCCTGGACGCGTGGTCTGCTCAAGGTCGATGACCAACCGCTTGCGCAGGTACTGGAAGCACTGGGGAGCTATCGACATGGGCTGTTGCAATTCGATGCGACGGCCCTGCAAGGGATGCGCGTGTCCGGCGTATTTCAGCTGGATGATACCGATGCTGCTTTGGCGACGCTGGCCGACAACTTGCCGATCAAGGTCGAGCACTTCACTGATTTGCTGGTCTGGGTCAAGCCGGCCGAGTAAGCGGGGCTTGAGGGGAACAGGGCACAACGAAAGAGGGCGGGGTCGTTTTGGCGACCCCGCCCTTCTTTATAGTGTTGCGGAATGGTTCAGCTAACGGTTCGGATCATCCCAGCAGGGCGGTGTCTTTAGCCTGCTCTTTTTCCAGAAATTCTTCTTGCAGCAGGGCGTCCGGGTTTACCGACTCCTGTTCTGCGTCATTGATCACGGGAGCGCCCGGACGTTTGGTACGCAGTTTGCCAAAAAGATGTTCAAGGGCGTGGTCGAGTTTTACAGCTGCGCCATCTACGGCCTGATCCAGCGTATCGGCCTTGTGGGTAACAGAAATAGGTTGATGACCTTTTGGTCGGGCTTCCATCTGGCAGCGCATGTCGTGCGGGCCGGGCTTGTCACCGTTTTCATCACGGATGTGAACTTCGATCCGAGTCAGATCTTCGTCATAGCGTTCGAGCGTGCTTTCAACGGTGGTACGTACCCACTCCTCCAGTCGAATACTGCTTTCGATGTGGTTATCGCAATTGACCTGGATTTGCATAGTTCTTCCCTTATAAGGCTTGCTCGTATGAGATCGGACGATACGACCGGTTAACTGGTTCATTTCGTCTGCGCTCATTCACAGTGTTGGCGCCGATGCAGGAACAATTCAACCCATTGAGAAAGAAATATTTCGCTGCAAAAAAATAATCGTCAGCTTTTGAATGTAAATCGCTCTCATTCGCTGTCTGTTTTTCCCGCATGTCCGTCATGGCTATGGAAAACCAAATTTCACAGTGAAGGATCGTTCATGTCACGCCCTGTTAATTCGTTGCATCCCCTGGCGCTTGCCGTGTTGCTGGCGTGTGCCATAACGCCTTTGCACGCTGCCGATTCCGCCGCTGGCCAGCCCGCCAGCGCGGCGCGCAGCTTCGCTATCCCGGCCGGTGATTTAAGCCAGGCGCTCAATGCCCTGGCCGAGCAGGCCAATCTGGTATTGGCATTCGACCCGGCCTTGACCCGAGGCAAGCGCAGCAACGGCTTGCAAGGCGCGTTCGGCACTGACGAAGCTCTCGCCAAATTGCTCGCGGGTAGCGGTTTGCGCGTAACGACTCTTTCGACCAATCGCTATCGAATCGAAGCTGCACCAGCTGCCGCCGAAAGCACCCTGGAGCTGCAAGCCACGGCCATCAACGGTGCGTACCAGAACGAAAGCCCGACCGGCCCGGTTTCCGGTTATGTGGCCACGCGCAGCCGGGTCGGGACCAAGACCGATTCGGCGTTGATCGAAACCCCGCAATCGATTTCCGTGGTCACCAAGGACCAGATGCGTGCGCAGGGTGCGCAGAGCCTCAATCAGATCCTGCGCTACACCGCTGCGGTGGTGCCGGAAACCCGTGGCTCTACCGCTTCGCGACTCGATCAGCTGACCATTCGCGGCTTTTCCCCGGCGACTTACCTCGATGGCCTGCGCATGCCAGGCAGCCGTGATGCGTCGCCGCAGAAGGACTCTTTCGATCTGGAACGCGTGGAAGTGCTGCGCGGTCCATCGTCGGTGCTGTATGGCCAGGCCAGTCCGAGTGGCGTGGTGAACATGGTCAGCAAGTTGCCGACGGAAACGCCGTTCCATGAAATCGGCCTGACCTACGGCACGTTCGACAAGAAGCGTACGACCTTTGATTTTGGCGGCCCGATTGACGATCAAGGCGTGTACTCCTATCGCCTTTCCGGTTTATACGACGATGCCGATGGGCAGCTCGAACACACCGAAACCCGTCGCCAATCCATCGCCTCGGCATTCACTTGGCGACCCAATGAAGACACTTCGCTGACGCTGCTGGCCAATTACCAGGCCGATCCCAAGGGCGCGTCCTACGGGTCGATCCCGGCCTATGGCTCGGTGTTGCACAGCCCGACCGGCCGAGACATCGACGTGGATTTTTATGACGGCGAGAAGAACTTCGAGAAGAGCGACCGCAAGTATTACGCGGTCGGTTACCTGTTCGAACATCATCTGAACGATGTCTGGACCTTGCGCCAGAACGCCCGTTATCTGCGCAGCGAAGGCATTTATCAAAGTATCTATAACGGCAGCGACGCCTTGCAGCCGGACTACCGCACCATGGGCCGCTACACCATCGGCAGCGATGTGAATCTGGATTCCTACACGCTGGATAACCAGGCCCAGGCCAAGTTCGACACCGGTCCTTTGCAACACACCGTGCTGTTCGGTGCTGACTACCAGAACACCAGCACCGATACCAAATCCGGCAACGGCAATGGCCCGTCGCTGGACCTGTTCGATCCGGTTTACGGGCGTCCTGTAACGCCCATCACGTACAGCACCGACGCCACGGCGCGCAGCCAGCAGAAAGGCCTGTATTTGCAGGAACAGCTGAAGTGGGACAAATGGGTGTTGCTGGCGGGTGGTCGTTACGACTGGGCGGACAGCACCAACAGTTCGCAGCGCCTGACCACTGGCGTGAAAAGCAAAAGTTCGACCGACAGCGAGGCGTTCACCGGCCGCCTGGGCCTGGTTTATCTGTTCGATAACGGTCTGGCGCCGTACATCAGCTATTCCGAATCCTTCGAGCCGCAATCGGGCACCGGTTTTGGCAATACGCCGTTTGACCCGACCGAGGGCAAGCAATATGAACTGGGGATCAAATATCAGCCGCCGGGCAGCAACAGTTTCATCACGGCGGCGATCTTCGACTTGCGGCGCAGCAATGTGCTGACCCAAGACCCGATCCCGACCAATCTGTGCAATGGCGCCCGTTGCCAGGTGCAGACTGGTGAGGTGCAATCCCGTGGTTTTGAACTCGAAGGCAAGGCAAGCCTGAGCGATAACCTGGATATCACTGCGGCTTATGCGTATCTGGATAATCAGGTCAGCAAATCCAACAGCACGGTGCGCGTGTCACCGGGCATTGTCGGCGTGGCCAATGGTCCAGCGCTGACGGCAGAAGGCACCACGCCGCCAGGCATTCCGAAACACACGGCGTCGGCGTGGGTCGATTACACCTTCCGTGACGGTCAGCTCAAAGGCGCGGGTGTCGGTGGCGGCGCGCGTTATGTCGGGTCGAGCTGGGGCGATGAAGCCAACTCGCTGAAAGTGCCGGGCTACACGCTATTCGATGCTGCAGCGCATTACGACATCCCGAACATCAACAGCCCGATGGATAACCTGCGCCTGGCACTGAACGTCACCAACCTGGCCAACAAGGAATACGTCGCCTCCTGCTATTACTATTCCTGGTGCTGGTATGGCTCGCAACGCACCGTGCAGGCGAGTGCTACGTATCGGTGGTGATTGTGCGCAGATACCAAGCTCGCTCCCACAGATCTGCATAAAACTGTGGGAGCGAGCTTGCTCGCGAATCGTTTGAACAGCGCGTGACGGTCAGAACGCCACGGAGGTTTGCAGGTAAAGCGTACGCGGTTCGCCAACGTATTTGCCTTTGTTGTTGTCGTCGAACGAGCGGGTGAAGTATTCGTGGTTGAGGAGGTTTTTCACCCCGACGGCGACGTTCAGGTCATTGAGTTGCGGACCAAAATCGTAGCCGGCGCGGGTGCTGAACAGCATGTAGCCGGGAATCTTGCCGGTACTGCCATCGACGCTTTCCGCCGAGGTGTTGGCATTGTCGGCGAACTGATCGCTCTGATACGAACTGTCCAGGTTCAGCTTCCACGGCCCCTCGGTATACGCCACGCCCAAGGTGCCTTTATGTTTGGACGAGAAGGGCACGCGGTTGCCCTTGTTCGGGCCGTCTTCGCGGATGCTGGCGTCGACATACGCGTAAGTGGCGTACACATCGAAACCGGCCAGCGCCGGGCTCAAACCATTCAGCGCATAGTTGATGCTGGTCTCGATGCCCTGATGACGGGTTTCGCCACGAGCAATCACCGTGTCGTTGGTCTGGTTGCTTTCATACTGATTGTCGAAGTTGATCAGGAACGCGCCGATCTCGGCGCGCAAGTTGCCGTTGTCATAGCGAGTACCGAGCTCCCAGGTGCGGGCTTTTTCCGGTTTCACTTCGCCACCGGCCACCCGGTTCGGCATCTGGCTGTACTGCACGCTGCCGAATGAACCTTCGGTATTGGCGTACAGATTCCAGCTGTCGGTGAGGTGATACAGCACGTTCAGTGCAGGCAGCGCGGTGTTGTAATCGCCCTGGTATTTGACGTTGGTGAGGTTGTTGGTTTGCGCTGAATCGATCATCTCGTAGCGAATGCCAGGGGTGAACGTCCACTTGCCGATATCAATACGGTCGTCGATGTAAATCGCGTGGGCCTCGGTCGCGCCGCGCGTATCCCGGTCGTTACGGCTGGCGGTGCTGGGCAGCTCGTTGGATGTGGTTGGCGTGCGGTAGCGCAACTCGTGGCCAGCTTCGTTGATATAGCGATAGCCGACGCCGACTTCGTTCCAGCTTTCACCCAGCGCAAAACCTTGGGAGAAGCGGGTTTCCAGGCCGCGCACCCAGTATTCGCGTGGCGAGAGGGAAACGAATGAACCCTGATCCAGATATCCGCTGCGCAAGGTCTTGGTGAAGAAGGTATTGGCGGTGAACACCCGCGCGTCCTGCTCGTAGCGATAGCCGAAATTGACCAGCGTGCGGCGGCCCCAGAACTTGTCCTTGGGGCGCGTCGATTGATACGGATCAGCCTTGTAATCGGCAACGTTGAGCCCGCCAGGCATGTCCGCTTCGCCTTCGTAGTACTGCGCCATGGCGTTGAGGCTGTTGGCGTCGTCGATCTGGTATTTGCCTTTGAGAATCAGGTCGTCGATCTGCGTGTCGCTGTGTTCACGCCAGTCGCCGCCGCGCACCCCGGAATACAGAATCGCGCCACCCAGGCCGTTGTCGGCGGTGCCGCCCGCCAGCAAGTTGCCGGTGGTCTTGAAGCCGTCGTGGCTGGACGACGGGCTGGTTTCAGTCTGGAAGCCGCCTTTGACCATGGGCGCATCGGGAATCGCGCGGGTCACGAAGTTGACGATTCCGCCGACGTTCTGCGGGCCATACCTTACGGCGCCGCCGCCACGCACCACGTCCACAGCATCCATGTTGCCCATGCTGATCGGCGCGAACGACAACTGCGGCTGGCCATAGGGCGCGAAGGGCACCGGGATGCCGTCCATCAATACCGTGGAGCGCGAGGCCAGGCGCGGATTGAGCCCGCGAATGCCGAAGTTCAGCGCCATGTCATGGCTGCCGGTGCCGTTGTTTTCCGGGGCGTTGACGCCGGGAATACGGTTGAGAACCTCGCGCGCAGTGCTGGCCCCGGAGCGTTCGATTTCTTCGCGCCGGATCACATCCCGCGCGCCGGGGTGCTCGAAGACATTGATCTGCTGCGCCTCGCCGAGCCAGTCGCCGACCACGGTCGACGCTTCCAGCTCGACCGGTGCATTGCCTTGCGCAGCGCTGACCGGTTGCAAGGTGAAACCATCCTGGCCATCGACCCGCGCCTGCAAGCCAGTGCCTTCGAGCAATACGGCCAGGCCTTGTTCCGGCGTGTATTGGCCTTCCAGACCGCGACTCTGCAAGCCGTTGGTGATCTGCGAGCCAAAGGAAATCAGCACGCCCGCTTCACGACCGAACTGATTCAGCGCGGTTTCCAGCGCGCTCGGCGCGATGTGATAAGGCTTGCTGGCAACTTCCGCCGCCTGCACCAGCGGCACAGCGCTCAGCGACAATCCAGCGCCGAACAGGATGTGACGCAGCGAACGGGCGAGGGGAGAAACAAGGCTGGGGCGGGCTGACATGCAGGAGTCCTTTGGCGAGACGATTAAGGTGCTTTTCCTGTTTGTCACGCGAGGTGGGCAAAACAGCTCACTGAGTTTGAAAAAAATCTGCAGCCGGTTGGAGATTCTATGTCTGGGGGCAACCGCAAGGCGCCGCAGACGTATTGTCTGAACCGACGCCTTCCCGGCTAAAGCCGGTCCCACTGGATGACCGTATTCCACCTGTGGGAGCTAGCTTGCTAGCGAAGGCGATATTTCAGGCGCCGAAGATGTGTCGGGTTTGCCGACCTTTTCGCGAGCAAGCTCGCTCCCACAAAAGTTGTCTCCTACGTTGATCGTGTGTGCTAAACCCGCGCCTCGACGGTTACCCAATACCGGGTAAAGCGCCTGACCCGAACCGGCAGGGCGACTTCCAGCAAATCCAGAATGCGTTCGCTGTCGGCCAGCGGGTAACTGCCGGAAATCAGCAGGTCGGCGACTTTGGCGTCGCAATTCAGATGGCCGCGTCGATAGCGGCTCAGTTCGGCGAGAAAGTCCTGCAAACGCATGTGCGCGGCGACCAGCATGCCGTCGGCCCAGGCGCCGCTGCTGGCGTCCAGAGGGCGGATCGCATCCCACGAGTTGTGGCCGAAGCTGACTTGCTGCGCCGCCTGCAACTGCAAGCCCGGTCCCGGAAAGTTGTCGGGCTTGAGCTGCACGGCGCCGCTGAATACGGCGATTTGGGTGCGATTGTCCAGTTGCCGCACGTCGAAGCGACTGCCCGCCAGGTTCGGCTGAATGCTGCCCTCGGCGGTGGTCAGTAGCAGCGGGCGCGGGTCGGCAGCGGCGGTGAGCAAGATCTCGCCTTGCAGCAGTTTGATCAGGCGTTGCCCGGGGTCAAAACGCACATCCACGGCGCTGGCGCTGTTCAAGTGCAATTGGCTGCCGTCGCTGAGTACAATTTTGCGGCGCTGGCCAACGCCATTGTGGAAATCCGCCAGCAACGGTTGCAGCACCGCCTGCTCGCGCAAACCCCAGCCAGCGGCAGAACCGGCGCCCAACAGCAGCAGCTTCAAGGCCTGACGCCGCCCGTTGGATTTCGGCGCATTGATCGCGGCGTGGGCCAGTGGCGAAGACACCCCGCTCAAACGCTGGTTGACCCGCTGGATATGCGCCCACGCGCGCTGATGTTCGGGATTGCTGTTCAGCCACGTTTGCCAGGCTTGCTGGCGGCGCGGTGCGAGGCTGCCGCTCTGCATTTCGATCAGCCAGCTCACCGCCTGCTCGGCGATTGCCGGAGAAATATCGGATTTGTTCAGGGATTCTGCGTTCTGGGTCATAGAGCGAAATAGCAGCGCAGGGCGGCCTTGTGCAGATGGCGTTTGACCGTGGCGATGGAAATGCCCAGTTGCGCGGCGATTTCCCCGTGGCTCAGACCGTCGATCTGCGCCAACAGAAAGGCGCGCTTGACCAATGTCGGCAAACCATCAAGCAATTGATCCAGCTCCAGCAGCGTTTCGAGAATGATCGCCCGCTCTTCCTCGGAAGGCGCGACACATTCCGGCATTTCCAGCAGCGTCTGGTAATAAGCGCGCTCCAGATCCTGGCGCCGGTAGTGATTGCACAACACGCGCTTGGCAATCGTGGTCAGGAATGCGCGCGGCTCGATGATCTGCGCCGTATCACGGGCCATCAGCACTTTGACGAAGGTGTCCTGCGCCAGATCCGCCGCGCTGTGCGGGCAGCCGAGTCGGCGCCGCAACCAGGTCGTCAGCCAGTTGTGATGGGCGTTATACAGGCCTTCGACGGTGTGATTGGGCGCGTAGTGGGCGATGGGCATGAGCGACTGCGGTCCGCGATGAATCAATAATTGCGCAGATTCTGTCAGACTCTTTTGCATATGAGAATATTTATCATTAATATTGCGATCTGCTCGTACAGCTGTTCGTGGCTCTTCCTATATCTGGCTACGAACCGTCGCACTCGATGATCCCGAATCAGGAACCCGCCATGCCGCTCCATGACCGCAGAGACCTTGTGTCGTGCCCGTTCCGGGTTGAGTTTCGTTGATGGACGGCGCAGCCATGGGGAATCAGCAGACCCGCACACAAAACAGCGCGCGAGCGAAGACCCGGCCGAGCAAAGGCGCGGCATTGTCGCTGGCGTATCGTCTGGCAGTGACCTCGCGGATTCTGGCGGCACTGTTTGGCGGCTATCTGGTCGCGGCACTGACCAGCGTTTGCGTCGGCCAATGGATGCCGATGTCCCGCGCTGACGCGGTGGTCACGGGCATGCTGCTGTCATTTCTCGCTTACCTGGTGGCGGTGCTCTGGTGCTTTGCCTGCCGTACCGCATGGCAGGCCTGGATCGGCGTTTTGCTGCCCAGCGCGCTTTTGGGTGCAGCGTTTGCCTGCGGGCGGTGGCTGATATGAAGGAAGGTTTACGGCAGACCATGGCCTGGCTGCACACCTGGATTGGTCTGCTGTTCGGCTGGTTGCTGTTCGCGATTTTCCTGACCGGAACGATGTCTTATTTCAAGACTGAAATCACCCGCTGGACCCAGCCGGAAATTCCTGTGCGCGCGCTCAATACCCAGGCCAGCACCGAGCTTGCCCAAACGTATCTGCAGCAAAATGCCGTGGGTGCGTCGCGCTGGTTCATCAACTTGCCGGACGGGCGCGATCCCAAGCTCGGGGTGATGTGGCAGGCGCCGAGCCAGCCGGGACAGCGCGGCACTTTCGTGCAGAAAAACCTCGATCCGCAAACCGGTGCCGAAGTGCAGGCGCGGGACAGCCGCGGCGGCGAGTTCTTCTACCGCTTCCACTTCCAATTGCAGATGCCGCACCCTTGGGGTCGCTGGCTATCTACGGCTGCGGCGATGTTGATGTTCATCACGCTGATCAGCGGGATCATCACCCACAAGAAAATCTTCAAGGAATTCTTCACTTTTCGCCCGCGCAAGGGCCAGCGCTCCTGGCTCGACGGGCATAACGCAATCGGCGTGCTGGCGTTGCCGTTTCATTTAATGATCACCTACAGCAGCCTGGTGATCTTCATGTCGATGGTCATGCCGGCGAGCATCGTCGCCAGCTACGGCAAAGATACCCAGGCGTTTTTTGCCGACCTGTTTCCCACCTCTGAGAACGTCAAGCCAGCGGGTGTTGCGGCACCGCTGGCGGCATTGCCGACCATGCTAAAAACAGCAGACCAGCAAATGCCGGGCGGGCATATCGGTCGGTTGACGGTGAACAATCCCGGTGACGCCAATGCCACGGTGGTGCTGTTTCCCAGTGGCGTGGACAGCATCGTTCACGATCCCGGCGCTGGCCTGACGTTCAACGGCATCACGGGCGCATTGCAATCGACTGCAATCGAGCGTTCTGCGCCCTTGCTGATTTCCGGCGGTTTCTACGGCTTGCACATGGGGCATTTCGCTGGGCCGCTGCTGCGCTGGATGTACTTCATTTTCGGCATTGCGAGCACCGCGATGATCGGCACCGGGCTGGTGATGTGGTTGAAGAAACGTCGGGTCAAACACGAGAAAACCGGCGTATTGCCGTTCGAATTGCGGCTGGTGGAAGTGCTGAATATCGCCGGCATGGGCGGCTTGATGATCGCCGTAGCGAGCTTCTTCTGGACCAATCGGCTGCTGCCGATGAGTTTCCCCGGACGCGGCGGTTGGGAGATCAATATGTTCTTCATCGCCTGGGGCCTGACGCTGCTGCACGCGGCATTGCGCAATGGGCGTAAGGCCTGGCGCGAACAGCTGGCGCTGGGGGCGTTTCTCTATGCAGGTTTGCCGTTGCTGGATATCGTGACCAGTGGCCGTTATCTACTGGACTCTCTGGCGCATGGCGATTGGGTGTTGCTCGGCTTCGACCTGACCGCATTGGCCACCGGGCTGTTCCTGGCCTGGGCCGCGGGCAAGTTTCGCCCGGCCACGCCGCTGCTCGCTGCCGATGAAACCGGGCACCCGTTGCAGCGCCGCGAGCGGCACAGCGTTGATGCGACGCATCTGGGAGGGGAGACGCGCTGATGCTGCTGGCGACCCTGCTGTGTTACCTGGGATTTAGCGGTTTGTGCCTGTCGATGACGCGGCATTACGGCGAGTTGCTGCACCGCAAACTCAGCATCACCCGAGGACGATCACTGCGCGTGGCGGGCTGGTTGGCGCTATTACTATCGTTGTGGGCGGCGGTGAGTTCGGCGGGCTGGGGGATCGGTCTGGTGCAGTGGTGTACAGCGTTGATGACCAGTGCCCTGATCCTGATTTTTCTTATCCCATATCGACCAAAACTGGTGTTGCTGCTGGCGGCGGCGGGGCTGTTGCTCACTCCGGTTTTGGCCGTCAGTCAGTTGTGGCGTTGAGTCAGTCTCGTCTCAAAACGCACCCCGATACTCTCCCGGCGTCGCTCCGACAACCTGCCTGAAACGGTTGTTGAAATGGCTGGCGCTGGCAAATCCGCAATCCAGGGCGATATCGCCGAACGCTATGCGCGTTGAGCGCAGCAGGTGCCGGGCGTGGGCGATGCGGCGGGCCAGCAGGTATTGATGGGGCGGCAAGCCGAAGCTTTCGCGGAACATCCGGGCGAAATGATATTCGGACAATGCACAGATCCCGGCCAGTTGCCCCAGGCTCAGCGGATCAGCAAGGTGCGCGTCGATGAACTCCACCAATTGCCGACGCAGATGCGCCGCCAATCCACCCTTGAGGCGCAAGCCTTCGCGCAGCCCGACCTGACCGAGAATCGCATGGCTGAGCATGTCGTGGGCCAGGCTGCTGGTGCGCAGACGCTCGCCGGGTTCGCTCCAGTCCAGCTGGATCAACTGGCGAAAGCGCCGCGCCTGTTCGGCGTCATCGATAAAAGTGCTTTCCCGCAGCTGCAACTCGCGAGGCTCACGGTCCAGCAAGGTGATGCAGCTCAGGGCGAACTGTTCCGGGCTTATATAAAGGTGCGCCAGACGAATCTCGCCGTTGATCACCCAGGCCGATTCGTGTCCGGCGGGCAGCGTGCAGAGTTTGTCCGGGCTGCCTTTCTGATCCGGCCGGTCGCGACGAAACGTGCCGGTGCCGCCGTCGATATAGCACGACAGGGTGTGGTGGCTGGGCGCGTGATATTCCTGGGCGTCGTGCCGGTTGTTCCACAACGCCGCGACCAAACCGTCGCCCAGCGCAGCGCTCTGCTCCAGGCGGGCATTGGGGGAACTTTTCAAGGCCTGGAAGACCTGGATGGATTCAATGGCGGGCATGACGTTTCCTCTACGCCTCGCATCCTACTCCGTGGCTCGGCTGCTGCCAGCCTTGTCCGCATCAAATGCGCAAGTTTATGCAAGTGGCGACACAGGCCGCGCCGCAGACTGACGGCTCAAACAGGAGTCGCGTCATGAACATTTCGCTGTATCTACTAACCGTGCTGATCTGGGGCACCACCTGGATCGCCTTGAAGCTGCAACTGGGCGATGTGGCGATTCCAGTGTCGATCGTCTATCGCTTCGGGTTGGCGGCGTTGGTGCTGTTCGCAATGTTGCTGCTCAGCGGTCGTCTGCAACCGGTCAATCGGCGCGGCCAGTTGATTTGCCTGGCCCAGGGCCTGTGCCTGTTCTGCATCAACTTCATGTGTTTCTACACCGCCAGTCAATGGATCCCCAGCGGTCTTATCGCCGTGGTGTTTTCCACCTCGACGCTGTGGAACGCCCTCAATGCGCGGATCTTCTTCAAACAGAAAGTCGCGCGTAATGTGCTGGCCGGTGGTGCGCTGGGCTTGATCGGTCTGGCGTGCCTGTTCTGGCCGGAATTGTCCGGACACACCGCCAGCCGCGAAACCCTGATCGGCCTGGGCCTGGCCTTGCTCGGTACGCTGTGTTTTTCCGCCGGTAACATGCTCTCCAGCCTGCAACAGAAAGCCGGCCTGCGCCCGCTGACCACCAATGCCTGGGGCATGTTGTACGGCGCGGCCATGCTCAGCCTGTATTGCCTGCTCAGCGGTACGCCGTTCACCTTCGAGTGGAACACGCGTTACATCGGCTCGTTGCTGTATCTGGTGATTCCCGGCTCAGTCATCGGCTTTACCGCTTATCTGACCCTGGTCGGCCGCATGGGCCCAGAACGCGCGGCGTATTGCACGGTGCTGTTCCCGATCGTGGCGCTGAACATCTCGGCCTTCGCCGAAGGCTACCAATGGACCACTCCGGCGCTGATGGGGCTGGTGTTGGTGATGTTGGGGAATGTGTTGGTGTTCAGGAAGCCGAAGGCGGTCCAGACCTGTGGGAGCGAGCTTGCTCGCGAATAGGCCAGCACCTCACTTGGCTGGAAAGCCGCCTTCGCAAGCAAGCTTGCTCCCACAGATGCCTGTTAACCCTTCCAGACCTGCGGATTGACCAGGTTCTGCGGCTTCTCGCCGAGCAGGGCGCTGCGCAGGTTGGTGTAGGCGAGATCGGCCATGGCCTGGCGGGTTTCGGTGGTGGCCGAGCCGATGTGCGGCAGGGTCACGGCGTTGCTCAGTTTGAACAGCGGCGAATCGCTCAGCGGTTCTTTTTCGTAGACGTCCAGGCCAGCGCCGCGGATCGTGCCGTTTTGCAGGGCTTCGACCAGCGCAGGTTCGTCGACGACAGGACCGCGAGCGATGTTGATCAGGATCGCGCTGGATTTCATCAGGCCCAGTTCGCGGGTGCTGATCAGGTGTTTGGTCTTTTCGCTTAACGGCACGACGAGGCAGACGAAGTCCGACTCAGCCAACAGCTGATCAAGGCTGCGGAATTGCGCGCCCAGTTCCTGTTCCAGTTCGGTCTTGCGACTGTTGCCGCTGTACAGGATTGGCATGTTGAAGCCCAACCGGCCACGACGGGCCACGGCAGCGCCGATGTTGCCCATGCCGACGATGCCCAGGGTCTTGCCATACACATCGGTGCCGAACTGCGCGGCTTCGACGCTACGCTTCCACTGGCCAGCCTTGGTCCAGGCGTCCAGTTCGGCGACACGGCGGGCGCTGCTCATGATCAACGAGAAACCCAGGTCGGCGGTGCTTTCGGTCAGCACGTCCGGGGTATTGGTCAGCATGATCCCGCGTTCATTGAAATAGCCGACGTCGTAGTTGTCGTAACCCACCGAAATACTCGACACCACTTCCAGTTGGGTCGCAGTGGCAAGTTGCTCGCGGCCCAATGCGCGACCGGCGCCGATCATGCCATGGCATTTGGGCAGCGCTTCGCTGAACTGGACATTCATGTCGCCCAGTTTCGGGTCGGGCACGATCACGTTGAAGTCTTGTTCGAGCCTTTCGGCCATTTCAGGAGATACGCGGCTGAAGGCAAGTACGGTCTTTTTCATCGGGGCAGTCACTCTCGCACGGTTCGAATGGATAGCACGCTAACATTCCTTTCGACCGCTGCCCATCCTTGGATTATCGGGTTGCCATGGGCCATCAAACACCGCCCAAGCATCTGAGCGATGAGGAATCCGTGGGACCGGCTTTAGCCGGGAAGGCGTCAGTCTTCACGCAGCAGATGTGGCGGGCGTGCTGACTTCTTCCCGGCTGAAGCCGGTCCCACATATATGGTGTTTGCCGGGCAACAGCGCGGTGTCAGCAATTCAAGCGATGGTTACCATTGCATGCTTTTGCAGGTCGGCTTCGTGGGCGGCGAGGATTTCCGGCAGGGAACCGCGCAGGTATTCGACCCAGGTTTTGATCTTCGCATCCAGGTACTGCCGCGAAGGGTAGATCGCGTACAGGTTCAGCTCCTGAGAGCGGTAATCGGACAGGACGCGCACCAGCGTGCCATTGCGCAGGCCTTCGATGGCGGAATAGATCGGCAGAATGCCCACGCCCATGCCGCTGGAGATCGCGGCTTTCATGGCGTCGGCCGAGTTGACCAGGAACGGCGAGGACGTGATCGTGACCATTTCCTGGCCTTCGGGGCCGTCGAACAGCCATTTTTCCAGCGGGAACACCGGGCTGACCAGGCGCAGGCACGCGTGATTGAGCAGGTCGGTGGGTTTGATCGGCACGCCGAAGCTTTTGACGTAGGCCGGGGAGGCGCAAACGATGCTGTAAGTGATCCCCAGGCGCTGGGACACGAAGCCCGAATCCGGCAGCTCGCTGGCGAGCACGATGGACACGTCATAGCCTTCTTCGAGCAGGTCCGGCACGCGGTTGCTCATGGTCAGGTCGAACGCGACGTCCGGATGATTGCGTCGATACCGGGCAATGGCATCAATCACATAATGCTGACCGACACCCGACATCGAATGCACCTTGAGCTGACCGGCGGGCCGCGCATGGGCGTCGCTGGCTTCGGCCTCGGCTTCCTCGACATAACCCAGGATCTGCTCGCAGCGCAGCAGGTAACGCTTGCCGGCCTCGGTCAGCGCGATGCGTCGGGTGGTGCGGTTGAGCAGACGAGTTTGCAAATGAGCTTCAAGATTTGAAACGGCACGCGACACGTTGGCGGTGGTGGTGTCCAGCTGCACGGCGGCAGCGGTGAAGCTTCCCGCTTGCGCGACGCAACTGAAAGCGCGCATGTTTTGCAGGGTATCCATGGGCAGTTCTCTGATGAGATAGCAAATTGTGACAGAAAGTTACTGATCCATGTCACCCATACCAAAGGATTATGCCCCGTTCGGTAATAAAGAATCGCAGTAATCCCGGCTTATCGATTGGCAAGGCGCCGCCTAGAATCGCTGTCTTAGCGCTATTTCATTAAAGTCGGGATTTGCAGCAGTGCCGCGTCGCATCATCAGAGGGCTCAAGCCCCTCAGTGTCTGGGCTTTATCGTTAGTCATCAGCGGCTGCATTGGAACCGGTGGAATCGCCCCTCAAGGCAGCTCGCTGCCGCCTGACAGTCTGGCCACCGACGCGGCGATTCAGAGCGCCGCGCAGGATGCCCATTGGCCCGTGGCCCAATGGTGGCAGGCCTACGGCGACGCGCAGCTCGATCGCTGGATCGAACTGGCCGCCAAGGGCAATCCAAGCCTGGCGATGGCCGCTGCTCGGGTGCGCGAGGCGCGGGCCATGGCCGGTATTGCCGAGTCGGCCGAGTCGCTGCACATCACCGGCGATTCTTCCCTGAAACGACATAATTGGGCCGCCGATCAGTTCTATGGACCTGGCGCGCTGGCCGGTACGACGACCTGGGACAACAGTGCCTCGCTGGGCTTGAGTTATTCCCTTGATCTGTGGGGGCGGGAAAGTAACGCCAGCGAACGTGCGCTGGACATGGCGCACATGAGCGCCGCCGAAGAACGTCAGGCGCAGCTGGAGTTGCAGGACAACATCGTGCGCGCCTACATCCAGCTGTCGCTGAACTACGCAAAACGCGACATCGTCGAAGCGACGCTCGCCCAGCAAAAACAGCTTCTGGATCTCGCCCAGCGTCGCCTGCAAGGCGGCATCGGTACGCATTTCGAAGTCAGCCAGGCCGAAACGCCGCTGCCGGAAACCCATCGCCAGATCGACTCCCTTGACGAGGCCATCGCCCTGAGCCGCAATCAACTGGCGGCGCTGGCGGGCAAAGGCCCCGGCGCGGGGGCACAATTGCAGCGCCCGACCCTGTCCCTGCAAACCGCTTTGAAGCTGCCATCGGTGTTGCCTGCGCAATTGCTCGGCCAGCGTCCCGACGTGGTTGCCAGTCGCTGGCGGGTGGCGGCCCAGGCGCGGGGCATTGATATCGCCCACGCTGGTTTCTATCCCAACGTCGATCTGGTAGGCAGCCTCGGCTATGTGGCCACCGGCGGCGGCATGCTGGAATTCCTCGCCGGCAAGAAATTCAATTACAACGTCGGACCGGCGGTGAGTCTGCCGATCTTCGATGGCGGGCGCCTGCGCTCGGAACTGGGCGAAGCCGCCGCTGGCTATGACGCCGCCGTGGCGCAGTACAACCAGACGCTGGTGATGGCCCTCAAGAGCATTTCCGATCAGCTGATCCGTCGCGAGTCCATGGACAAGCAGCAGGTATTCGCCAGCGAATCCGTGGCGTCGGCGCAGAAGACTTATGACATTGCGATGATTGCATTTCAGCGTGGCCTGACCGATTACCTCAACGTGCTCAATGCCCAGACCCTGCTGTTCCACCAGCAACAGATCCAGCAGCAGGTCCAGGCCGCACGCCTGAGCGCCCATGCTGAATTGGTGGTGGCGCTGGGCGGCGGTTTGGCGGCGGGAACCGATTCGCCCGCCGAAGAAACAACCCGCGCACCGAAAACGCCTGCGGTGTTGGCGGTGTTTGATAAATGAACATGACTGACACCGATCTACGGACGCGACGTAGCTTTCCAGAAAACGAAGGTTTCTGGGGGAGCGGACTTGTCCGCGAAGGCAATGGGGCGGGCACTGCGTCTGGTCCGTTCATCCTGAGGTGTCCTGGCCGGCCCCTTCGCGGACAAGTCCGCTCCCACCGGATTTCATTCCAAGTTCAGGCGTTCGGATGAATGCTCTGGTGAGCCGCATCACAGAACTGCCATGGCGCCGCGAATTCTTCAGCTGGGCGCGCAGCGACGGGGTGACCTGGATCTACATCTTCAAGGTGCTGATCGCCGCGTTCCTGACCTACTGGCTGGCCTTGCGCCTGGAACTGCCGCAGCCGCGCACGGCGATGATCACCGTGTTCATCGTCATGCAGCCGCAAAGCGGGCATGTGTTCGCCAAGAGCTTTTATCGCCTGCTCGGCACCTTGGCCGGCTCCACCATGATGGTGCTGCTGATGGCCTTGTTCGCGCAGAACTCCGAGCTGTTCCTCGGCAGCCTCGCGATCTGGGTCGGCATCTGTTCGGCGGGCGCGGCGCGTTATCGCAACTTTCGCGCCTATGGTTTCGTACTCGCCGGTTACACCGCCGCAATGGTCGGCCTGCCCGCGCTGGCGCACCCGGAAAGCTCGTTCATGGCGGCGGTGTGGCGGGTGCTGGAAATTTCCCTGGGCATTGTCTGTTCGACAGCGGTCACTGCAGCAATCCTGCCGCAGAGTTCCGCCGCCGCGATGCGCAACGCGCTTTACCAACGCTTCGGTGTGTTCGCGCGTTTTGTCGCCGATGGTCTGCGCGGCAGTCAGGAGCGGACCGCCTTCGAGACCGGCAATGTGCGCTTCATCGCCGAAGCCATCGGGCTGGAAGGTCTGCGCAGCGTGACGGTATTCGAAGACCCGCACATGCGTCGGCGCAACGGTCGGCTCAATCGCCTGAACAGCGAGTTCATGACCATCACCACGCGCTTCAACGCCTTGCATCAATTGCTTGAACGTCTGCGCGCCGAGGGCGTGACTCAAGTGGCGACGGCCACCAAGCCAGGCCTGAACTCGCTGGCCGAACTGCTTGAGCGTTTCGCCGACCGCGCCCTGACCACCGACGACGCGGCGCAGTTGGTCAGCCAGCTCGAACAGTTCAAGGCGGATTTGCCAGTCCAGGTGCGCAGCCAGCGCGCGGCTCTGGAGCAGACCGAGCCAAGCGAAGCCGACCTGCTGGATTTTCATACCGCTTACGAGTTGCTCTATCGTCTGGTCAACGACATGCATGATTACGCCCAGACCCATGCGTCACTGGCCGATCACAACCATGCGCGTGAACAGTGGCAAGAGTCGTTCCTGCCCAAGACCAGCTGGATGACGGCCCTGGCGGCGGGGCTGCGGGCGACGTTCATTCTGTCGATCATGAGCGCGTATTGGGTGGCGACCGCCTGGCCCAGCGGCGCCACGATGATTCTGGTTTCAGCAGCAACCGTCGCGCTGTCGGCGACCACCAACAATCCACGGCGCATGTCGTTCCAGATGGCCTGCGGTACGTTGCTCGGTGCGTTGCTGGGCTTCACCGAAACCTTCTTTATCTTCCCGTTCATCGACGGCTTCCCGCTGCTGTGCGTGTTTCTTGCGCCGGTGTTCATGCTCGGTGCATTTCTTGGCTCGCGTCCGCAATGGTCCGGCTACGGATTGGGTCTGTTGATTTTCTTCAGCATCGGCTCGGTGCCGGACAACCTGACGGTCTACAACCCGTATGCATATATCAACGACTACCTCGCCATGGTCATCGGCATGCTGCTGTGCGCGGCAGCCGGAGCAATCATTCTGCCGCCCAACAGCCGCTGGATGTGGCGTCGTCTGGAAGACGCGCTGCGCCGGCAAGTGGTGTTCGCCATCAGCGCACCATTGAGTCGCCTGGGGTCGAGTTTTGAAAGCCAGACTCGCGACCTGATGCATCAGGCCTACGGCCTGGCAGCGGGCAAGCCGCAGGTGCAGCGCGAATTACTGCGCTGGATGTTTGTGGTGCTGGAAGTCGGCCACGCGATCATCGAACTGCGCCGCGAGCAGGAGATTCTGCCGATTCACCCGGCCTATGCGCCGTGGCAATCGTGGCGGGTGGCGATTCGCGTGATGGGCCGCGCGTTGATTCGCCTGTTCATCCAGCCGGACCAAAGCAATCTGCAACGGGCGCTGGCCGCCGTCGATCATGCGATTGGTCGCGTCCAGGCTACCGATGAGCCGTTCGCGCCACACTTCGATACCTCAGCGCTGCGCCGGGTGAAAAGCTACCTGCATTTCATCCGTTCCTCGTTGCTCGACCCGCAATCACCCCTGGCCGCTTACGCCCACGGCGGCCGGCCGCAAGGACTCCTCAATGCCGCGTGAAATCGCCTTCCATGGCTTGTACATGCCCATCGTGACCGTGATGTTCCTGATTGCCGTCGTGCTGGCCTGGGCGCTGGATCGGGTGTTGTCCGGGTTCGATCTGTACCGCTTTTTCTGGCATCCGGCGCTGCTGCGCATGAGCCTGTTCGTTTGTATTTTCGGCGCGATGGCGCTGACTGTTTATCGTTGAGAACCCTTGATGAAAAAGCTCTTCAGTCTGATTGCCACGTTACTGGTGCTGGCCCTGGCCATCTGGATCGGTCGCACCTTGTGGGTCAATTACATGGACACGCCGTGGACCCGCGATGGCCGGGTTCGTGCTGACATCATCAACGTCGCGGCCGATGTCACCGGCACCGTGGTCGATGTGCCGGTACGCGACAACCAGCAGGTGAAGAAGGGCGACCTGCTGATGCAGATCGATCCCGAGCACTATCAAGTGGCGGTCAAACAGGCTCAGGCGCTGGTGGCTTCACGCAAGGCGACCTGGGAGATGCGCAAAGTCAACGCCAAACGCCGCGCTGACATGGATAACCTGGTGATCTCCACCGAAAGCCGTGACGACGCCAGCAACATCGCGACCTCGGCCCAGGCCGACTACCAACTGGCCCAGGCGCAACTGGAAGCGGCCGAATTGAACCTGCGGCGCACCCGCGTGCTGGCGGCGGTGGACGGCTACGTCACCAACCTCAACGTGCATCGCGGCGATTACGCACGCATGGGTGAGGCGAAGATGGCGGTGGTGGATATGAACTCGTTCTGGGTCTACGGCTTTTTCGAAGAAACCAAGCTGCCGCACATTCGTGTCGGTGATCCGGCCGATATGCAATTGATGAGCGGCCAGCTGCTCAAGGGCCACGTCGAAAGCATCGCCCGAGGCATCTACGACCGCGACAACCCGGAAAGCCGCGAACTGATCGCCGACGTCAACCCGACCTTCAACTGGGTCCGCCTGGCCCAACGCGTACCCGTGCGCATCCACCTGGATCAAGTGCCGGAAGACGTGATCTTGTCGGCGGGCACGACCTGTACGGTGATTGTGAATCCTGAGGTGCATTGATCCGTTGGAGCTCGGTCCTGAATATCCAACGACCTGTAGGAGATTCCCCGTCGTCCAGACGCCGCGCTGTCTCGCAGCAAACACCGGCACCCGTTGGAGCGAGGCTTGCCCGCGAAGGTAGTTGGAGCGCCGATAGGTGTGCTGAATGCACCGACCCCTTCGCGAGCAAGCCCGCTCCCACAGTGGTTTGCTTTTGCTAGACGTTCACAACTTCCGATTCAAGCCAAAGCGCTGTTTGAGTTTGTTATCCAGAAACGTTTTGGGCAGCAGCCATGCCATCAGCGGCATCGCCCGTGAGCCGTTGCCCAGACGCAGCAGGCGAGGCGGGTTGGGTTGTTGCACGGCGCGCAGCAGGTCGCGGGCGAAGTCGCTGGCCGGGGTGGGATTGCCTTGCGACGCCTTGGCTCGGGCGCGGATCGCATCGCGCAGCGGCCACCATGGCGATTGCTCACTGATCAACTGTTCGGCTTCGTGACTGGCATTCTTCGCGAAGCTCGACGCAATGGCGCCCGGCTGGACTTCCATCAGCTGAATGTCGAACGGCGCCAGCTCCAGGCGCAACGCTTCGCTCAGCGCATGCACGGCGGCTTTCGATGCGCAGTAAGCTCCGGCGAAGGGCGTAACCAACACCCCGGAAACACTGCCGATATTCACCACCAGTCCTTTGTTGCGCCGCAGCGCCGGAAACAACGCCCGCGTCACGCCAATCACGGCAAACACATTGGTCTCGAACTGGCGCTGCATGGCCTCGACGCCGCCATCGAGCAACGGCCCCATGGCGCCATACCCGGCGTTATTGATCAGCACATCCAGGCCGCCTTGCTGTTCGATTTCAACACCCAGACGTTCAAGCGCCGCGCTGTCGTTGACGTCCAGTTGCACGCCTGTGAAACCTGCCGCGTTCAAAACTGCTACGTCTTCAGCCTTGCGCGCGGTAGCCCAGACTTGATGCCCGGCAGTTTTAAAGGCGTCGGCCAGCGCGCGGCCAATGCCGCTGGAGCAACCGGTGATGAGAGCGGTGGGCATGCTGTTTTCCTTATTAGTCCGAGAAACTGCCTTGTAGATGTTCGGCGCGAAATTCCAGCGTCTGCGGGCGATAACCGGCGCGCAACGGTGGCATCGGCAAGCAATCCTGCCATTGACTGTCGGCCAGCAATTCGCCCGGGCCACGGTAGCGGGGTGAGCTGTAGTTTTCTTCAGCGAGGTTAATGTTTTCGCCTGGCGCGTACGCAGCGATTCGCCAGCGCAACTCGGTCAGCGGGACCTTATTGCCGTTGTTGATCAACACCAGCAACGGCTTGCCGACCGGGCATTGTTCCGGCGCGTAATTCAGGCGAACTTCCAGGCGCTCCAGCCTGCGGGTATCGCGACTGTCCTCCCAGATCACCCACGCTGCAACCAATCCCAGGCCCACTGCCGCCGCCAGGGAAACCGGCAACGCTTTGGCGGGGTAGCGCAATAACAGGATGAGCCAGGTCAGGATAAGCACCGCGCCGATCAGCATGGGAACGCCTCGTCAGGATTGATGAGGCATCGTACAGAAAGCGGGGTGGGGTTTGTTAATTCCAGAACGTGGGGTGAAAACGAAGAAGCTTCTATAAATGGAGTCGACGAGGTGAGTGGCTGGACCGTATCTGGCTATCACCCCGCCGACGTAGCAGGATGCTATACGACGGTATAAACCACTGACTGAGTGCTTAGGAACCAGACATCGTTCAGCCATATGTATGGGGCCACAGTAAACTTATCTCCAGGTTTAAACGGTGTCTTTATAAAATCTGCGGGCAGCGTGTATAGGGTCTCTGATCCAGCTGTAATCTCAACCAAGTCAATGCTGATTGCATAGTGGCCGCCTTCCGGATTAAAGAACATGAAGAATGTCCTCGTGTAGCTTGGGTTGCCAAGTATCGGCAAAACAATCGTAAAACCAGCGTTGGCGACGTTGGCCGGCAACGTGTCGTCGCCAATAGGTACGTTCCGGATATAAGGGGCGGGATTCTGCTTGGTCGCGTTCTTGTAAGACTCCAGTGACGCTGAGGTATCTGATCCAGGCTTGTTCATTTCCGTAATTCCTTTTAGTTGTTAATCCAATAACAAATTCCGCAGCGATGACGCTGTAGCGGGATCTGTGCAAACAAGGTTACAACCAGTTTAGTGAACACGATACTGTCACTTCTGACAGGTCGTGACGGACGGTATGGTGTGTATTCGAAGATGAATTCCAGGCAGCTGCATGGTGGCCTGATACTGCGATCCAGCGTCTTGCCCAGTCATAGATCGGAAACAACTGCACTGTATTTGCCAGCGCCGTGTCAGGCACCTAGGCTTTAATTGCCGCTCAGGGAAGATCGGAGAAATGAACGCACAACCCGCCGCGCTGCACTCACATACGCCGTTGCTCACTACCTTCGATCCTCGCGGATTGACGGTGCGGTCTGTTGCCTGGTGTCGCACACAGGCTGCTGATTCTGCCGAAGCACGCGTAACCCGCTCGGCCTTCAATGTCGCGGGACACTTGGTCAGCAGCTGGGATCCCAGATTGTGGGCCGATCAGGCGCAGGCCAATTTCACTAACGTTCACTCCCTGAGCGGCGAGGTGTTGTGCAGCGACAGTGTCGATGCCGGTTGGCGGGTTTCGTTGTCGGGCGAGGGTGGGGAATTGTTGGCGGGCTGGGATGGGCGAGGTACTGAGCGCTGGCTGGAATACGATGTGCTGCTCAGGCCGACCGCCATTTCCGAAAACGACCAGTGCCTTGAACGGCTGCAGTACGGCGATGCCGACGCGGCCGCTCAAAACCAGTGCGGCCAGTTGGTGCGTCATGACGATCCAGCAGGTACGCGCCGCAATATCGCGTTTGGTTTGACTGGCGCCGTGCTTGAGCAGACACAGTACTTTCTCGCGGACCTTGATGATCCCGACTGGCCTGCCCTGGAGTCCGAACGCGATGCCCTGCTAGAACCGGGCGCTGGCGCGAGCACGCATTGGGCTTACACGCCGCTGGGCGAGGTCATCAGGCAAACCGATGTGCTGGGCAATGTTCAGGCTTTTGCGTACACCGTCGCGGGTCAACTCAAAGCTGTTTCAGCGCAGCTCAAGGATCAGCCTGAGCAGGTGCTGGTCAGTGCCATCCGCTATGACGCGCAAGGCCGCGTGGAGTCTGACACAGCTGGCAATGGTGTGATCACCAGAGCCCGGTACCGTGACGAAGATGGTCGGCTGATCGAGCTAAACGCCACCCGCAACAACGGCGAGCATTTGCAGGATTCGCTTTACGACTACGATCCGGTGGGCAACGTCATTCGCATTGAAGACCGCGCCCAGCCGACGCGTTTTTTTGCCAATCAGCGCATCGAGCCGGTGTCGAATTATCAGTACGACACGCTCTATCAACTGATCGAAGCCACCGGCAGGGAAGCAGCCACGGTCAATCACGGGCCGGTTTTTCCGGAGTTCCAAAGCCCGGCCGACCCGACACAACTGGCCAATTACGCGCAAACCTACCGCTACGATGCAGGCGGCAATCTGCAGCAATTGACCCACGTTGGCGCGCAGGCTCATTCGCGGACGCTGGTCACGGCGCGTTGCAGCAATCGCAGTCTGCCGGTTGTAAATGATCAACCGCCGGATGAAGAAACCATCGCCGCCGCGTTCGACGCCAATGGCAACCTGCTGCAACTGCAAGCCGGACAAACCCTGAACTGGGACTGGCGCAATCAGTTGCAGCAGGTGCGACCGGTGGTTCGCGAAACGGCTGACGACGACAGCGAACACTATGTCTATGACGCCAGCGGCCAACGCCAGCGCAAGGTCCGCATTAGTCAGGCCAAAAACGTCAGCCACCAGGATGAAGTCCGTTATCTGCCGGGTCTGGAAATTCGCACCAATTCCGCCACGGGTGAAACCCTGCAAGTGATCTGCGCGCAAGCCGGGCGCAACGGTGTTCGGGTGCTGCACTGGCAAGCGGGAAAACCGGACGACCTCACCAATGATCAATACCGCTACACGCTCAATGACCATCTGGGCTCCGGCACGCTGGAACTGGATAACGACGCGCAAATCATCAGCCAGGAAAGTTACTACCCGTTCGGCGGCACTTCATGGTGGGCAGGGCGCAATACCATCGAAGCCAGCTATAAAACCGTGCGCTATTCCGGTAAGGAGCGGGATGCAACCGGGTTGTATTACTACGGGTTGAGGTATTACGCGCCGTGGTTGCAGCGCTGGATTAATCCGGATCCCTTTGCAGCCAGCGGCCTGAGCAAGTACGCATTTGTAGATAATCGGCCCGTCTGTCTTCTGGACTGTCTGGGGTTGGCTCCGGTCGGCTACGATTTTCTGGCGCGGGGTCTATCGACATTCCCTCCCGATTTACAGAGGAAAACGCGTGAAGCCATCGAGTTAACCAAGGAAATGCTCCAGTTCACGCTTGAACACATGGCCTCAAATGATGAGGTCCAGCCTATCGAAAGAGTTTTGACTGAAAGTTTTGGTGCTGAAAGGGCGCCTGACTTTCATGGAAAGTTGACGGAGCGAATGGGCGATATTCAACAGCTTATCAATGGTCTGGAGAGCGCTCAGTCTTCCAGGCTCGGGTTGGCAAAGTTACCCAAGGGTATCAGAGGGGAGGCGACCAAGGCTGCGCAAACCGGCGAGCGGGTAATAGTGTTATCTGAAGGTTTCATAAAAAAAGCGTGGACGCTGGACATAGCGAAAACGCTGATACATGAAGCCAGTCATGCTGTTCAGCATACTCATGATTTTGCTTACATCGGCTTGAACAAAACATTGCGAAAGGGGACAGGGCAGGCCATCGATAAGTATGTTCAATTCCTTCGCGTGGCTTCCAGAACTTTGCTGGCCGAAGGTCCCAATGAAGCCGAAATGAGCAATTGGAATAAGTTTCATTACCGGAAAGGATTGACGTCGTTCGTTGCTAACGCTGAAGACATTGCAGCTCGACAGGAGGCATTCAGCAAGAATCCCGAGGCCAGAAGTTACGTACTTTTGAACAATGCAGATTCAGTCGCAACGTTTGTGGTGATAGCGCATGGGGGAATACCTGCTTCCTCAGGGCAGGCAACTCATCAGGTACGTGGACAGTCACAGCTTCGTTCAGCCTGGCAACAGTTTCGAGCCCGTTTTAATTGAAAAACCCCCAACAACCCTCTGCGGATGGGGATACGCAGAAAGTCGTTGGGGGCGACTGCTCGTTAAAGCTGCAGGCTTCAAATGTGAAACCTGCCGCTCTTTTTAGCGTGCCAGGGTCTGGGTTTTCACACCCGTTTCCAGGTTGTTGGAGCGGCCGTAGACGTCTTCGAAACGTTCGATGTCGTCTTCACCCAGGTAGCTGCCCGATTGCACTTCGATGATTTCCAACGGGATCTTGCCTGGGTTTTTCAGGCGATGGACCGAGGCGATCGGGATGTAGGTGGACTGGTTTTCGGTGAGCAGGAACACGTTCTCATCGCAAGTAACCTGAGCCGTGCCTGATACCACGATCCAGTGTTCAGCGCGGTGGTGGTGCATTTGCAGCGAGAGGCTGGCGCCCGGCTTGACCGAGATGCGCTTGACCTGGAAGCGGCCGCCCATGTCCACCGAATCGTAGGAACCCCACGGACGATAGACTTCAAGGTGGTTCTGGGTTTCGCTGCGGCCCTGCTCATTGAGCGTGTTGACCATCTGCTTGACGCCTTGAACCTTGTCCTTGTGGACAATCATCATCGCGTCTTTGGTTTCCACGACCACGATGTTGTCCAGGCCGATCACCGAAACCAGCTTGCCGTTGCCGTGGATCATGCAGTTGCGGCTGTCTTGCAGGATCACGTCGCCTTTCGTGACGTTGCCGTTGCTGTCTTTGTCATGCACTTCCCACAACGATGCCCAGCAACCGACGTCATTCCAGCCAGCGGTCAGCGGCACGACGCAGGCGCGCTGGGTTTTTTCCATCACGGCGTAGTCGATGGAGTTGTCCGGGCAGCAGGCGAAGGTGGCTTCGTCGATGTCGATGGTGTCGCCTTCGCGCTTGCTGCGCTCCAGGGTCAGCATGCAGGTGTCGTAGATGTCCGGATCGTGCTTTTTCAGCTCTTCCAGATAACGGCTGGCGCGGAACAGGAACATGCCGCTGTTCCAGAAATAACCGCCGGCCTGGACGAATTCCGCAGCGCGTTTTTCGTCCGGTTTTTCGACGAATTGCGACACGCGGCTCACGCCTTCCGGCAGCAGCGCATCGGCAGTGGATTTGATGTAGCCATAACCGGTTTCCGGTTTGGTGGCCGGCACGCCGAACAAGACCATTTCACCGCGTTCTGCGGCGACGGTGGCCAGGGCCAGGGCGCGTTGCAGGGCTTTCTGGTCGTCGATCACGTGGTCGGCGGGCAGGATGAGCATCAGCTCGTCATTGCCTTCGGCCAGCAACATCATGGCGGTAATGGCAACCGCTGGGGCCGTGTTGCGGCCGAACGGTTCCATGATTACGGTCTGGGTTTCGAGTTTCAGGGCAGCCAGTTGCTCGTTGACGATGAAACGGTGGTCCTTGTTGCAGACCACGATTGGGTCCTGCATGCCGTCGAACACCAGGCGTTCGAGGGTTTGCTGGAACAAAGTATGTTCACCGGTCAATGCCAGGAACTGCTTAGGGAACTGTTTACGCGAAAGCGGCCAGAGTCGTGAACCGCTACCGCCTGACAAGATCACTGGAATCATTTTGTATCTCCAATAGCATTCGAAATAGGGCTGAACGTCGTTCTGTCTGTCGTTTCTGTCTTGTTCTTGTTCCGCGTCGGTCGGTCCGCTCATGCCGCTCTCAATGAAAGGGCTCGGACCGACTGACTAAATCCGCTTAGCGAGTGGCTACTGGAGGCTTGACCCAGACTGGCGACAGGCTGCTGCCGCTGCCAGTGATGTACAGCACGGCGGCTTCGCCACGCTCAAGGGCAATCGGCTTCAGGTCGCTGACTTTCTTGTCGCCGTCATACAGCGCCAGGGTGACTTTCACTGGATTGATTTCACGCTCGCCGGTGCCTTTGGCGGCAACGGTCTTGACCACATCGGTCTTGCCGTCGGCGGTTTTCAGAGTCAGCGCTTTGTCGCTGAGGTTCTGCACGCGCACCAGGGATTTCTGCTTGTTCTTGAACGGCGGCTCTTCAACCAGTTGCGGCTTGCCGCTGACGTTATTGACCAGGGTGTAGTAGTGATCACTGGCCAGTTTCACCGGAACCGTCTGGCTGCCGAGCTTGGCGCTGTAGTCGCCCTGGGGCATGAAGCTGAACGCGGTGCTGCCCAGCGGAGCCACTTCGTTCATGTTGGTGTTGCCAACGCTGGCGCTGATTTCAGCGCTGCTGGCGTTGTAGACACGCACGAAGGTCGAGCCTTTCGGAGCGGTCGGGCCGTAAAGCGCGGCGTCGCCAGCGAAAGCGTTCAGGGACATGAAGCCCAGGCCAGCGGCCAGTGCGCAGGTTTTGAAGAAACGGTTTTTGGTAGCAGTGTTTTTAGTTGCAGTGGTCATAGTGTTCTCAGCCAAAGTGTGTGGAGTGGTCTGTAAGGTCATTTGATTGGTCCTCTCAGTTTTGCGCCCGGTTGGGCGACTCGGATGTTTTGGCGTTAATGGCCAGATTTTGTTTATCGTCACGAGGCTTCTTGAGTTCAGCGATCCACTTCGGATCAAACTCGCCAAGGTCGTTGTGAGCAGGCAGATAACGTTCCGGGAATTCCCAGATCAGCACTTGTGGCGGGCTGTTTTTGAACGCATCTGTTTGCAGATACTTGAGCATTGGCAGAACCGGGCCGTGCCCGTCTTCCGCGTAATTCACGACATCGCTGTGAAGCGCCTGTTTAAGTGCTCCGAGGAAGTTCCAGTTAGGGTTGGCGCTGTAACTTGTGCCGACCAATCCAACTGCAACATCGCTGTCGGCAAATAACGCGTCATCACCCGAAGCCTGAGCTTCGACAAGATCCGTGCTCCTTTGTTGCAATTGATCTGGCTGCGGAAGCAAATTACTGAACAACGGATCCAGTGGCAGGAAGTTGGTCAGGTCGCCTTTATAAGCCGAAGTTTCTTTTGCCTGAGTAATGAACTTTGTCGGTTCACCGTTCAGCGGATTTTTTTGCGCAATGGCAGCGCCAAGTTGTTGGGCGACTACTTCGGCACCCATTGGCGTCCAGTGGGTGTCGGTGCGCAAAAATACCTGGCCGTTCTGCTTGGCGCCTTGCAGCGGTGCCAAAAGGTCCGGCGCAAATATACCGGCCTGAGCCGCCTGGGCATGGAATTGCTGATACAGATCGGTGTGCAACGAGGCCGGCTTGTTCGCGCCGATGTGCTCCGGATACAGACGGGTCTTGGCCGGAATGATCGCCAATACCAGTTCGGTGCCCTGGGCTTTCAGCGCGTCACGCACACCCTGGATGAGTGCCAGGTTGTCCGCTTCGTTCTGCTCGCCATTGACGACTGCATTGAACTCTTCGTCGGTGTACAGCCATTGGTCCTTGCCCAGCTCAACGCCGGGACGACCTTCGTTGAACAGCTTGTAATCCAGTGCCGCCCAGAGGTTGGTGCCAATGCGCTTGATCGGAAACTCTTCGTCGTAGTGAGTTTCCGCTGCCTTGGCCCAGCGACCATTGAGGACCGTGGTTTCCGCTGAAGTCGAGAAGCTGCTGAAACTGCGCAGCGACCAGATCCCCAGGGCCAACAGGATCCCCATGAACAGGGCGATGTAGAGGATTCGTAATGAACGGGTCATGTCAGGCTCCTCAGAACTGGAAGTAAAGGAACGGCGAGAAGCTTTGCGCCGAGAGTTTGAGAATCGATGCAACGAACAGCAGCAAAATCAAGGCGCGCATGGCGTAACGTGGCCAATCGGCAACCCAGTACGCAGGTTGCACCTGAGCTTCAACGCCCACGGTGTAGCCCGGCTGATGAATGCTGCCCGGGTTATCACCGGGAACGGCCTTGATGGTGCCGGCTACGGCGTTGGCCGGACCGTCTGCCTGAACGCCCAGATCCGGCGTGGGTTTGCTGGCAGCCTTGTCGGCAGGGCGATTCTTGTAGAAGTCGCGCAGGCCGAAGAACGCCAGGGTCACGTAAGCCACAATCAGCGTTGCCACTTGCAGACCGGTGAGGCTGGCCTGATTGAGTTCCGACAGCTGCCATTCACCGAAGCTGAACATGGCGCCGTACATGCGACCGGCGACGTGCAGGTTTTCCGAGCGGAAGATCACCCAGCCCATCACGACCAACAGGAAAGTCAGGGCCCAGCGAACCGGGTTGAAGCTGCGCGAGTTGGTGTTCAGGCCCAACGCTTTTTCAATCGCCAGCCACATGCCGTGCCAGGCGCCCCAGACGATGTAAGTGATGTTCGCGCCGTGCCACAGACCGCCGAGCAGCATGGTCAGGAACAGGTTGCGATAAGTGGTCAGCGTGCCGCCACGGTTACCGCCCAGCGTGATGTACAGATAGTCACGCAGCCAGGTGGAGAGGCTGATGTGCCAGCGACGCCAGAACTCGGTGATCGACTGGCTGATGTACGGCTGCTTGAAGTTTTCCATGAAGCGGAAACCCATCATCAAGCCCAGGCCGATGGCCATGTCGCTGTAACCGGAGAAGTCAAAATACAACTGCGCGGTGTAGGCCAGTGCGCCCAGCCAGGCATCGCCCGTGGTCGGGTTCTGCAAGGCGAAGCAATGGTCGGCAACCACCGCCAGGGTGTCGGCGATGAAGACCTTTTTGATGAAACCCTGCATGAACCGCGTGCAACCCTCGGAGAACTTATCCAGGGTGTGCGTGCGGTTGTTGAACTGATCGGCGAGGTCGCGAAAACGCAATACCGGGCCAGCGATCAGGTGCGGGAAAATCGCCACGAACGCCGCAAAGTCGATGAGGTTGCGGGTGGCCGGGGTATCACCGCGATACACGTCGATGATGTAGCTGATGGACTCGAAGATGTAGAACGAGATCCCGATCGGCAACAGCACGTGGGTCAGGATGAACGGCTCAAGCCCGACCGAAGTCATCATGGCGTTGATGCTGTCCACACCGAAGTTGGCGTACTTGAAGTAGCCCAGGATGCACAGGTCGACACCGACGCCGAGCAACAGCCAGCGTTGGGCCGGCTTGGTGCGCACGCCTGCGGCGCCTACCTTGAGGCCGATCCAGTAGTTCCACAACGTGACGGCGGCAAACAGCGCCAGGAAGTCCACTCGCCACCAGGCATAGAAGACGTAACTGGCAACCAGCAGCAGCAGGTTGCGGTAGCGTTGCCCGCTCAAGTAGTACAAGCCGAGGAAGATCGGCAAGAACAGGAACAGGAACACGTTGGATGAAAAAACCATCCTTATCTCTCCGTTTGTCCAACAGTCAAAGGCCGAAGCCCCCCCAAACCCCCCACCCGTAAATGGGGGTTAACGCAGTGCCTCTGTAGGAGCCAACCACAAGGTTTGCTCCAGCAGCCTTAGCTGCCTTTGTCACCCTTCTCATGGCTCGGGTCGAAGACCTTGGTCAGGTCGCCACCGAGGCGGAAGGTCTTGAACGGTTGCATCTTGTGTTTGTTTTCCAGCACTTCAGGCTTGCAGGTGTAGAGCGAGCAGTACGGTTCCAGCCAGGCAAACTTGCTGTCGATCTTCAGATCGGTCATGTCCTGCTTGTCGCCATTTTTCTGCTTGAAGCTGTCCGGATCCTTGACGCCGCTGAGTACGCGCTCGCCCAGACGCTGCAACGCGCCGTTGTTTTCCGGACGCACATCGACGCCGTTGGCCTGGGCGAAACTGGCAATCATGGTCAGCGGTGGCAGGGCGTAGTTGTGATACGCCAAGGCACGTTGATTACGCTTGAGTTCGTTAGGCAGGAAGCCGTCTTTGTCGACCTGATTGGCGCCGACTTTGAATTCCTTGACCGACCAGTCGAACAGGTCCTTGCGGTTGGTGGCGATGGACGTCGCCATCACCGACCAGGCAGACCAGTACGAGTGGTTGTTGGTTTTTTCCAGCGGCAGGTTGTCCCAGTCGCTGACCACTTGATCGGCCAGCTTGCTGAACCAGGCTTCGATGACTTTCGCCTGCTCCTGATGCGCCGCCAATGGATGCGAATCAGAGAACTTCAAGCGCAAGTAAGCCGAAGACATGCTGCCCAGAGCCCATTTGCGCATCGATTTGCCGGTGTGGTTGAAGTCCTTGGACTCCAGCGCATCGGCCTTGGCCCATGTGGTGAGCATGTTCAGTGCGCAATCGAGCTGTTCCGGACGGCCGTCACGCATGTACTGCATCACGACTTTGCTGATGCCGCGTTCCAGCGTGGTGATCGACTTGGTCGCCTCACGGAAAGCTTCTTCCGATTCCTCATTGAGGGTCGAGCGCGCCTTGTCGGAACCTTCGTACTTGCTGCGGAACACCAACTTGTCGGTGTACGGCTGCGGGATCGCGTCACAGGTGAAGTTGTTTTCGCCGGTCTTGAGTTTTTCGATTGGCGCGTAATACCCCTGCGGCGGCACAAGTGTGCTGGCGGCGCTGGCTGCTCCGGCAAACATCGCCAGAGACAGCAGGGTAGGGAGCATCAGTTTCGGAGTGTGCATAAGTAGCCTCATAACCCGGCTTGCGCGGTGTTCTGCGCAGCTCTCGGGAACACGTTACGTTTGCAAACCTTCGCCTCGATCTTCTGCGGTGCAGCACCCGCTTCCGGGCCCTGTACTTCCAGTGCGAGCAATTGCTGGTCAGCCCAGTCCTTGTCTTCGCGCAGTTCGAAGGAGAAGCGTCCGTCGGTATCGGATGTTTCCGGTTTTTCGATTTTCAGATCTTCGTGACGGCCGTTCATGTACCAGAGTTTGGCCTGAAGGACTTTCACCGACGGGTCGGCATAACGAATGTCGATCTGATTGCTGCCGTTGCGGATGTCCTTGATTCCGTTCTTGCCGTTGACCAACACTTCGTTGGTGCCCGGTTTGAGGGTGGTGCTGGCACTCATGATGGCTGGCTTGCCTTCACATCCGTTGTCCAGCAGGGACATCATCTGGCGGTAGATGGTTTCCTGATCCAGACGGTACAGCGGCGAGAATTCCCAGATCAGGACCTTCGGTGGACGCTTCTGGAAATCTTCACTGCCCAGGTACTGCAGCATCGAACCTTCAAGACCACCGCCAGGGAACGCGACGTTCAACACGTCAGCGCCAATGTATTCCTGCAGGAAGCCGGCAAAGTTGTAGTTCTTGCCGCTGTGGCTGGTACCGACCAGGGTGATTTCCGGGTTGCCGGAATCGCCGAACAGATCGCCATCCGCCGCTTCGCCTTTAGGCTCGGTGGTGAACTGATCCATGTACTGGACTGCATAGGTATTGCCGCACAACTGGGCAGCCATGTTGTGCAGGGTGCCGGTCTTGCCCATGCGGCCGGAGACATGGCTCTCGAATTCGCGCTTGGGAATGCCAGCGTAACCCGGAACTTTTTTCACGGTTTCGGCAACGATTTTCGCCGTGCGCTGCGCGCCGTATGGCGTCCAGTGTTGGTCACCGCGGAAGTAGAAATCATGCGCCTGCTGCTCGTTGGTCAACGGCGACAGATCAGGCACCCAATAGCCCATCTTGCTGAAGCGACCGAGCATGGCCTTGTAGTTGGTCAACGCTTTTTCGTAGTCGAACTTGTCGCGTTCGGCCGGGAACAGTTTGTTGCGATCCACCAGGCCGCGCGTCGGCTGGTACACCACCACCAGTTCCACACCCTTGCTCTTGAAAGCATCGTGCAGTTCTTTCATGCGACGGTAGCCTTCCGGCGTAGTGTCGAACTCGGTGCGCAAGTCTTCCTGAGTCCGGAACAGCCAGTCGCCTTGAGCCTGCACCAGCGTGGTGAAGTTCTGCTGATAGCGGGTCACGTAGTTCTTGGCATCGTGAGCTTCAGGGCACAGGTTGCAGCAAGGCTCGGCGGTGAACGTCGGCGCCGTTGTGTCGTCGGCGCGAGCGCCGCCACTGATAGCGATCAGGGCTGCGGTCAGGCCGGACAGACTGAGTAACTTGATCAAATGTGCGTGCATAAAAATATCTTCCTCAGTCCTGAAGTTCGGTCTGGCGCTCGACCGGGTCGATCAGCACGGCTTTCTTCTGGCGGACCAGCAAGTCGAGAATCTCGTCCTGGCGCTCGCCCAAGATGCCGTTGAAGCTGATGCCGTTGCTCTTGGTCGGTGCCAGCATCGCCACGCGATACAGCTCGATACTCAAGGGCGAGTCGATGGACAGCGGGCCGGAGTTGTTGCCGGTCAGCTCACCGCCGACGACGATCAGCGACACTTTGGTATCGAACGGGTCGAGGTCGATGTCGCGGTCGGTGTCGCTCAGATCCTTGATGTGGCCGTAGACGCCCATCAGGCCGTTGGCCATGGCGACGTTTTCGTACAGCTTGATGTTGACGCTGTTACGTACGCGGATGCCGTGACGACGGTTGGCGATCACGCGGTTGCCCCACAGCAGGTTGTCGCCGCTCTCGTACAAGGTGATGCCGTCAGAATGGTTCTGATAGACCTCGTTGTACGCGACCAGGTTGTTGCTGCTGTTACGGTCAAGGACCACGCCGGACAATTTGTTGTCGTGGCTCTTGTTGCGGAAAATGAAGCTGTCGTTCACCTCACGGGAAACGATGATCCCGTGCTTTTTCTTAGTGCCGTAGACGTCATTCTCGGCAATGATCAGCCCGTGGGAACGGTCATGGGGGTCAATGCCGTACACGATGTTGTCGCGATAGGTATTGCCCTTGACCACGAAGTCACGGGTTTCATAGCAGTAGAAGCCGTACCACATGTCGGCGAACTCGGAGCCGATGATCCAGCCGGTCGGTTCCGGCCGCTTCATGACCTTGGCCATGTTCGGCGTGTATTGGGAAATACTCACACCGTACGACTTACTCTTGGAGTAACCCAGGCTCGCCATCTTGCTGTTGACCACGTAAGTCTGCGAACCGCCCCAGGACAACAGGAACGGACGGAACTCGGTCGGCGAGCGGAACGAGGCCAGGCCTTTGTCCGCCTCGCGCCAGCCATTCAACTGGGCGTCAGACATGAACAGCTTGCCCTCGATCACCAGGAACGAACCGCCTTCTTGAGAAAGACGCAGTTCGTTCTTGGCGATTTCCAGGGTCGCATGCTCGGTCACCAGGATCGGCACCCGGGCCAGGAACACACCGGGCGAAACTTCGTTCAGGTATTGCTTGGGTACTTTTTTGGCCAGGTCTTGCAGGGTCGCGTAACCGTCTTCAACAACGATTGCCTGCGGGATGCCGTGCTGACGGGCAACCCATTCGGCCATCTTGTTATCGCCGCCGATGAATTCCTTCAGACCGTTTTCCGCCATCATCCGGCTCATGCGGACTTTCGCTGGCTTGCCGCGCACGATTTTTTTCGCAGCGGCCTCGGCGGTGTAGCCGGTCAGGTCCGGCAGCTTTGGCTTGTCCATCATAAGCGGCTCGACGGGCGGGCTGCTGATGGTGTAGGTCTTGGCCTGCTGCAACTCTTTGACGACTCCGGCCTTGTTAACAACTCCGGCCTTCGCTGGAGCGGTTACAGCCGGCGCACTGTTAGCCAGTGCCACCGTGCTGCCGAGCAACAGCACGCTGCTCAGCACTGCGCTTTCCAGCAGGGCTTGTGGCCAGGCCCGGGTTCGCAAGTTGCTTGCTTGACTGTTCATCTCTCGCACTCCTTTAGCGGCTCGCATCAGAAGCGCCAGATAACGTCGACGATGGCGCGGTGCATGTATTCATCCACGCCGCTGTGATAAGCGTCGCCCGGCTTGAAGACACCGGCACGCAAACGCACCAGCGCCGAAGGCTCGTCCATCGACTGGCTCAACGCCGCCGGCAACAGGCCTTGCTTGAAGTACTTGGTCACGACCAGGTCCATTTCCTGACCCAGATCCTTGCGACCGTCTTCCAGCGGCAACGAATCGAAGGTGTTGGTCGGGACGCCGTTTTCGTCGAAGTTCTCGCGATTCGGGTTCACGCCAGCGCCGCCAATACGGGCGTTGCCGTCGACACGACGAAACTTGTGGTAGATCAGCGACGCATCGTAGTCGTCACGCAGTTGCCAGGAGGCGAACAGCGAGCCGGTTTCCACGTTGGCCATTTCGCCCTGGAACGCTTCACCGAAGCGATGCACGCGCGAGCGGGTACCGGTCCAGTTGGAGCGGTTGCTTTCCAGGCCATTCTGTTCGTAATTCTTGCTGGCACGCGAGTACGCCGCGCCGACTTGCCATTGCGGGTCGAGACGGAAACGCAGGCCCAGATCAGTCGCCCAGCCATTGACGTTGCTGTTGGCCTTGTCGCCAGCCAGGTACTGATCAGTGGTGGTGTCGTAGCTGGTCGGGGTTTCGTCACGATCACCGGTCAGGTAAGTCAGGCTGCCCCAATAGTTGATCGGGTTGGTGTTGCGATAGTTGTAAGCATCGCTGTTGGCCTGCAGACCCAGCCAGGTCAGATCGCTCCGGGACGTCTTGTCCAGATCGTCGACGACTTCGTTCTTGTCTTTGAGGCTGCCGCCGTCATGACTGTGATGGGCGCGCACGCCAGCCCAATGGCCAGGGGTCCATTGGTAGGCCACGTCGCCGAACAGGTGCTGACGATCCTTGTCTTTCGGGTCCAGCTCGGTGAGGTCGGTGCGGTATTCGCTGAAGCGCTGGGTAACGCCGACATCGGCACGCAACAGCGTGGTGTCGAACGCCCAGTTCACCGCTTCGATGTTCACGTCATGCCATTGGCCGTCGTCGTTGCGCAGGCGCTGACGACCGACCTTGAGCATTTCGCCGGGGTACGGCGTGAAACCGCTGTAACCGATCCAGAATTCGCGCAAAGCCAGATAGCTCTTGTCGACTTCCCGCTCGCTGGCGTTGCCGCGAGCCGTTTGGGTGCCGGTGCCATCGCTGGTGGCTTGTTCCAGCGGGTCAGTCTGGATGGTGTCGGTGGCGGTCACCACCTGGCCCATGGCATAGCCGCTGAAGTTACCGCGCTCGCCGTAAATCCATGGACGCACGTCGAGGCCGATACCGTTGACGTCGCCGCCGGAGCGCGTGCCCAGGTCGCGGTCATCTTCGGCCTGGCCGGTGATTTTCACTTCCAGACCAAAGTTCTTGTCTTCAGTCATCGCGGCCAGGGTCGGGGTCGCCCACAGCAGGGTAAAGCCCAGGCCCATGCCGGCAGCCATCAGGGAATTCAGTTTCATAGGGGTGCGTCCTCGCCGTCTTCTTTTTGCAGGGCTTGCATGGCCAGCGCGTTCTGGCTGCTGGCGCCCCGGACTTTTTGCTCTTGTTCCAGCAACCGTTGGGCTGCGGCGAGCTTTTCAGGCGGTAGTGCGGCGCTCAGTTGCTGCGCCAGATCGGTGGCTTGCGGCGTACCTTGCTTCAGCGCCAATTGGCTGAAGACCCAAGCATTGACCGGGTTGGGCATCGTGCCCTTGCCTTGGGAGTAAAGCTGGGCAATGGCGTAGTCGGCGCTGTTCTGACCGCCACGAGCGGCGATCAGCAGTTCGTCTACAGCCTTCTGTGGATAGACCTGGCCGAGGTAGCCCCGACGATAGATCTGCCCCAGGTAGTAATGCGCGGCGAGTTCGGTGCCGACGGCTTTCTTGAGATGCTCTTCGGCTTTTTTCGAATCGGCCGGCACCCATTTGCCTTCGTAGTACAGCTTGCCCAGCAGCAGTTCGGCGCGGGGTTGATCCGCAGCGCGACCGTTGTCCAGGTATTCCATCATCTTGTCGACATCACCCAGATCGGGGAAGTCGTACAGCAATTTGGCCAGGGTGACCCAGGAAATCGGGTAGCCCGGCGCGACTTGTTCCAGCAATTGCTGGGCAGTCTTTTCATCCGGCGTGCCGATCTCGGCATCGCCGAGCACGCGAGCGACGCTGTCCACGCGCTGGGCGCCGACAGTGCCGATCGCATAAGCGCTTTGCAGCTGCTTGATCAGCGCTGCCTGCTGTTCGGTCTGGCCGCGTTTCTGGTACACGGTGGCCAGCTCGACATAGCAGATGTCAGTGGTGTTCAGCGCGGTCTTGCAGATGGTTTCGACTTCATCCAGATGCTGATCGTAAGTGCCCTGGATGCGGTAGAGCATCACTTGAGCCAGACCTGCTTCCGGATAACCGGCTGCGCGCCATTCGCTGATTTTCTGCTGCGCGTTCACGTTGGGGAACGTGTGCGGGTATTGCAGATAGAGCATGGCCAGCGGCGTCAACGAAGCCGTATCGCCATTGGCGAACGCCTTTTTCAGCAGCTGCTCGGCTTCTTTGTGTTCGGCTTCGGTCGCGTACGGTTTAGCAGCCAGCAGGCGGCCCAGACGCGATTGCGCCCGAGGCGAAGTTTCTGCTGCGGCGCGGTAGGTCGCCTCGGCCTGCTTGAGCAGGGCCGGATCGCGGCTTTCAACCTGAATATCGGCCAGACCGACCTGTGCATCGCTGTAGCCCAGGTCCGCCAGTTGCCGATAGTTCTGCTCTGCCAGGGCGGTGTCGCCATTTTTCAGGGCTTCATTGGCCAGGCGTTGATCGGGCAGACCGGCACAACCGGTCAGCGCGAAAGCAATCGCCAGGCTCAATAGCGTTGGGGTCGACAAGGTTCGTAGTGGGCTAGCCATGTTAGAGACCCGCGGCCATGGCTTTGTCGATCAGCCAGTTCATCGAAGGGCCACGATCACTGGTGACTTCTACAGGACGACCGGAGAGCGAGCTGTCCAGAACTTCGTCAGGCTTGATCTGTACGCGGATGTCGGTGGACAGGTCGGCGTCGCTCAGGTTGGTGCTGCTGACGATCTGACCGGTACGGACCTTGTCTTCGCCTGCAACCTGGAAGTTCACGTGAGTGCCGGGTTTGACATCGTTGAACTGGCGATAGGTGAAGCGCGCTTCGACGTTGGCAGCCGTGTTACGCGGCACCAGCTGGAAGATCACCTGACCTTTGGACGCGAACTGACCGTCCGACACCAATTGCTTGGCAACCACGCAGTCACATGGGCTGGTCAAAGTGCCGGCCATTTGCTTGCCGTACAGCTCTTCGATTTTCGCAGGTTGCAGGTCGTCGCCGTTCAGGCTGCCCTTGAGCATTTCCAGCATGCTGGTGCTGAAAGAAGCGAGCGGGGCGCCTTTGGCAATCGGGCCGTTGACCTGAGCCAGGCTCTGCACGGTGCCTTCACGCGGCATGGTCACATCCATCGACGGCAAGGTAACCAGACCGGCCGATGCGTGGCTGACAAAGTACAGGCCGTAGACGGTCTTGAAGATGAAACCGAATGCCGCCAGGCCGACGATGAAAATGCCGAGGCTGAAGGTCACCGCGCGCATCCGCGCGAGAGCGCTCATGCCGCTGCCTTCGCCTTTGTTCTTGCGCGCCTTGGTGAAATTGTCGCGCTGCAAGGTGGCAAGCACTTCGCCCATGCTGACGATGTCGCCGCTCAGGTGCGAGGTGATCAGGTGGCGCAGGGTCGCGATGTCTTGTTGTTCCAGGTTCTGGAACTGGCAACCCACGCGGCCGGTGGAAGAGTCCACCGAACGGATCTGCATTTCGATGTCCATGGCCAGGCCAAGGTTGTCGATCAGAAACTGCAGGCGGCCCTTGATAACTTCACCTGCGGACAGGCGCAGATTGTTCGGGGCAACGAAACTCAAGCCACCGGCGGACAAGTCTTCGACCTGTACCAGAGGGGCGTTGGGCTGGCCATTGAGCAGGCGCAGCTTGGCGGGAATCCGGATCCGGGCGTGCTGACGCTGGGCTTCGGATTCATGGACGACGTTCGCATTCACGGCTGTATTCATGGTTAATATTTCCTACTTAAGCGATTAATCCGTGGGTCTGGTCAAACCATCGTCAACAGCACTGCGACGAAGATGGTGCCAGCCGAGAAAGTCATGGTCCGGGACGACCATGTGTTGAACCAGCCCTGGAAACTGGCCATGTCACGGCTGAGTTTTGTGTCCTGACGAGTCCAGGACTGTCGGTCCAGGCGGAAGAAGACGTAGATCTTCATCAGCGCACCGACGATCTGGTTGTAATAAAGAATGATCGGATAGGCAGGCCCGATCGTGTGTCCCGACAAGGACAGCATCAACGTGAGAATCAGGCGGGTGATGCCGATCCATAGCAGGTACATCAGGATGAACGTCACCCCATACTTCATGCTGGCGATGATCGCGACCGTCAGGCCGAGGATCGACGTCCACATGGAGACCCGCTGATCGAACAGCACGACGCTGGTGAACAGACCCAGGCGACCCATGCCCAGGCCAAGTGCCCGGGAGTTCTGCCGCAGGTTGTTGCCGTACCAGCGGTACATCAGTTTGCGGCTGGCCTTGATGAAGCTTTTTTCCGGCGGGTGCTCCACGGTGTTGATCGCGGCATCCGGGACATAAAACGTGTCGTAGCCCAGGCGCATCAGGCTGAACCAGCTGGACTTGTCATCGCCGGTCAGAAACTTGAACTTGCCCAGACGCCAGTGAGTCAGCGAATCGCTCTCGACGTCGGCAATGAACGCCGGGTCAGTCACGACCGAAGCCCGAAACACCGACATACGGCCGGTCATGGTCAGCACGCGCTTGGACAGCGCCATCGAGCACATGTTGATGTGACGCTGGGCGAAACGCAGCTTGTGCCATTCGCTCATGATGTAGCCGCCGCGCACTTCGCAGAACTCGTTGGTGGTCAGGCCGCCGACATTGCCGAACAGCTGGAACCAGGGCACGGTCTTGCGCACGACGCCTTCGCTGAGCACGGTGTCGCCATCGATCACGGCAACCACCGCGCGGTCATCCGGCAGGTGCCGGGAAATGGCGCGGAAGCCGAAAGCCAGGCCGTCACGCTTGCCGGTACCGGCGATCCGCACGAAGTCCAGCTTCACATGCGCGGGCGGATTGGCCTTTTCCCACATCGCCTTGACCAGCAGCTCATCGGACATCTCTACCAACGAACAGACGATGGTGGTCGGGAAACCGCAGTCAATGGCTTCGCGAATCACCGAGCTGTAGACCTGGGCCGTGGTCAGCGCATCGATACGAAAGCTGGTGACCATCAGGAACACATGGGACGGGTCCGCGGATTTACCGAGCTTGCGAACCTTGCGGCGCAAGTGCGGGTAAACCACGTACAGAAACAGCATGCCGCGCAGGAAGTGCGTGGCACCCATCGAGTAGCGCCAGATACCCACGGCGCCAATCAGGAAAATAAAGTTCTTCGACTCGGCGTCAAAGATACTTGTAGGCAACGCCAGAGCGAGGCCCATCAATAAACTCAGGTAGAACAGCCAACCGGCGGCCTGTAAAAGGCCGGTCTTTAGCCTGTGCATAATCGGTATCCCAAAGTCAGTTGCAAGCCTCAAGCCCCAGGCTTAAAGCGTGGGGCTGGACAGAGAACCGTTGGAGCGAGGCTTGCCCGCGAATGAAAGTTGCGCGGTATGAAGCCCGTCCGCGTCGTTCCCTTCGCGGGCAAGCCTCGCTCCTACAGCTTGCGGCTGATTTACCAGCAGATACCTTCGGTACGGTCGCTTTCGCTGGTAGCGTTGGTCATGAAGCCGACCAGATCGACCACGTGCTTGCCAGCTGGCGCATTGTTGGCCAGGGCGCGGAAGCGCTCGTCGCGGTTACCCAGGATGATCACGTCAGCGCCGCCAACCACGGTGTCGAAGTCCGAGTTCAGCAAGGACGAAACGTGCGGGATTTTCGACTCGATGTACTCTTTGTTGGCGCCGTGGACGCGAGCGTATTCGACGTTGGCGTCGTAGATGCTCAGGTCAAAGCCTTTACCGATCAGCATTTCGGCCAGCTCTACCAGCGGGCTTTCGCGCAGATCGTCGGTGCCGGCCTTGAAGCTCAGACCCAACAGGGCGACTTTGCGAGTGTCGTGGCTGGAGATGATGTCGAAGGCGTTCTGGACCTGGGACACGTTGCTGCGCATCAACGAGTTGAGCAGCGGTGCTTCCACGTCCAGGGTGCTGGCGCGGTAGGTCAGGGCGCGAACGTCCTTTGGCAGGCAAGAGCCGCCGAAGGCGAAGCCAGGACGCATGTAGTACTGGGACAGGTTGAGTGTCTTGTCCTGGCAAACCACTTCCATCACTTCACGACCATCAACGCCGACTGCTTTGGCGATGTTGCCGATTTCGTTGGCGAAGGTCACTTTGGTGGCGTGCCACACGTTGCAGGTGTACTTGATCATCTCGGCCACTGCGATGTCCTTGCGGATGATCGGAGCGTCGAGTTCTTCGTACAGGGACTGCAGGACATCGCCGGAAGCTTTGTCGAATTCACCGATAACGGTCATCGGTGGCAGGTCGTAGTCCTTGATCGCGGTGCTTTCACGCAGGAACTCAGGGTTCACTGCAACGCCGAAATCGATGCCGGCTTTCTTGCCCGAGCAATCTTCCAGGATTGGAATAACCACGTTGGCGACAGTGCCTGGCAATACAGTACTGCGCACCACGATGGTGTGGCGGGAAGTCTTGTCGCGCAGAACGAAGCCGATTTCGCGGCAGACGGATTCGATGTAATCGAGTTCCAGATCGCCGTTCTTTTTGCTCGGCGTGCCGACACAGATCATCGACAGGTCGGTGGCCCGAATGGCTTCGGAGAAGTCTGTGGTGCCGCGCAGTTTGCCGGTACGAATACCCTGTGCCAGGAGGTCTTCCAGGCCAGGTTCTACGATTGGCGATTTGCCGCTATTGATAAGGTCGATCTTGGCTGCAGAGATATCCACACCAACAACATCATGACCCCGCGCAGAAAGGCAACCGGCACATACTGCACCGACATAACCCAAACCAAAGATGCTGATACGCATCGTATTCTCCTCGATGTTCACGCCATAAGTTGGCTGGATATTAAAATTTGACCAGCAGTTATCGCGCGCTCGAAAAACGTGACTTGTAGAAGTCACATATCGAACGCAGGCATAGTTGAAAGGTGAGCGCCAAATAGTTAAGGCGGACTCAAGTACTGCTGAGTATTCGTGGCAAGTAACCTGTATGTAACGCTGCAGGATCTCGCTCTGGGACGCGGCAAGCCACTCCGTTCGGTGTCCCCAGTGGTCTCTAGGTCAGAGGCGCGGGCTAAAGCCTTTGCGGTCGTTCCTGAGTCACGCTGTGTGCACCTCGATAGTGCTTTGCCCAATAACCAATCGTTGCCAAATGGTGCATTTATCTCCAGATACCTACCGCCTTGACCTGTCAGGTCAAACATCGTGGTCGGCAACTTCCAGTTTCCCCACCTTGTCTGTAAGTGATCTCTCACAAGCTTGGCGAGAATTGTTACGGGATGTAGGAGCCCCTGATTTCGAGATAAGTTCCTGGCCACTCGTCCTCTTTTTGAGATTCGCCGATTTCAAATCGCCCGGATAAGTAATCTCACAATGATGGCATTTTCCGTTCAGGCCTTAGTTCTCAGGGGGTTTAGCGTCCTAATATAGAAAAGCCACTATCGTGAAAAAGCAAAATGCTAGCACGGAAAAAGTTTGTTAATTTTTTGAGAATCGAAAGTTGGAAAACTCGAAGACTTAATATTGACGTCATTAACTCGTCAAAAACGCGTCACGATAAAGGGGCGTATCAGCGCAACCCGACTTGCTGTTGCGCTTTACAACTGACTTTAGTGTTCGGGAGTTTCCCGCAAGAACACTAACTTGGTGGGCGTGGACTGTTCGCTGTTGTAGCGATAGCCCTGAGCGTCGAACTGCTTTAGTGCGTCGGGTGTATTGATCTGCTCGGAAATCACGAAGCGACTCATCATGCCTCGGGCTTTTTTCGCATAGAAGCTGATGATCTTGTACTGCCCGTTCTTGAAGTCCTTGAACTCGGTGTCGATGATCCGGGCATTCAAGGCAGGGCGTTTGACGGCGGAAAAATACTCGGTCGATGCCAGATTCAGCAGCAGGTCGTCGCCTTGCTCGGCCAGCGCCTCGTTGAGCCATTCGCTGATGCGCGTACCCCAGAATGCGTAAAGGTCCTTGCCGCGAGCGTTGGCCAGTCTGGTGCCCATTTCCAGCCGATACGGCTGCATCAGGTCCAGCGGCCGAAGCAGGCCGTACAGACCCGACAGCATGCGCAAGTGGTCCTGAGCATAAGTTAGCTCGGTTTCGCTCAGGGTCTCGGCTTGCAGCCCGGTGTACACATCGCCCTTGAACGCCAACAACGCCTGCTTGGCGTTCTCCGGAGTGAAGGCCGGGGTCCAGCTGCCGAAGCGCGCGGCATTGAGGCCCGAGAGCTTGTCGGACAGGTGCATCAACTCGCTGATCTGCGCCGGGCTGAGCTCGCGCAGCTGGGTGATCAACTCCTGCGAGTGGTCCAGGTATTGCGGCTGAGTGAAACGGGCAGTGGTCGGCGGGGTGTCGAAATCGAGGGTTTTCGCTGGGGAAATCACCATCAGCATAAAGTCGTCTCCTTTAATCGTGGCGCGATTCTAGGGACTTCGGCCTGCGGGAGCCAATAAAACGCATAAACGCCTGGTGAAATGTCCCTGTGGGAGCGAGCTTGCTCGCGATGGCGTCGGGTCAGCCAAAACTGTTTAGTATGACGCATTGCTTCGCGAGCAAGCTCGCTCCCACAAACGGCTGTGCTTTGTATCACCCTCGACATCAGCCATGCCGGGCATTTGGGCTATAGTGCCGCGCTAGTCTGGCGATTAAGGGAGCGATTGGTTTTGCGTAAGTTTTTAGCAGTTTGCGCGTGTCTGTTCGGGCTTGAGGCCCACGCGGCATTGCCCGAGGTGGCAACCATCGATCGCGGCGCGTGGCCCGAGCCATTGGTCACCGCCGATCTGTTCGACGTGGCGTCGCGTGCCGAAATTCTCGGTTTCGCCCACGCACTGTATCTCAGCGAAGGTCTGGACGAAGAAGGCCTGAAGAAGCGCCTGGGCTTGCGCTACGTCAATCTGCAATCGCTGAACCTGATCCGCAACCGGCTCTGGAACCGCTTGCTGGAGAACTACCAGAGCGCGCAAAAAAGCTGCCCACAGGACGCGTCGTTTTGCGTACTGGTCGAAGACATGGACATGCTGCGCGCGCGTGCCGCCGAATTCAAAATCGCCGATGATTCGTTCTACGCCAAATGGGCGGCGCCCAGTGCGACTTTTCATGAGCGCTATCTCAATGAGCTGCTGTTTCAGGCTGCGCTGTTCCCGCAGACCAGCAGCGAAATCGCCCGCTACAACTCCGACGAGTTGAGTGGTGATGCAATGGCGGATCGAACCTTTCAGCTGAATTTCGATGGCGGGCCTACCGGCGCCGATGGCGGCACGGACTGGCTCGCCGATTTCATGCGCCAACAGAAGATGAACGCTACATTTTTTGTGCTGGGCAAAAGTCTCCAGGAGCGCCTCGAAGCCGGGTCTGCCACGACGTTGCAGTCCCTGTACCGTTTGCAATGCGTGGGGATTCAGGGCTGGGAATATCGTTCGCATAGTCAGTGGCTGGAATGGCAGGGCTCAGTGGTGCGCAGCGCGGGTTTGACCCAACAACTGCTGCCGGACAACTACGTGCCGTTGTTCCGTCCGCCGTATGGCCATCGTCGCGCGGACAGCGGGCAATTTTTCCGCGATCAGAATCTGCGCGTTTCGCTGTGGACGATCGATGCCCAGGATGCCAACGGCCGGCTTTCCACCGAACAGATCAGTGACCGGATTATTAACCTGATGCTGTTGTGGCGACGCGGTACGGTGGTGTTTCACGACGCCAGTGCCAAAGTGCAATCGGCAGTGCCGCTGTTGCTGGCCAATACGGCACAAAGTGAGCTGATTTGGGACGATTGCCGCAATATCCCTGAGAGCCCCGCAGAATAAGGGGCTACACGCGTTTGAGTGGGGGATCTGCCGGGATTTCGGGCATATTTCGAGTGGGGCGGACTTCCGACTGTAAGCGCACTGACGCAGGTCGCCAAGGGCTATTCGTCATACTGTGAAATAAACTTCAAAAAAGTGTCAAAGAGCTTTTTTCTGTCATGGGTTTTGCGGTATTACCACTACAGACCGCCGAAACCTGCAACACAGGTGGCGTCCTTCCAGACGAACCTTGAGCATATTTCTCCTGCTTGAAGGAGAAAGCCCGGCGGCCTTTTCGTGGCGCAGTATTGTTGTGGTTCTGCGTCGCTTGGCTTTTATAAAGGTGAGCGAGTATGGATGATCACGGACGCACCCCTTCCTCAAACCAGCCAATCCTTTACGTGCTCGATACCAACGTATTGATTCACGATCCCAATGCCCTGCTGAATTTCGAAGAACACCGCGTCGCCATTCCCATGACCGTCCTCGAAGAGCTGGACAAGCTCAAGGCCGGTAAACACTCGGTTGCCGCCGAATGCCGCCAGGCGATTCGCCTGATCGACAAAACTCTGGGCGAAGCCACACCCGAGGAAGTTGAACTCGGCGTACCGATTGATCGCGGTACCGGTGTGCGCAAAGGCTTCCTGTCCATCCTGATGAGCAAGCGCGAGGAGCCCAACAACCTTCTGCCCGAACACCTCAACGACAACATCATCATCAACCAACTGATCGACCTGCATGCGCGCGACAAGGATTTGCGCCTGGTGCTGGTCACCAAAGACATCAACATGCGCCTCAAGGCGCGGGCGTGTGGGATCGCCGCAGAAGACTACAGCACTGATCAACTGGTCGACGACGTGTCGATGTTGTCCCGTGGCTATCACACCATGACCGGTTCGTTCTGGGATCGCGTCAGCAAGGTCGAAACCCGTCAGGATCATGGCCGCACCTGGCACCGTGTGCAGCTCACCGACAACCTGCCGGCGGTTCACATCAACGAGTTCATCATTGACGAACAGGGTTTCGTCGGCTGGATCAAGGGCATCAAGTCTGACGAGTTGCTGATTCTGGACATGCACCAGGAACCGCTGATGCACCAGGAAGCCTGGGGTCTCAAGCCGCGCGACATCTATCAGGGCCTGGCGCTGTTTGCCTTGCTCGATCCCGATATCCACCTGGTCAACCTGTCCGGCGCCGCCGGTTCCGGCAAGACCATTCTGGCGCTGGCCGCTGCCATCGAGCAGACCATGGTCAGCAAGCGCTACCGTCGCATCATCGCCACCCGCAGCGTGCAGGGCCTGGATCAGGAGATCGGCTTCCTGCCCGGCACCGAAGCGGAAAAAATGGAGCCGTGGCTCGGCGCGATCACCGACAACCTCGAAGCCTTGCACATGGATGACGAAAACACCCATGGCAGCGTCGATTACATCCTCAGCAAAGTGCCGTTGCAGTTCAAATCCCTCAACTACATCCGGGGTCGCAGCTTCCAGCAGAGCCTGATTCTGATCGACGAATGCCAGAACCTGACGCCGCACCAGATGAAAACCATCATCACCCGTGCCGGCGCCGGTTCCAAAGTGGTCTGCCTGGGTAACCTGGCGCAGATCGACACCCCTTACCTGTCGGCCACCAGTTCCGGGCTGACTTACCTGACGGAGCGTTTCAAAGACTTCCCCAACGGCGTGCACATCTCGCTGCAAGGCGTGCCACGCTCCATCCTGGCCGAGTATGCGGAGTCGCATTTGTAGATGAAAAGTTTCAAGCTGCAAGCTGCAAGCGAAGATCCAAAGCTTGTAGCTTGTAGCTTGTAGCTTGTAGCTTGTAGCTTGTAGCTTGTAGCTTGTAGCTTGCAGCTTGCAGCTTGCAGCGTTAGCTCACACAATTCCCACTCCTGTTCAGGAGTAAGGCAAGTGCTGACTCACCTCGATTCCCAAGGTCGCGCCAATATGGTCGACGTCACCGATAAATCCGTGACGTTCCGTGAAGCCGTGGCCCAGGCGCGCATTCGCATGCGGCCTGAAACCCTGCAAATGATTGTCAGCGGTGGTCATCCCAAAGGGGATGTATTCGCCGTTGCGCGGATCGCCGGCATTCAGGCGGCGAAGAAAACCAGCGATCTTATCCCGCTCTGCCACCCGCTGATGCTCACCAGCATCAAGGTCGAACTCAGTGCCGAGGGTGAAGACACGGTCCTGATCCTCGCGCGCTGCAAATTGTCCGGGCAGACCGGCGTGGAAATGGAAGCCCTGACCGCCGCCAGCGTCGCCGCGCTGACCATCTATGACATGTGCAAGGCCGTTGATCGCGGCATGGTCATCGAATCCGTGCGCCTGCTGGAAAAACTCGGCGGCAAGAGCGGCCATTTCATAGCCGATGAACCGCAAGCGGAGGCGTGATGACCCTGCAAGTCCAGTATTTCGCCCGTTATCGTGAAGTCCTCGGCCTGGATGGCGAGCAGGTCACAGGCGACTTCGCCACCATCGATGACCTGCGCCAGCACCTGTTGCAACGCGACGGGGCCTGGCAAGTGTTGGCCGAGCAAAGCGTGATGTGCGCGCGCAATCAGGAACTGTGTTCGCTCGACGAGCCGTTGCAGGCTGGCGACGAAGTGGCGTTTTTCCCGACTGTGACGGGAGGCTGACGATGGCGATTCGGGTCCAGGCGGCTCCTTTTGATCCGGGAGCGGAAGTCAACGCCTTGCATGCCGCCAATGTTGGCATTGGCGCGGTGGTGGGTTTCGTTGGTTATGTGCGGGATTTCAACGAGGGTCGGGAAGTGGCGGGGATGTTTCTCGAACACTATCCGGGCATGACTGAAAAAGCCCTGGCCAAGATTGTTGAAGAAGCCGAACAGCGTTGGCCGTTGCTCAGGCTGGAGGTATTGCATCGGGTGGGCGCTCTGGAGCCGGGCGAACCGATTGTGTTCGTCGGCGTCGCCAGCGCCCATCGTCAGGCAGCGTTCGAAGCCTGCGATTTCGTCATGGACTACCTGAAAACCCGTGCACCTTTCTGGAAGAAGGAAACCACTTCAGACGGGCCGCGTTGGGTAGAAGGGCGGGACAGTGATCATGCGGCGGCGAATCGTTGGAAGTGAGCCTGCATGTTTTGTGGGAGCGAGCTTGCTCCCACAGGTGAAATGCGGTCATCCCGTGGGACCGGATTTATCCGGGAAGGCGTCGGTGCAGACACCACATCTGCGGCGTCTGTGGGTTGCCCTCAAACATAGAATTTCCCACAGAGCAGTGAAGGCCCGTTACACCGGCTGCGCTGGCTTGCGCACCACCGGCTTCAACAACTCCGCTGGCGGGGTTTCGCAGCTGATCTTGCGACCGAGTTTTTCTTCAATCGACGGCAATTGATACGAGTCGTCTTCACCGGCAAAGCTGATCGACACGCCGCTCGCGCCAGCACGACCGGTACGGCCGATACGGTGCACGTAATCGTCCGGCACTTCCGGCAGGGTGAAGTTGATCACGTGGCTGATGCCATCGATGTGAATCCCGCGACCGGCAACATCGGTTGCTACCAGCACGCGAATCTTGCCTTCGCGGAAACCTTCCAGCGTCTTGATGCGCTTGTGCTGCGGCACATCGCCGGAAAGCTGAGCGGCATTCACACCATCGCGTACCAGACGTTCTTCAATGCGGCGCACTTCGTCCTTGCGGTTGGCAAAGACCATCACCCGTTCCCAGTTGTTTTCGGTAACCAGGTTGTAGAGCAGCTTGTATTTGTCGGCAGCGGCCACGGCATAGATATGCTGTTCGACCATTTCGCTGGCGACGTTCAGGGCTTCAATTTCGACAATGGCGGGTTCGGTGGTCCACTGTTTGGCGAGGTTCATCACGTCTTCGGTGAAGGTCGCGGAAAACAACAGAGTCTGGCGCTCGCCCTTGTGCGGCGTCTGACGAATGATCTGACGCACTTGTGGGATGAAACCCATATCCAGCATGCGGTCGGCTTCGTCGAGCACCATCACTTCGACCATGTCCAGATGCACTTCGCCGCGCTGGTTGAAGTCCAGCAGACGGCCCGGCGTTGCCACCAGAATGTCGCAATGGCGCGCTTCAAGCTGCTTGAGCTGTTTGTCGAAGTCCATGCCGCCCACGAACGTCATGACGTTCAGGTCGGTGTACTTGGTCAGGTCGGCGGCGTCCTTGGCGATCTGTACGACCAGTTCGCGGGTCGGCGCGATGATCAATGCACGCGGCTCGCCCATGTAGCGTTCTTTGGGCGGCGGCGTCTGGGTCAGCTGCGAAATGATCGAAATCAGGAACGCTGCGGTTTTACCGGTACCGGTCTGGGCGCGACCGATGGCGTCCTGACCTTTAAGGGTAAAACCCAGCACCTCGGCCTGAATCGGTGTGCAATACGGAAACCCCAGATCCTGAATCGCGTGCATCAATTCCGGCGCCAGGTCGAAATCATGGAAGCGGGTTTTACCTTCCTGCGGCTCGACGACGAAATCTGCAAGGTTCCAGACGACCACTGGCGGCTTGGGCGCGCGCTCGCGACGTGGGCGCTCGGACTTTGGTTTGGCGGAGCTGACCGGTTCGGCCTTGGCGGGCTCCTCGCGCGATTCCTCAACAGCAACGGATGCGCTGGGCGCAGCCGAAACCTGGGCATGACGATTCTGCAAATCGTCAGCAACAGGGCTGATAGGGGCGGGGGAGGATGTAACAGGGCTAGGCGCGAGCTGCTCAGCCTCGCTTTTACCGAACATCTTTTTAAGTGCTTTGAGCACGGTCATCTCGTCGATTGATTAGGGAATGTACGCCGAGCAGTGTAAAGCAAGAACAGGGCGCGGCGTAGTGTCATGCGGAATGGGCTACACGATGGGCTCCAAAGGCGCATTCCAGAGGCGTCTAAAAACGGTGTTACCTAAGTTTGTTGCTTAGCCAGCTACCAATGTCGGAAATCTCCTGCGGTAACACTTCGTGCCCCATTGGGTATTCCTGCCATGTGACGGTGACGCCCAGCGTCTGGAGCCGCTCATAAACGTCACGTCCCATGCCGTACTGAACCACATCATCGTTTTGGCCATGCAGGCAATACGCCGGGATGCGTTGCTGACTGGCAGAAAGCGTCATCTGATCGTTGAATGTCGGTGCATAAGTCGACAGCGCAAGTACGCCGCCCAACGGACCCTGCCAACGACGAAAGGCCGCGTGCAGGATCACTGCGCCACCTTGGGAAAAGCCCGCCAGAAAAATCCGCGCCGGGTCGATGCCGCTGTCGCGTTGCGCTTCGACAAGGTTCAAAACCGTCAGCGCCGACGCCTCCAATTGGTCGTGATCAATAGCGCGGGCGGGGGTCATCGCTAATATGTCGTACCAGCTGGGCATGGCGTAGCCACCATTGATAGTCACCGCGCGGGTCGGTGCCTGGGGCAGCACGAAGCGGGTGGTCAACAGTGTTTCCTGGAGCATTTCCGCGACGGGCATGAAGTCGTAGCGATCCGCCCCCAGACCATGCAGCCAGATGACGCAGGCGTCGGTAGCCTGGATCGGCTCTAGAACAAGGGTCTCACTCATGTGCGCTCCATTACCGTGCGGTCGCTCTTTTGCAGTGCGTTAAGGCGGTGCACGGCCTGTTAAAAATGAAAGAAGATGTCGCAAGGTTACAAGTTTTCCTATTGACCTGTCGCTAATTCGACTCTGCCATCATGCTGGTACGGGCTTTGCTATAAAAACGCTGGAGTGAAAGCGCTCACCTCGGTCGGTAACACTATCAGCGTATGACTGATAACCACCGGGGCAGGCACGGAATCCATGCATCAGGATTTTCGGCACGGTTCGTCCTGTACCGGGTTGGTCCAGGAACATCATGGGGCTTGAATCTGCCAGACCGTTTTGGGGTCGTGATTACGAGTGACGAGAAGATCTTGCGCTCGATTCAGGATCCGGGTCTTACGCCGCATGACCCAAAAATAAGCCAGCACGGGTCATCAGTGCCTCACAAGGGTGCGGCGGGGCTCAAGCTCCGACACAACAAAGAGCAAACTGGAGGTTTGAATGAAGATGTTGAAATCCACCCTGGCCGTAGTGGCCGCCGCAGCAGTTCTCGGCGTGAGCAGTTTTGCTCAGGCAGGCGCGACACTGGACGCTATTCAAAAGAAAGGCTTCGTACAGTGCGGCGTCAGCGATGGCCTGCCAGGTTTCTCCGTTCCTGATGCCAAGGGCAAAATCAACGGTATCGACGCCGACGTCTGCCGCGCTGTCGCTGCTGCCGTATTCGGTGACGCGAACAAAGTGAAATTCAGCCAGTTGAACGCCAAAGAGCGTTTCACCGCGCTGCAGTCCGGCGAAATCGACATCCTGTCGCGTAACACCACCTGGACCAGCTCCCGTGACGCTGGCATGGGTCTGGTATTCGCTGGCGTGACTTACTACGACGGTATCGGCTTCCTGGTAAACAACAAGCTGGGCGTTAAAAGTGCCAAGGAACTGGACGGTGCAACCATCTGTATCCAGGCCGGTACTACTACCGAGCTTAACGTTTCCGACTACTTCCGTTCGAACGGTCTGAAATACACCCCGATCACTTTCGACACCTCTGACGAAAGCGCCAAGTCCCTGGAAGGCGGCCGTTGCGACGTTCTGACCTCCGACCAATCGCAGCTTTACGCACAGCGCAGCAAGCTGGCCAAGCCGGACGACTACATCGTTCTGCCAGAAGTGATCTCCAAAGAACCTCTGGGCCCGGTCGTACGTAAAGGCGACGAAGAGTGGTTCAGCATCGTCAAGTGGACTCTGTTCGCAATGCTGAACGCTGAAGAAGCTGGCGTGACGTCGAAAAACGTTGAAGCCGAAGCCAAATCGACCAAAAACCCGGACGTCGCTCGTATGCTCGGTGCTGACGGCGAATACGGCAAAGACCTGAAACTGCCGAAAGACTGGGTAGTACAGATCGTCAAGCAAGTCGGTAACTACGGTGAAGTTTTCGAACGTAACCTGGGTGAAGGCACCGCGCTGAAAATCAAGCGTGGCCTGAATAATCTCTGGAACAAAGGCGGCATTCAGTACGCTCCACCAATTCGCTGATTGACCCGGCGCCCGACAGTCTGAACAACAGGCTGTCGGGCGTTGTTCTGTTCCATTTTTCCTGGGGCATTCAATGGAAAAGCAAATCGTCGCACCCAAGCAAAAGCTCTCTTTGAGCGACCCGAAAGTGCGCGCGTGGGCATTTCAGATCATCACCATAGTGGCGGTGATCTCGATGGGCTGGTTCTTGTTCGATAACACCCAGACCAACCTGGAACATCGTGGCATCACCTCGGGTTTCAGCTTTCTTGAGCGCAGTGCCGGGTTTGGCATTGCTCAGCATCTGATCGATTACACGGAGTCTGACACCTACGCTCGCGTATTTGTCATCGGTCTGCTCAACACCCTTCTGGTTTCGTTCATCGGTATCGTCCTGGCGACGCTGCTGGGCTTCATCATTGGCGTTGCCCGCTTGTCACCCAACTGGATGATCAACAAGCTGGCGACTGTCTACGTTGAGGTCTTCCGGAACATCCCGCCGCTGCTGCAGATTTTATTCTGGTACTTCGCGGTGTTCCTGACCTTGCCGGGTCCGCGTCAGGCGCACGGCTACCTGGAGATGTTCTTCGTCAGCAGCCGTGGCCTGAACATGCCCAGAGCACTGGCCGCTGATGGCGCGTGGCCGTTCATCATCAGCATTGTGCTGGCCATTGTTGCTGTGGTCATGATGACCCGCTGGGCCAACAAGCGTTTTGAAGCCACCGGGCAACCGTTCCACAAGGTCTGGGTCGGCCTCGGGCTACTCATCGTGATCCCTGCGCTGTGTGCCGCGATCTTCGGTGCGCCGGTGCATTGGGAAATGCCGGAACTCAAGGGCTTCAACTTCGTCGGCGGCTGGGTTCTGATCCCTGAACTGCTGGCCTTGACCCTGGCGCTTACGGTGTACACCGCAGCGTTCATCGCCGAAATCGTGCGTTCGGGTATCAAGTCGGTCAGCCACGGTCAAACGGAAGCTGCACGTTCCCTGGGCCTGCGCCCTGGGCCGACGCTGCGCAAGGTCATCATCCCGCAGGCTCTGCGCGTGATCATCCCGCCGCTGACCAGCCAATACCTGAACCTGGCGAAGAACTCCTCGCTGGCGGCCGGTATCGGTTATCCGGAAATGGTTTCCCTGTTTGCCGGTACGGTGTTGAACCAGACCGGGCAAGCGATTGAAGTCGTTGCCATCACCATGAGCGTGTACCTGGCGATCAGCATCAGCATTTCCCTGCTGATGAACTGGTACAACAAGCGCATTGCGCTGATTGAGCGGTGAGGAAGCGCCCATGACTACCCATACTTTCAAACCTGATATGCCACCACCGGGCAAAGTGTTCGGCCCCGTGGCATGGATGCGGCAAAACCTGTTCTCCAGCTGGATGAATACGCTGCTGACCTTGTTTTCGATCTACCTGGTATTCCTGGTCGTGCCGCCGATTCTCAGCTGGGCGTTCATCGACGCCAACTGGGTCGGCACCACACGCGCCGATTGCACCAAGGCTGGCGCCTGCTGGGTGTTCATCGAGCAACGCTTTGGTCAGTTCATGTACGGCTACTACCCTGGCGACCTGCGCTGGCGTGTAGACCTGACCGTGATCCTGGCGATTGTCGGCGTTGCGCCGCTGTTCATTTCGCGCTTCCCGCGCAAAGCCGTCTACGGCCTGAGCTTTTTGTTCATCTACCCGGTCGTTGCGTTCTTCCTGCTGCATGGTGGCGTGTTTGGTCTGACCAACGTCGCCACCAGCCAGTGGGGCGGCCTGATGCTGACGCTGGTGATCGCCACGGTCGGTATTGCCGGTGCATTGCCGCTGGGTATCGTGCTGGCGCTGGGTCGTCGCTCGAACATGCCGGCGGTGCGCGTGGTCTGCGTGACGTTCATCGAGTTCTGGCGCGGCGTGCCGTTGATCACCGTGCTGTTCATGTCCTCGGTGATGCTGCCGTTGTTCCTGCCGGAAGGGATGAACTTCGACAAACTGCTGCGCGCCCTGATCGGCGTCATCCTGTTCCAGTCGGCTTATGTGGCTGAAGTGGTTCGCGGCGGTATGCAGGCAATCCCCAAAGGGCAATACGAAGCGGCTGCGGCCATGGGCCTGGGTTACTGGCGCGCCATGGGGCTGGTCATTCTGCCCCAGGCGTTGAAGATGGTTATCCCCGGCATCGTCAACACCTTTATTGCCCTGTTCAAAGACACCAGCCTGGTGATCATCATCGGCCTGTTCGACCTGCTCAACAGCGTCAAGCAAGCTGCTGCCGACCCGGCCTGGCTCGGTATGGCCACTGAAGGCTATGTCTTCGCGGCATTGGTGTTCTGGATCTTCTGTTTCGGCATGTCCCGCTATTCCATGCATTTGGAACGTAAGCTGGACACAGGCCACAAGCGTTAGGAGTTATGTGATGAGTGAAGTTATCAGTAAGCCTCTGGGCGCCGAAGGCATGATCCGCATGGAGGGCGTACACAAGTGGTACGGCCAGTTCCACGTGCTCAAGGACATCAACCTGAACGTGCGTCAGGGTGAGCGAATCGTGTTGTGCGGCCCTTCCGGCTCCGGCAAGTCGACGACCATTCGTTGCCTGAACCGCCTGGAAGAGCACCAGCAAGGCAAGATCGTCGTCGATGGCACCGAGCTGACTTCGGACCTGAAACAGATCGAAACCATCCGCCGTGAAGTCGGCATGGTGTTTCAGCACTTCAACCTGTTTCCGCATCTGACTATCCTGCAGAACTGCACGCTGGCGCCGATGTGGGTTCGCAAGCTGCCCAAGCGCAAGGCCGAAGAAATCGCCATGCACTACCTTGAGCGCGTGCGTATCCCGGAACAGGCCCACAAGTTTCCAGGCCAGCTTTCCGGCGGTCAGCAACAACGTGTGGCGATTGCCCGCGCGCTGTGCATGAAGCCGAAAATCATGCTGTTCGATGAGCCAACCTCGGCACTCGATCCGGAAATGGTAAAAGAAGTGCTCGACACCATGGTCGGCCTGGCGGAAGAAGGCATGACCATGCTCTGCGTCACCCACGAAATGGGCTTCGCCCGCACCGTGGCCAACCGCGTGATCTTCATGGACAAAGGCGAAATCGTCGAACAGGCCCCGCCAAACGAGTTCTTCGACAATCCGCAAAGCGATCGCACCAAACTGTTCCTGAGCCAGATCCTGCATTGATTGGTTGTTGGTGACAGAGAGAAACCCGGACCTTGTGTTCGGGTTTTTTATGGGGCGCTAATTGATGGCGAGGCCTCTTCACGCAATCCCGTTGGAACGAGGCAAGCGTGGCGATCCTGTGGGAGCGATCGGAGGTTACGACGGCCGCGAAGCGGTGTTTCAGGAGGATTGCTATCGCTGCATCGCGCCGCTCGTGAGCCTTTTAAGCCTCCAACCGATCCAGCGACTGCTCCACCGCGCCACGCGCCAGATCAATCAGGTGCATAACGGCAAAGGCCAGGTCGCGTTGGCTGCCGTTCAAGTGATCGCCCGTTTCATACGCCGTCGCAGATGCGCAACGCAGCAGTTCGACGGCGTGGATCAAGGAATCTTCCACAGTGGGCAACGGTTGAGCGGGGGTGATCTTGAGCATGTTGAAACTCCTATTGCAGTAAGGAGCCATCACTCGTCGCGACTAAACGAAGGGTGGTGGCCGTGCCACAGGTTAGTCGACCGGCCAATAGGAAACCGGCGCACCCGAAAGTGCCCTGCGCACAGCCACCATAAGAGGTGAAATCATATGCGCCTATTGATCCGGGCGACTAAACCCGATCGCTGATGTGCAGCGACCGACGCAGCCTAGACACCCAAATCGGCAGGCGCAAGCGGCTGAGAGTTTCTAGGAAATTTCACGCAAGGGAAAGAGACGGGTCTTGCGATTTGCGAGTTACGGTGCTTGGCGATCTCTGTGGGACCGGATTTATCCGGGAAGACGTCGGTTCATGCACCGGCATCTTCGGGAATGAATTCCCTCCTACAGAGTTTGGTCCCAGGAGCGTCTGTACCCAATCCCGGTGAAACTTGTATTCGCCCTGGTTCTCCAACAGGATGCATGCTTTGCGCAATGCGCTGTTACACACTCTGCCCTTTACGAGAATCCCATGACGACCAAGGCGCCATCGGCGAGCACGACTCCAATAAATCATTCCCTTCCTCACGACATCGATGCCCAGCTGATCGATTGCGAAGCCGACGATACGCCCGCGCCGCCGTTGCTCAAGCGGCCGTGGTTGCTGCTGTTGGGGCTGGTGCTGGTGGCGCTGAATCTGCGCCCGGCGTTGTCCAGTGTCGCGCCGCTGCTTAACAGCGTGTCCAAAAGCCTTGGGCTGTCGGCGGCTGAAGCGGGTTTGCTGACGACATTGCCGGTATTGTGCCTGGGACTGTTTGCGCCCTTGGCGCCAAGGCTGGCGCGCCGGTTTGGTGGGGAGCGGGTGGTGTTCGGCATTTTGCTGATGCTGGCGGCGGGGATCATTTTGCGCAGTTGCTTTGGCGAAGTCGGGCTGTTCGCCGGCAGCCTCGTGGCCGGGGCCAGTATTGGCATCATCGGCGTGCTGTTGCCGGGGATCGTCAAGCGGGATTTCCCGAAACAGGCCGGGGCGATGACCGGCGTCTACACCATGGCCTTGTGTCTGGGTGCGGCGATCGCGGCGGGTTCGACGGTGCCGCTGAGCCAGCATTTCGACGACAGCTGGGCCATCGGTCTGGGCTTCTGGATGATCCCCGCCGTGCTGGCCGCCATCGTCTGGCTGCCGCAAGCCCGCCACGGGCATGGCGCGCATCATGTGGCGTATCGCGTCAAAGGTTTGCTGCGTGATCCGCTGGCCTGGCAAGTTACGTTGTACATGGGTCTGCAGTCGTCCCTGGCCTACATCGTGTTCGGCTGGCTGCCGTCGGTGCTGATCGGGCGCGGTATGAGCGCCACCGAAGCCGGGCTGCTGTTGTCCGGGTCGATCATGGTGCAGTTGGTCAGCGCCCTGACCGCGCCGTGGCTCGCGACCCGTGGCAAGGATCAGCGAGCCGGCATTCTGCTGGCGATGGCATTGACGCTGACGGGTTTGTTCGGCTGCCTGTACGCGCCGCTGGATGGGCTGTGGGGTTGGGCCATCGTATTGGGATTGGGGCAGGGCGCGACGTTCAGTCTGGCGCTGACCTTGATTGTGCTGCGCTCGCGGGATTCTCATGTAGCGGCCAATCTGTCGAGCATGGCCCAAGGCATCGGCTACACCATTGCGTCCGTCGGGCCTTTCGCCGTAGGCGTGGTGCATGATGTCACGGGTGGCTGGGACGCCATCGGCTGGATCTTCGCCGTGATCGGTATCGCCGCCACCGTTGCCGGAATGGGCGCCGGTCGGTCGCTGTACGTGCAGGTCACCAGCGAAAAAATCTGAGTCGGGGTATTTGCCATGCGAATGGGCATGGCAAATCGCCCGTTGGCCGCTTATCGTGCAACGACCTTTTGCTTCAACGGACTTGCCTGCATGAGTGACGAAGATAAACGTCTGATCAACAATGCCCTGATCACCCGCTTCTACGAGGCGTTCAATCGACTGGACGCCGAAGCCATGAGCGCCTGTTACAGCGATGACGTGCTGTTCAGTGATCCGGTGTTTGGTGAGCTGCGCGGCGCCGAGGCCAGTGACATGTGGCGCATGTTGACGTCTCGCGCCAAGGATTTTTCCCTGACCTTCGACAGCGTACGTGCCGATGAACGAACCGGCGGGGCGCATTGGGTCGCCACGTACGTGTTCAGCCAGACCGGCAACACCGTGGTCAACGATATTCAGGCGCGCTTCGTGTTCCGCGACGGCAAGATCTGCGAACACCACGATCACTTCGACCTGTGGCGCTGGTCACGTCAGGCGCTGGGGTTCAAGGGCCTGTTGCTGGGCTGGACGCCAATGGTGCAGAACGCGATTCGCGCCCAGGCGCAAAAGGGTTTGAAGGCGTTTCAGGCCGGGCGTTGAGCCTCTGTTAGAATCGCGCCTTTCATGTAACCCGACTGCTGCCATGCCTGACACATCTCCCGCCGTCATCAGCGCACCCTCCGAACCTGCGGCGAGCAAACCATGGTTCGTCTATCTGGTGCGCGCGGCGAATGGCTCGCTGTATTGCGGCATCAGCGACGATCCGCAGCGGCGTTTCGCCAAGCACCAGAGCGGCAAAGGCGCACGCTACTTCAGCTCCAGCCCTGCGGTGGCGCTGGTCTATGTCGAAGCCTGGCCGGACAAGGGCGAGGCGTTACGCCAGGAGCGGCTGATCAAGAAGTTGAAGAAGAGTGCCAAGGAGTGTCTGGCTGCGGGTTTTCAGGGGGTGGCAGCCGATCCATCCGCGTGATGTCGTGACTTCAGGTTCACTGCGTAGGCCGCAGGCTCACAGCCAGCTAAGCTATCGGCTTTCCACCTGCCGGACAGACCGAACATGACAGAGCTCATCCTGCACCATTACCCGAATTCACTTTTCGCCGAAAAAGCCCGTTTGATGCTGGGTTTCAAAGGGTTGTCGTGGCGCTCGGTAATCATCCCGTCGATCATGCCCAAACCCGACCTGACCGCGCTCACCGGTGGTTATCGCAAGACGCCAGTCTTGCAGATTGGTGCTGATATCTATTGCGATACCGCGCTGATGGCGCGTCGACTTGAGCAGGAAAAGGTCTCGCCGACGTTTTACCCGGAAGGCCAGGAATTCACCGTCGCCAGTTTTGCTGCCTGGGCAGATTCGGTCATGTTCATGCATGCCGTGACCCTGGTATTCCAGCCTGAGTCGCTGGCGGTGCGCTTCGCCAAGGTGCCGCCCGAAGCGGTCAAGGCCTTCGTCGCTGATCGCGCGGGCTTGTTCACCGGCGGCAATGCGAGCCGTTTGCCAGCCGAGCAGGCCAGGCATCAATGGCCGACGCTGATGTCCCGCCTGGAACTGCAACTCGCACGCAATGGCGACTTTCTGTTTGGTGTGCCTTCCATTGCGGACTTCACTGTTGCGCACACGCTGTGGTTCCTTAAACAAACCCCGGTTACTGCACCGTTGGTGGATGGCTACCCGGAAATTGCCGCGTGGCTGGGTCGTGTGCTGGGCTTCGGCCATGGCGCTTGCAGCGAGCTGAGTTCAGCTGACGCCCTGGAGATTGCTGCCAAGGCAACGCCCGCCGCGCTGCCGGACGAAGTGTTTGTCGATCCGAACGGATTCAAGCCGGGCGATCAAGTGACGATTGCCGCCATTGATTACGGCGTTGATCCGGTCGAGGGCGAACTGGTGTACAGCGGGCGTGAGGAGTTGATTGTGCGTCGCGAAGACGAACGCGCGGGCGTGGTGCATGTGCACTTTCCTCGGTTCGGGTTTCGGGTTGAGAGGCGCTGAATATTCATCTGATGCCTCTCGTACTAAAAGCCGGTGTGACAAACATTTAAGTGCCGGGATGTGCGTCCGGAAATATGACGGGGTTCGCATGGCCTCACGCAGCGACCCCGTTATAGCGATTAAAAAAACAGTGCAAAGCGCGAAAAGTTATGCTGACTTGTCAGTTCTGACAGTTGCCAGTCTCGGCAAGGCGGTAGTAGGGTGCCCTGTGTGCGAGTCAGTAACTGGAAACAAAATTGCGCTTATTAGACAGGAGTCTACGGCAATGAAAAAACATAACTGGAAGATAATATGTGAAGACGCTGCATATTACGTGGAGTTTAACCTGGACGCCGCAGATTTTCCTGGGCATGCCTATCCAACGCTGTTCATTGATGGCGTGGAACGTGAGGCTCGGCTGTTAAACGACCAAAAAACATTAAGAGTGTCCATTTCTGATGTCGATATTGACCGAATAATAGAAGTCATGACTCCTCGGCTATTTTTTTTGTCGCATCGAGGTCAGTGCACCGCAGGTAAAGTCCCATTTCAAACCAGGGTGATTGATAAGCCTGCAGGCATGATGGCACCTGATTCAATGTCCCCAGGAAAGTTTAATGTCATTCGCCATGACTATGACTATGGTGATGAGGCATTGGCATTGCCCGAGGCCATCGCTAACGTGGAGTTCCGCGCCGCCGTATATATGCCGGATAATACGGTTGGCACTCATCCCGTTGTTATATTTTTACATGGGCGGCACTATACATGTTATGGCGCAGAGGGTATCCAAAGTACCTGGCCCTGCAGTGTCGATAATCTTCCCATTCCCAGTCATGAAGGCTACAGCCTGGCAGCATCAAGTCTTGCCAGTCATGGCTATGTCGTTATTTCCCTGTCGGCTAATGGTATTTTTCCCATAGAGGCGCCCGGTGCTTTAAGTATCGGTGGCACGTTACGTGGGCATTTGATTCTGGCGCACCTTGATCTGTTAGCCGAGGCGAACGGAGGCAATCGTCCTGAGCTCTCTTTTCTGGCGGGTAAACTGAATTTACAGAACATCGGCCTTATGGGGCATTCGCGTGGCGGTGAGGGCGTGGCGAGGGCTGTCACATTGAACAGGCTTTTTAACAAGGGTTACGGGATACGAAGCGCCTTGTTTCTAGGCAGCACGGCTCGTGAAGGAGTAGCCATCCCCGATACGCACACAGCAGTTGTTCTACCGTTTCTGGACGGCGACGTTCAAGACTTAACGGGCCAGGGGTTCTCTGATCTTTCTCGTTATGCATTTGACGATAACGTGCTGCGCAGTGTCGTATTAATGCTGGGCGGCAATCATAACTATTTCAATCCGGTATGGTCGCCCGGATTTCCAGGCGGTTCGGATGACGCAGCCATGTGGGATGAAGTCCCGGTGACTCGCCTGACACAACCGGAACAGGAGCTGCTGGGCTCCTTTTATATCGCCGGTTTCTTTCGTTTGACTCTGAGCGCAGAGCAACAGTATCTGCCACTGTTCGATGGTTCTCTCGTGACTGTACCGGTACTTCCAGAGGCACAGGTGCGCAGCTCTGCCCACTTTCCAGCATCAAGTAGCTACGTGATTCAAAGTTTTGAAGCGATTCATTCGGGCGAAACCTTCTCCATGCCGGGAAACTGGGATTGGAATATCGGGCAAGGCGTCGGAGAAATAATGGACAAGGCTTTATTCGTCAATAAATTCCGTTACACGCACAACGCGTATCACAGCTTTTTAAATCTTAAAAGCGACACGCCGTCATCGCCCGCCCAGCTTGAACTTTACCCTCGACAGGGTAGTGAACCGGTCAATGTCTCGGGTTATACCCATTTAAGTTTTCACGTCACTCACCTCCTGGAAGAAAACTCTCAAGAAACCATCGAGCTCTATATAACGTTGCAAGGGGGCGTACTCGACGTCAGGAGAAACGTTTCCGCCTTATGGCCTGTCCCGGAAATCAATCCCGGTGTTGGAACGGTGCTCAAGCAACAGATAACAGTACCGCTCAAGGAGTTTCGCATCGACATGTCCATGCCGGTTAACAGCCTGTCGTTCACGCTACCCAACGGCGGAAACATCTACCTGTCGGATATTGCCTTTGTAAAACCGTCGTTAGGAGCGACCGGTTCGATTCGCCTGCCCTTCGTCAGTATTGAAGACGTGCATATCGTGCCAACGGGGCTGGAGCAGGAGCTGGAGATTAAAGTCACTTTGTCCGAGGCGAGCGCGAACAGGATTTCCATGCGGATATATACGCCGATAATGCACACGCTTCTGGGCACTATGCGTCTCGACACGCCGCTGGTATTTGAGCCAGGAGAAACAACCAAATCTGCCAGATTCCTCATACCCTCGGGAGGCTTTAGAGGGGCGGATGGAGACTTGGTGAATTTTATTTCTGTCATCGAGGCGCGGGCCCTGTCGAACGCCTTGTTCGACCGCGAGCGCGCATTGTTGACAACGCCCAGACCTGCCAAATAATCAGCGAATTTCAGCAGCGAGCTGGGTCAGGCAGATTGAGGTTGTCGGGCTGGCTTTTTCGGGGACAAGTCCCCTCCTACAGGTTTTTTTGAGGTTGTCGAGGCAGAGCCGGCGCGTTGATCGTCAGTTCAACGCCGCCAATATCGCCTCTTCACTGAAACCGCGAATGATCGTGCCGTTCACATCGATCAACGGAATGCCGCGCCCGCCCAATGCCTCGTAAGCCTTGCGGCCCTCCGGGGATTTCTCGATGTCGTATTCCTTGAAGGGAATGCCTTTGCTGTCGAGAAAGCGCCGGGTCTGTTTGCAGTAGCCGCACCAGTCCGTGGCGTAGAGCACGACGCGGGCCTGTGCCTGGCTTTGCGTGACGACAACCGGGGATGGATTGAAGAAGTGCTCGATCTTGCCCCAGTTCTGGTAAACCACCACGAACAGCATGATCAGCACGACTTTCTTCAAGGTGCGCAGCAACATCGCGTCAGGCCCTCAGCGGCGTTTGAGCTGATCGGTGAGCTGGGTCGGCAAGCCTTTGATGATCAAGGTTCCGGCCTCTTCGTCGTATTCGATCTTGTCGCCCAGCAGGTGCGCTTCAAAACTGATCGACAAGCCCTCTGCGCGGCCCGTGAAGCGGCGGAACTGGTTGAGGGTGCGCTTATCCGCAGGGATCTCCGGTGACAGGCCGTAATCCTTGTTGCGGATGTGCTCGTAGAAAGCGCGCGGGCGCTCTTCGTCAATCAGCCCGGACAATTCTTCCAGGCCCATGGGCTCGCCCATCTTGCTCTGGCTGCTGGCGTAGTCCACCAGGGTCTTGGTTTTCTCGCGGGCGGATTCTTCCGGCAGGTCTTCGCTTTCCACGAAGTCACTGAACGCCTTGAGCAGCGTGCGGGTTTCGCCGGGACCGTCGACGCCTTCCTGGCAGCCGATGAAGTCGCGGAAATACTCCGAAACCTTTTTGCCGTTCTTGCCCTTGATGAAAGAAATGTACTGCCTGGAGGTCTTGTTGTTTTGCCACTCGGAAACGTTGACCCGCGCCGCGAGGTGCAACTGGCCCAGATCCAGGTGCCGCGACGGGGTGACATCCAGCGCGTCGTTCACTGCCACGCCTTCGCTGTGGTGCAGCAGGGCGATGGCCAGGTAATCCGTCATGCCTTGTTGATAGTGAGCGAACAACACGTGACCGCCGACGGACAGGTTCGATTCCTCCATCAGCTTTTGCAGATGCTCGACCGCCACGCGGCTGAACGCGGTGAAGTCCTTGCCGCCGTCCAGGTATTCCTTGAGCCAGCCGCTGAACGGGTGCGCGCCGGACTCGGCATGGAAGAAGCCCCAGGCCTTGCCTTGTTTGGCGTTATAGCTCTCGTTGAGGTCGGCCAGCATGTTCTCGATGGCTTGGGACTCAGCGAGTTCGGAGTCGCGTGCGTGGAGGACTGCGGGCGTACCGTCAGGTTTTTTGTCGATCAAATGGACGATGCAATGACGGATCGGCATGGGCTTCTCGGCTGTGTGTGGGCGAGCGGGGTGGCTCGATGTGACGGCGGCCAGTGTAACGCACCAAAGACATGAAACATCGCTGCACCCCTTGGTTTTAGCTCCGATCAGGCCCAAACCCCCGTTTTTTTGGGTTGAAACACTTTAATCCTGTCCAAACGGGTAGGTTAGTGCGGATATTTGCGCGGCTCTGTGCTAGTTTTGCGCGGTCTTGCGCACTACAGCGCGCCAAGCACCGCAGTTTGTGTGTGATTGAGCCGAACCAAAGCCCGGTTTCAGTATCTACATTTCGCGATTAATCGTGGCTGCTACTGGAGGGCCAGGTTCATTGCCTGGCCCCAGGCCGACACCGCATCCTGCAATCCAAATGAATTTGATAGGGAAGGAACACCACCATGGCTCTGACTAAAGACCAATTGATCGCCGATATCGCTGAAGCTATCGACGCGCCAAAAACCACCGCGCGTAACGCTCTTGAGCAATTGGGCCAAATTGTTGCCGATCAATTGGAAAACGGCGTTGAAATCACTCTGCCGGGTATCGGCAAACTGAAAGTGGCAGAGCGTCCAGCTCGCACTGGCCGCAACCCTTCGACTGGCGCTGCCATCGAAATCGCTGCCAAGAAAGTCATCAAGTTCGTACCAGCTAAAGTGCTGAGCGACTCGATCAACAAGTAAGCCCACGCTTGCTGTTGAAAAGCCGTGCTCCGGTCAACCGGGCACGGCTTTTTTGTGGGCGATGACATCAGTTGGGCTCGTTCTGTGGGACCGGCTTTAGCCGGGAAGAGGCTGGTACATTCACTGCATTTGCGTCGTCAGTGATGGCGGCTTCCCGGCTGAAGCCGGTCCCACGAGTAGCCTGTCCCGCTAGTTCTTCAGATTAAACCCAACGCTCCTGCCGCCACGCTTCTTGCTGCGCTTTGTCGAGGAAGGTCCAGGCCACGAAGCGGCTTTGTTTCTGCCCCTGGCCCATCTCGATGACGCGGCTTTCGGCGACGCCGGCCTTTTTCAGGGTGCTTTGAATCAATGGCAGGTTCGAGGCCTTGGACACCAGGGTGCTGAACCAGAACACTTGCCTGGGCAAGCGCGTGCTTTCGTTGATCATCTGGGTCACGAAGCCGATTTCGCCGCCTTCACACCATAGCTCCTGGGATTGCCCGCCAAAATTCAGCACCGGCAATTTGCGCTTGGGATCGGCCTTGCCCAGGGCGCGCCATTTGCGCTGGCTGCCGCGCTGTGCTTCGTCGATGGACGAGTGGAACGGCGGGTTACACATGCACACGTCAAAGCGTTCGTCGCTCTTCAGCAAATCCAGCAGGATCTGTTTGCGATTGGCTTGCAGGCGCAGGCTGATGGCTTTGCTCAGGCTGTTGGATTTGACGATGGCGGTCGCCGCTGCAATCGCGGTCGGATCGATATCCGAACCGAGGAACTGCCAGCCGTAATCACTGTGACCGATCAGCGGATAGACGCAGTTGGCGCCCATGCCGATGTCCAGCGCCTTGATCGATGCGCCACGCGGGATCACACCTTCGTTGCGCTCGGCGAGCAAGTCGGCGAGGAAGTGCAGGTAGTCCGCACGCCCCGGAATCGGCGGGCACAGGTAGTCGGCGGGAATATCCCAGTGCGCCACGCCGTAGAACGACTTGAGCAGCGCCCGGTTGAACACGCGCACGGCTGACGGGTTGGCAAAGTCGATGCTTTCCTTGCCGTACGGATTGATGATCACGAATTCAGCCAGCTCGGGGCTGGTTTTGATCAACTTGGGGAAGTCGTAGCGGCCCTGATGGCGATTGCGCGGGTGCAGCGTGGCCTTTTCTCGCGGCTCGGCGGGTTTCGCCTGACGCTCGCCCTGATTCTTCTTGCGTTGTGCTTTGGGTTTTTCTGGAGTGGTCATTTCTGTGTCCGAAATCGTGGAGTCAGTTCAGAGGCTGATTCGTCGCCTGAATGGACGTCTTCGCGAGCAAGCTCGCTCCCACGGTGGATGCGAGCTTGCTCGCGAAGACGTCATGAGACGTTTGCAGCCATCAGCAAAATAAAAAGGGAAGCCGCCTTGGGCTTCCCTCTCGTCAGCGCATTGCCAGGTTTACAAACTGGCTATCCGAGCATGTTGCTCCGCCAGTTTGCCCAAGGCCTGTTCAGCCTCGACCATTTTGGCGCGTTCCTTGGCGATGACTTCCGGCGGTGCCTTGTCGACGAACGCTGCGTTGGACAGCTTGCCGCCCACCCGTTGCACTTCGCCTTGCAGACGCTGGATTTCCTTGTCCAGACGCGCCAGTTCCGCAGCCTTGTCGATCAGACCGGCCATTGGCACCAGCACTTCCATCTCGCCGACCAGACCGGTGGCGGACAATGGCGCTTCCGCGCCCGGTGCCAGTACGGTGATGGATTCCAGCTTGGCGAGTTTCTTCAGCAGGTAATCGTTCTCGTGCAGACGACGCTGGTCTTCGGCGCTGACGTTCTTGAGGAACAATTGCAGCGGCTTGCCCGGACCGATGTTCATTTCACCACGAATATTACGGGTGGCGAGCATCAGGCCCTTGAGCCATTCGATGTCGTCTTCGGCGGCCTGATCGATGCGTGCTTCGTTGGCCACTGGCCACGGTTGCAGCATGATGGTCTTGCCTTCGACGCCTGCCAGCGGCGCGAGGCGCTGCCAGATTTCTTCGGTGATGAACGGCATGAACGGATGCGCCAGACGCAGCGCGACTTCCAGCACGCGAACCAGCGTGCGACGGGTGCCGCGCTGACGCTCGACCGGCGCGGTTTCGTCCCACAGAACCGGCTTGGACAGCTCCAGGTACCAGTCGCAATACTGGTTCCAGATGAACTCGTACAAGGCCTGCGCCGCGAGGTCGAAACGGAACTGATCCAGTTGGCGGGTCACTTCGGCTTCGGTGCGTTGCAGCTGCGAGATGATCCAGCGATCCGCCAGGGACAACTCGACCGCTTCGCCGTTCTGGCCGCAGTCTTCGCCCTTGTCCAGCACGTAGCGGGCGGCGTTCCAGATCTTGTTGCAGAAGTTGCGATAGCCTTCGACGCGGCCCATGTCGAACTTGATGTCGCGACCGGTGGACGCCAGCGAGCAGAACGTGAAGCGCAGCGCGTCGGTGCCATAGCTGGCGATGCCGTCGGCGAACTCGTCACGGGTCTGCTTTTCGATTTTCTTCAGCAGTTTGGGCTGCATCAGGCCGGTGGTGCGCTTGGCCACCAGGTCTTCCAGCTCGATACCGTCGATGATGTCCAGCGGGTCCAGGACGTTGCCCTTGGACTTGGACATTTTCTGCCCCTGGCCGTCGCGAACCAGACCATGCACGTACACGGTCTTGAACGGGACTTGCGGGGTGCCATCTTCATTTTTCACCAAATGCATGGTGAGCATGATCATCCGGGCGACCCAGAAGAAAATGATGTCGAAACCGGTGACCAGCACGTCGGTGGAGTGGAATGTCTCAAGAGCCTTGGTCTTTTCAGGCCAGCCCAACGTCGAGAATGTCCACAGGCCCGAGCTGAACCAGGTGTCGAGAACGTCGTTGTCCTGTTGCAGCGCAACGTCCGGACCCAGGTTGTTCCTGGCGCGTACTTCGGCTTCGTCGCGGCCGACGTAAACCTTGCCGGATTCGTCGTACCAGGCCGGGATGCGGTGGCCCCACCAGAGTTGACGGCTGATGCACCAGTCCTGAATGTCGCGCATCCACGAGAAGTACATGTTTTCGTACTGTTTAGGCACGAACGCGATGCGGCCGTCTTCGACAGCAGCAATGGCCGGTTCAGCCAAAGGCTTGGTGGACACGTACCACTGGTCGGTCAGCCACGGCTCGATGATCGTGCCGGAGCGGTCGCCTTTCGGTACTTTCAGGGCGTGATCGTCGACGCTGACCAACAGGCCGGCGGCGTCGAACGCAGCGACGATCTGCTTGCGTGCTTCGAAGCGGTCCAGACCTGCGTATTCGGCAGGCAGGCGACCATCAACGCTTTCGTTGAGCGTGCCGTCGATGTTGAACACCTGCGCCGCAGGCAGCACGTTGGCGTTCTTGTCGAAGATGTTCAGCAGCGGCAGGTTGTGGCGCTTGCCGACTTCGTAGTCGTTGAAATCGTGGGCCGGGGTGATTTTCACGCAGCCGGTGCCGAATTCAGGATCGCAGTAATCGTCAGCGATGATCGGGATGCGGCGGCCAACCAGTGGCAGCTCGACGAACTTGCCGATCAGTGCCTTGTAACGCTCGTCTTCCGGGTTCACGGCGACAGCGGCGTCACCGAGCATGGTTTCCGGGCGCGTGGTGGCAACGATCAGGTAATCCAGGCCGTCAGCGGTTTTCGCGCCGTCAGCCAGTGGATAACGCAGGTTCCACAGGAAGCCTTTCTCGTCGTGGTTTTCCACTTCAAGGTCGGAGATTGCTGTGTGCAGCTTGGTGTCCCAGTTGACCAAACGCTTGCCGCGATAGATCAGGCCGTCTTCGTGCAGGCGTACGAACGCTTCCTTGACCGCTTCCGACAGGCCGTCGTCCATGGTGAAGCGCTCGCGGCTCCAGTCTACGGACGAGCCGAGACGACGAATCTGACGGCTGATGTTGCCGCCGGACTGATCTTTCCACTCCCAGATTTTTTCCAGGAACTTGTCGCGACCCAGGTCGTGGCGGTTCAGGCCTTGTGCCTCGATCTGACGCTCCACCAGCATTTGCGTGGCGATACCGGCGTGGTCGGTACCCGGCTGCCACAGGGTGTTGCGACCCTGCATGCGGCGGAAGCGGATCAGGGCATCCATGATCGCGTTGTTGAAACCGTGGCCCATGTGCAGGCTGCCGGTGACATTCGGCGGCGGGATCATGATGGTGTACGGGTCACCCGAGCCTTGCGGAGCGAAATAATTCTCGGACTCCCAGGTTTGGTACCAGGAAGTTTCGATGGCGTGCGGCTGGTAGGTCTTGTCCATGCGCGGCGGGAACCTAATTGGCATTAATTCAGGAAAGCCGGCAAGTATAGCGGTGGGGGCAGCTGCAAGCCACAAGCGGCGCTTCGCAAGCGGCAAGCCATGTTTCACGAGCTACAAGCCTCGAGTTTCGGACCGCAAGGGAATGCGTCCGGCTTTTGCCTGGCTTGCAGCTTACAGCTTGCAGCTAACTGCTTGCGGCTGCGGCGAGCAGCCGCTCCATCCGCGCTTCAAGGCGACGTTTGATTTCGGTTTCGATGTGCGGGGCGAAGTCGTCGATGACGTCTTGCATGATCAATTGCGCGGCAGCACGCAGTTCGGTTTCCAGATGCAGCAGGGCATCCGGATTGGCCGCCGGTTTCTGGGGTGCTTGCGTTTGAGGCGGTTCGGCCTGCTGAACAGGCGTCAGCGTCGGGATGTCGGCTTCATCGGTGTCGAAGTCCAGATCGTGGTTCAACGCCGGTTTGGCGCCTACCACATCGAACAGCAACGGAATCTGCGTCTCGCTTTTTACCGTGTCGGTCAGCAGCGGCGGTTGCAGTGAGTCATCGCCGAGCAGTTGCCGGATCGACTCAAGGTCATCCAGCAGGTTGGCGGAGTCTTTCAGGGGTTTCAAAGTATCCATCGTATGCTCAAAGACGCTGTAGCCGGTGATCTTGCAGAGGATAGCCGTGTTCACGATAGAAACGGAAACTCTCTCGTGCGGCCAGACGAATTGCCGGGTCTTCGACGACGATTTCCGCCACGCGGGCAAACCGTTTGAAGAACTCGGGGATGCGTAAATCAAGGTTGACGAGTAAGTCCTGATGCTGCCCGGGATCTTCCCCCAGGCCCAGAACCACGGGCGAGACCTGATCGTCTTCGGCCGGGCTATGAGGCACGAAGCTTTCGCCCTTGAAGCGCCACAAGCGTGCGTCGAGGTCGTCACGTTGCGCGGCATCGCTGCAATGCAGATACACGCGATGGCCGAGACGCCAGGCTTTTTCGGTCAGTTTGCAGGCAAAGTCCAGGCGAGCCGATGGTTCGGCGCTGGGAAGAATATAGAAGTCGACTTGGGTCATGTGGCTTGGGTCATGTAGGAGTCCGTACGCAAAATGTGCCTGCCCGATGGCAGGCACATTCATGCAGGCCGGTTATGCGCCGGCGCGGTCAAGCAGGTACTGAGTCAGCAGCGGAACCGGACGGCCAGTGGCGCCCTTTTCCTTGCCGCCGCTCAGCCAGGCTGTGCCGGCGATGTCCAGGTGCGCCCACTCGTACGTTTTGGTGAAGCGCGACAGGAAGCACGCCGCCGTGATCGTGCCGCCTTTCGGGCCGCCGATGTTGGCGATGTCGGCAAACGGGCTGTCCAGCTGTTCCTGGTATTCATCGAACAATGGCAACTGCCAGGCACGGTCGTCAGCCAGTTTGCCCGCGTCCAGCAGTTGATTGATCAACGCATCGTTGTTGCCCAGCAAGCCCGAGGTATGCCCCCCCAGCGCCACGACGCAAGCGCCAGTCAGCGTGGCGATGTCGATTACCGCCTGCGGCTTGAAGCGCTCGGCGTAGGTCAGGGCATCGCACAGCACCAGACGGCCTTCGGCGTCAGTGTTGAGGATTTCGACCGTCTGGCCGCTCATGGTGGTGACGATATCGCCAGGACGAGTCGCGGTGCCGCTCGGCATGTTTTCGGCGCAGGCCAGGACACACACGACGTTGATCGGCAGTTGCAGCTCAAGCACGGCGCGCAGGGTGCCGAACACGCTGGCGGCGCCGCACATGTCGAACTTCATCTCGTCCATGCCGGCCGCAGGTTTGATGCTGATGCCGCCGGTATCAAACGTGATGCCTTTGCCGACCAGTACGAACGGCTTCTCGCTTTTCTTGCCGCCCGAGTAGTTCATGACGATCAAGCGTGGCGGCTGGGCGCTGCCTTGTGCGACAGCCAGAAACGACCCCATGCCCAGTTCAGCGAGTTTTTTCTCGTCATGAACGTCGACTTTCAGGTTTTTGTAGGCTTTGCCCAATGCCTTGGCCTGCTCGCCCAGATAAGTCGGGTGGCACAGGTTAGGCGGCATGTTGCCCAGATCACGGGTGAACGCCATGCCGGCAGCGATAGCCTGGGCATGGGTTGCAGCGCGTTCTACATCGGCAACGCTGAGCTTGTCGGTCAGCAGGGTGACTTTTTTCAGCGCCTTGGGCTCGGCTTTCTGGGTCTTGAAGCGATCGAAAACGTATTCGCCATCGGCCAGGGTTTCCACCAGCAGGCGAGTTTTGCCATAGGTGTCGCGGTTCTTCACGGCCAGTTGGTCGACGGCGATGACCGCGTCGGTGCCGCCCAGGCCTTTCAGAACCGACAGCACGCAGCTGACGACTTTCTTGAACTGGCGGTCGGATAATTCCGCGTCTTTACCGATGCCAACCAGCAGCACGCGCTCGGCTTTCAGGTTCGGCAGGTTGTGCAGCAGCAGGCTTTGGCCGACCTTGCCGGCCAGGTCGCCGCGCTTGAGCACCGCCGCGATGGCGCCGCCACTCAGAACGTCGATGGCTTTTGCAGCGTCGCTGAGCGCGCGACCTTCGCCCACGGCAACTACCAGCGTGGCGGTCTTCAAGGTTTCTGGGCTTACGCTTTTAACAACCAATTCCATGTCGGGGTCCCCGAATAAACGATGAGCTATGCGAAATGAATGACGTGCGCGGCAGGGCAGAGGTGTCTCGCATGACGATGCCAGCGACAAGGCCCGCAGTTTGACCCCCGCGCACGACCCCTGACAACCCCGTAAAACTCACCGGCAGGGCCACGTGTAGGACCTGTACGTGCGAACTATCCAGAGTGCGCAGTGACAGACCACCTCAATCACAGGATAATGCCGCATATTTTTTTGGTGGTTCCCCTGTTTATCGGGTCTAAACCGTACCGCCGCTGATACCTTTTTCTTGTCCGGCCGCTTGCGCCTGGCAACCCTGGAGTGTCTGGTTTGATTGTCTTCCGTTATCTATCCCGAGAAGTGCTGCTTACCTTGAGCGCTGTCAGCGCCGTGCTGCTGGTAATCATCATGAGCGGACGCTTCATCAAATACCTGGCCCAGGCGGCCTCCGGAGCGCTGGACCCCGGCGTGTTGTTCATGATCATGGGCTTTCGTCTGCCGGGCTTTTTGCAGCTGATTCTGCCCCTGGGTCTGTTTCTGGGGATTCTGCTGGCTTACGGCCGGTTGTATCTGGAAAGCGAGATGACCGTGCTCGCCGCCACCGGCATGAGCCAGCAACGCTTGCTGTGGATTACCATGGCTCCGGCGGCGCTGGTTTCGCTGCTGGTTGCCTGGTTGAGCTTCAGCCTGGCGCCGCAGGGCGCGACGCAATTTTCCCTGTTGATCAACAAACAGGATGCGATGACCGAATTCGATACGCTGGTGCCGGGGCGCTTCCAGACCCTGCGTGATGGCAGCCGGGTGACTTACACCCAGGACCTGTCGGATGATCGTTCGAAGCTGGGCGGGGTGTTCATCTCCGAAAAACGCATGTCCCAGGACAAGTCCAAGGATCGCGGCATCACCGTGCTGGTCGCCGAAAAAGGCCACCAGGAAATCAAGGCCGACGGCAGTCGCTTCCTGATTCTGGAAAACGGTTATCGCTACGACGGCAATCCGGGCGAAGCCAACTACCGCGCCATCAAATACGACACCTACGGTGCCTTGCTGCCCAAGCCGGACATCAGTGACGAAATCACCGACCGCGATGCGATCCCGACCAGCGAACTGTTCGGCAACGATACGCCGCGCTACAAGGCTGAATTGCAGTGGCGCGTTTCGCTGCCGATCCTGGTGTTCATCGTGACCTTGATGGCCGTGCCGCTGGCCCGGGTCAACCCGCGTCAAGGTCGCTACCTCAAGTTGCTGCCGGCAATCCTGCTTTATATGGCGTACCTGACGATCCTGATTGCCGCGCGCGGCGCCCTTGAAAAAGGCAAGCTGCCCATGGCGCTGGGGTTGTGGTGGGTTCACGCATTGTTCTTGTTGATTGGCCTGGGACTTCTGTACTGGGAACCGCTGCGCCTGAAAATGGCGAGTCGTCGTAGCGTACCGGAGGTGACCCATGGTTAAGCTCGATCGTTACATCGGCAAAAGTGTATTTGTCGCGATTCTCGCTGTGCTCGGGATCATTCTCGGGCTGGCTTCGCTGTTTGCCTTCATCGATGAAATGGGCGACGTCAGCGACAGTTACACCTTGCTCGACGCCAGCAGCTTCGTGCTGCTCACCGCGCCACGCCGGCTTTATGAAATGCTGCCGATGGCGGCGCTGATCGGCTGTCTGATCGGCCTGGGCAGTCTGGCCAGCAGCAGCGAACTGACCATCATGCGCGCCGCCGGTGTGTCCATCGGACGTATTGTCTGGGCCGTCATGAAGCCGATGCTGGTGCTGATGATCGCAGGCGTATTGATTGGCGAGTACGTGGCGCCGGTCAGTGAAAACCAGGCTCAGGCCAATCGCTCGCTGGCGCAAGGCACCGGCGACGCACAAAGCGCACGCCATGGCTTGTGGCATCGCCAGGGTGAGGAATTCATTCACATCAACACCGTGCAGCCCAATGGCTTGCTGTATGGCGTGACGCGTTATCGCTTCGACGATCAGCGCCATATGCTCACCTCCAGCTTCGCCAGGCAGGCCAATTTCAAGACCGATTACTGGGAGCTGAAAGACGTCACGACCACGTTCTTCCGCGACGGCAGCACCGAAGTGATCAATACCCCGCAAGAGCGTTGGGACGTGGCCCTCAGCCCGCAACTGCTGAGCACCGTTGTGCTGCCGCCCGATTCCCTGTCCATCAGCGGCCTGTGGGGTTATGCGCACTATCTGGCGGATCAGGGTCTGAACAGCGGCCGTTACTGGCTGGCGTTCTGGACCAAGGTGCTGCAACCGCTGGTCACCGTGGCGCTGGTGCTGATGGCGATTTCCTTCATCTTCGGACCGCTGCGTTCGGTGACGCTGGGGCAGCGGGTGTTCACCGGCGTGCTGGTGGGCTTCACCTTCCGCATCGCCCAGGACCTGCTCGGGCCGTCGAGTCTGGTTTTCGGCTTCTCGCCATTGTTTGCCGTGCTGGTGCCGGCGGCGGTGTGCGCGCTGGCCGGGATCTTCCTGCTGCGTAGAGCGGGTTGATGCCGCGAACCTGGTGGGAGCTAGCTTGCTAGCGAAGGCGGTTTTTTGGGAGGCGGAAACACGTTGGATGTACCGGCCCCTTCGCGAGCAAGCTCGCTCCCTCAGAGGTAGTGCTTCACATAGCCAGGCCGGGTTAGCCGCGTTTTTACTTCTGCTTCGGAATCCGCACCACCTGGCTGTTCGAGTACATGTCATGCCAGCTGCGCTTTTGCTTGTCGAACAGCGCCCAGATGAAGCCGAGCCCGACGCATAGCCACGAAGCGATGGAAACCACAAAGCGCAACAAGGCCTGCCAGAGGCTGATGCCGGTACCGTCGGCGTTCTGCACGCGGATTCCCCAGACCTGCATGCCCAGGGTTTGCCCGGAATGCGTCCAGAACTTGGCAAAGAAGCCGAACAGGACAAAGAACAAAATAGTCGACAGCAACGGGTCGCCATCCAGGGAGCCTGATTCAGACAATGTGCGCAATTTGGCTTCACCCACAAAAGCCATCAGCACCAGCTTGTAGACAAACGCGGTCATCATCAGTAGCGCAAAGCACAGCAGGGCGTCGTAGCAGATCGCTGCGAGCCGGCGGCCAAGGCCTGCAGCCGGAAAGTCACCTTGCGGTCGCAGCAGATGTTTGGACATGGCAGAGCTCTCGGGCATGGGGAGGATCGGCATTTTACGGAATTACGCCCATAAAAAAGCCCCTGATGTCAGCATCAGGGGCTTTTTTAACGAAGAGATTTAAGCTGACGCTTGAACTTCATCCGCCTGCAGGCCTTTCTGGCCCTGTACTGCAACGAAAGTCACCTTCTGACCTTCTTTAAGGCTTTTGAAGCCATTGCCCTGAATAGCGCGGAAGTGCACGAACAGATCCGGCCCGCTTTCTGGAGTGATAAAACCAAAACCCTTCTCGTCGTTAAACCACTTGACGGTACCGCTCTGACGATCAGCCATTTTCTTATTCCCTGAAACTTGAATTGATGACAGCTTCTTTCTCATGAAAGAACTGGGGCTGGTTGCAGGAAGTAAGAAGCGTAGAGCGGGATGTAGCAAAACTCAGAGCTACTGCCCAGGTCCCGATTCCAGCGACCTATGCAAACACAGTAAGGAAACTCTACGCTATCTCTTGTAACAAAAACAAGCCCCCGCCGAAGCCCGGTTTTGCTGGGTCAAAAGGCTTGTTCTAAATTATTTACCAAAAAGGCAGGATCGATAGTTTTTAACTTTCAAACGCATTTTTAGGGTGCGTGTCATGGGCTCTAACGGTGCTTATTTAAACAATGGTATGCAGTTGTATAACTTTAGGATACGCAGTTATACAACCACATTTTTTTGACGGCAGTTATTAGCCGCGGAAGTAACGTTGCGCCACGAAAGGCATTTTGCTCACTACCATGGGTACTTTCTTGCCACGCACGATGGCCCATACAGGAGTGTCCAGCGCAGTGAAATCCTTGTCCAGATAACCCATGGCCAAAGGACCGCCCAGGCTTGGTCCGAAACCACCGCTGCAAACGGTACCGATCCCGTTGCCGTCGGCATCGACGATTTCCGTGCCTTCACGCACCGGAGTGCGCTCTTGCGGCAGCAGGCCAACGCGCTTGCGGGCCGGAGCCGATTGCTGCTGGGCGAAAATCTGTTCCGTGCCAGGGAAGCCGCCAGCACGCGAGCCATCGGCACGGCGCACTTTGGAGATAGCCCAGAGCAGGCCGGCTTCGATTGGCGTGGTGTCGGTGTTCATGTCATGTCCGTAAAGGCACAGACCGGCTTCCAGGCGCAGCGAATCCCTGGCGCCAAGGCCAATCGGGGCGACTTCCGGTTCCGCCAGCAAACGACGCGCCAGCGCTTCGGCCTGATCCGCCGGGACCGAGATCTCGTAACCGTCTTCCCCGGTGTAACCGGAGCGGCTGACGTAGCACTCAACGCCCATTAGCGTGACGCTGGCGAATTGCATGAAAGTCATCGTCGCGACTTGCGGCGCCAGACGCGCCAGGACCGTTACCGCTTGCGGACCCTGCAAGGCGAGTAAGGCACGCTCGTCGAACAACGGCTGGATTTCACACTGGCCGGCCAAATGCTTGCGCAGGTGCGCGAGGTCTTCGTTCTTGCACGCGGCATTGACCACCAGCATCAGTTGATCGTTGCCCAGATTGGCGACCATCAGGTCGTCCAGAATGCCGCCGGTTTCATTGGTGAACATGGCATAGCGCTGCATGCCAACCGGCAGATCGATGATGTCCACCGGAACCAACGCTTCCAGGGCCTTGGCGGCTTCGGCGCCGGTCAAGCGGATCTGGCCCATGTGCGATACATCGAACAGGCCAGCTTTTTCTCGGGTGTGCAGGTGTTCTTTCATCACGCCAGCCGGGTATTGAACCGGCATGTCGTAACCGGCAAATGGCACCATTTTGGCACCGAGTTCACGGTGCAGGGCGTGGAGCGGGGTGGTGAGCAGTTGTTCGGTGGTCATGATCGATTCCTTTGATTGTGGGCGCTCAAGCGCGGCAATCGTGGGACCGGCTTTAGCCGGGAAGGCGGTCTATCTGAAACAACAGATATGGCGGATGTGCCGGCCTCTTCCCGGCTGAAGCCGGTCCCACAACAGAGGTTACGCCTCTTGATAGCTCTCGATGGACGGGCACGCGCAAATCAGGTTGCGGTCGCCGAACACGTTGTCGACTCGGCCAACCGGCGGCCAGTATTTGCCGTCGATCAACGATTCGACGGGATACACCGCTTGCTCACGGCTGTACGGATGGCTCCACTCGCCAACGATTTCCGCAGCGGTGTGCGGCGCGTTTTTCAGCGGGTTGTCTTCCTTGTCCAGGGTACCGTTTTCTACCGCACGAATTTCTTCACGGATCTTGATCATAGCGTCGCAGAAGCGGTCCAGTTCTTCCTTGGATTCGCTTTCGGTCGGCTCGATCATCAAGGTGCCTGCGACCGGGAACGACATGGTCGGGGCGTGGAAGCCGAAGTCGATCAGGCGCTTGGCGACGTCATCGACGCTGATGCCGCTGCTGTCCTTCAACGGGCGCAGATCGAGGATGCATTCGTGAGCCACCAGGCCGCTGCTGCCGGTGTAGAGCACTGGATAGTGTTCTTCCAGGCGACGGGAAATATAGTTGGCATTGAGGATCGCCAGTTGCGATGCCCGCTTGAGGCCTTCGCCGCCCATCATGCTGATGTACATCCAGGTGATTGGCAAAATGCTCGCGCTGCCGAACGGCGCAGCGCACACCGCGCCTTCCTTGCGCTGCATGGTGCCGTGGCCTGGCAGGAATGGCGTCAGGTGCGACTTCACACCAATCGGGCCAACGCCTGGGCCGCCACCGCCGTGAGGGATGCAGAAGGTTTTGTGCAGGTTCAGGTGCGACACGTCGCCGCCGAACTTGCCCGGTGCGCAGAGGCCGACCATGGCGTTCATGTTGGCGCCGTCGATGTAAACCTGGCCGCCGTTGTCATGCACGATACCGCAGATTTCGCGGATGCCTTCTTCGAACACGCCGTGGGTCGACGGGTAGGTGATCATCAGGGCCGCGAGGTGGTCACGGTGCTCGATGGCCTTGGCGCGCAGGTCTTCGATATCGACGTTGCCCCGTGCATCGCAAGCCGTCACGACCACGCGCATGCCTGCCATGTTGGCGGTGGCGGGGTTGGTGCCGTGGGCGGAGGACGGGATCAGGCAGATATCGCGGCGCTCATCACCACGGCTCTGGTGATACGCGCGGATCGCCAGCAAACCGGCGTATTCGCCCTGGGAACCGGCGTTCGGTTGCAGGGAAATCGCGTCGTAACCGGTGGCGGCGCAGAGCATCGCTTCCAGTTCGTCAGTCAATTGCTGATAACCGGCGCTCTGTTCGGCAGGTGCGAACGGGTGCAGATTGCCGAACTCGGCCCAGGTGACCGGGATCATTTCGCTGGCGGCGTTGAGCTTCATGGTGCACGAACCTAGCGGGATCATGGTGCGATCCAGTGCCAGATCCTTGTCGGCCAGTTTGCGCAGGTAGCGCATCAGCTCGGTTTCCGAGTGATAACGATTGAACACCGGATGGCTGAGAATCGCCGACTGGCGCAGCAACGCTGGCGGCAGACGCGATTCAACGCTGGCAGCCAGTGCCGCGAAGTCCGGCAGGCTCTGGCCTTGGCCCGCGAAGATTGCCCACAGGCTTTCAACAGCGGCTTGCGAAGTGGTTTCGTCGAACGACAGGCCCAGGCGCTGGGCGTCGATTTCCCGCAGGTTGATCTGTTGCGCGCGCGCCTTGGCGTGCAGCGCGGCAGTGTCAGCGCCGGTGCTTACGGTCAGGCTGTCGAAGAAGAATTCCTGCTCGACGTTCAGGCCCAGCGCGGTCAGGCCCTTGGCGAAGATCGCCGTCAACTGATGCACACGATTGGCGATTTGCGTCAGGCCGCGCGGACCGTGGTACACGGCGTACATGCTGGCAATGTTGGCCAGCAGCACTTGAGCGGTGCAGATGTTGCTCGTGGCTTTCTCGCGACGGATATGTTGCTCGCGGGTCTGCATCGCCAGACGCAAGGCTTGCTTGCCGTGGCGGTCAACCGATACGCCGACCAGACGGCCCGGCATGTCGCGCTTGAACGCGTCGCGCGTCGAGAAGTAAGCGGCGTGCGGGCCACCGAAGCCCAATGGCACGCCGAAACGCTGGGCGCTACCGATGGCGACGTCGGCACCGAATTCACCCGGCGGGGTCAGCAGCGTCAGGGCCAGCAAGTCGGCGGCCACGGCGACCAAGGCATTGGCGGCGTGGAAGCGCTCGACCAGTTCGCGGTAATCGAACAGGTCGCCATTGCTGGCAGGGTATTGCAGCAGGGCGCCGAAGAACGGGCTGACATCGCTCAGCTCGGCTTCGTCCGCCACCACAACGGTGATGCCCAACGGCTCGGCACGGGTGCGCAGCACGTCGAGGGTTTGCGGGTGGCAATGGCTGGAGGCGAAGAACTGATGGCTGCTTTTGTTCTTGCTCAGGCGTTTGCAGAAGGTCATGGCTTCAGCGGCGGCGGTGGCTTCGTCGAGCAGCGAGGCGTTGGCAATCGGCAGGCCGGTGAGGTCGCTGATCAGCGTCTGGAAGTTGAGCAGCGACTCCAGGCGACCTTGGGATATTTCCGGCTGATACGGCGTGTAAGCCGTGTACCACGCCGGATTTTCCAGCAGGTTGCGCAGAATCGGCGCGGGCGTGTGGGTGTTGTAGTAACCCTGGCCGATGAAGGTCTTGAACAGCTGATTCTTGCTGGCGATGGCTTTGATCGACGCCAGGGCATCGGCTTCACTCAAGCCTGGTTGCATGCCGAGCACGCTGGTGCCCTTGATGCTTTCCGGGATGACGCTGGCGCTCAGGGCTTCCAGCGAGTCGAAACCCAGGGTGGCAAGCATGGCTTGCTCGTCAGCGGCGCGGGGGCCGATGTGACGGGCGATGAATTCGTTGGCGGTGCTCAATTCGATACGGTCAGTCATGGCGTGCTCCTCAGGCTTCAGCGTTGGCTTTGATCAGGCGGTCGTAGGCGTCCTGATCCAGCAGGCCATCGATGGCGCTGGCGTCTTGCGGGATAAAACGGAAGAACCAGCCTGCGCCCAAAGCGTCTTCATTGACCAGTTCCGGCGTGGCGTCGAGTGCCGTGTTGACCTCGACCACTTCGCCATCAAGCGGCATATTGATGCTGCTCGCGGCCTTCACCGATTCTACGACCGAAGCCTCGGCGTGTTGACTATAAGCCTGCAATTCCGGGAGTTGCACATACACCACGTCGCCCAGGGATTCTTGCGCATAAGGCGTGATGCCAACCGTGACACTGCCATCGGCTTCGGCACGCAGCCATTCGTGGTCAACGGTGAATCGCAACTCGCTCATAAAAACTCCTCAAGGGGACAAAGGCTCGTGACTGGCGCGAGCGTAATGGCATTGTCCTTAGCAAGTTTGCGGCCAATCTTGTTTGGGGCAATGAAATCGGGGGGTTTCAGGGTTTTTGTCGGACTGGGCAATTAGCGATTGTAGCGAAATCGCTACAGAGGTTGGGCTGCTGGGGATGGAAGTTTGCGCAAAGGTCAGGCGGGCATGGATATGCCGAGGTCGTAGCGATATCGTTACAGTCGTATTGAAATCGCTACGTAGACGGTTGCTTTGTGTGCGCAATCAACCTGTGGGAGCGAGCTTGCTCGCGAAGGCATTTGTAGAGGCCGCTGGAGGTGTGAGCCGAGGCCTCTTCGCGAGCAAGCTCGCTCCCACTCAAATGACGCTAACCCTTCCCCGAAATCCCGTATTTGCGCAGTCGATGGGCAATCGCGGTGTGGGAGGTCTGCAAGCGCGCCGCCAACTGGCGGGTGGACGGGTGTTCGCTGTAGAGCTTTTCCAGCAGCGACCTTTCGAATTGCTCGACCGCCTGTTCCAGGCTGCCGACTTCGCCGTCCTGGGTGCCAGCCACGGCGGTGCCGGCAATGTCCAGGTCGCCAATGTCCACCAGATTGCTTTCGCTGATTGCGGCAGCGCGGAAAATCACGTTCTGCAGTTGGCGCACATTGCCCGGCCAGCGATTGCTGAGCAGCGCCGGATAGGTTGCGGGCGCCAGGCGACACACCGGGCGCTGGATCTGCGCGCACGCCTGTTCCATGAAATACCGCGCCAGCAGCAGAATGTCCTGACCACGATCACGCAACGGCGGCACTTCGAGATTGAGCACGTTGAGGCGGTAGAACAAGTCTTCGCGGAACGTGCCCTCGCTGACCATTTTTTCCAGGTTGCGATGGGTGGCGCTGAGGATGCGCACGTTGACCTTCACTTCCCGGTCGCCGCCCACCCGGCGAAAACTGCCGTCATTGAGAAAGCGCAGCAGTTTGGCTTGCAGATAAGGCGACATTTCGCCGATTTCGTCGAGGAACACTGTGCCGTGGTTGGCCAGTTCCATCAGCCCCGGCTTGCCGCCACGTTGCGCGCCGGTGAAGGCGCCGGGGGCGTAGCCGAACAGCTCGCTTTCGGCGAGGTTTTCCGGGAGTGCCGCGCAGTTCAACGCCAGGAACGGCGCGCTGTGCCGGGCGCTGGTAGCGTGGCAGGCGCGGGCGACCAGTTCTTTACCGGTGCCGGTTTCACCCTGGATCAGCAGCGGCGCATCCAGTGTCGCCACCCGTTGCGCGCGGGTCTTGAGGGTGCGAATGGCTGGAGATTCGCCGAGCAAGGCATCGAAACCTTCGGCGTGATCGTGGTGCAGCGCAGACAACCGCTCACCGATCCTGCTCGGTTGATACAGGGTCAGCAGCGCGCCGGCATCGGTGATCGGCGTGGCGTCCAGCAGCAAGGCCTCACCGTTGAGGGTGACTTCGCGCAGCGGCAGGCGAAAACCGTTTTCCAGCAGGGCGCTTTGCAGTCCGGGATCGGCGAACAGCTCGGCCACGGACTCACCGGCGGGTTCACGACCGATCAGGGTTATCAGGGCCGGGTTGGCCAGCAACACATGGCCGGCGCTGTCCAGCGCCAGGACCGGATCGGTCATGGCTGCGAGCAGGGCATCCAGTTGCAGGTGACGGCGCTGGCCGGGAAGGATGTCGACCACGGTGATCGCCTCGACGCCGCGCACCCGGAACAAGGCGTCCTTGAGTTCCTCAAGAACCTGATGGCTCAGGGTCGGCGCATCGATATAGACATTGGGCGGCACCATTTCCACGGCATCGAGGTTGAGATTGCGTCCACCCAGAATGGCCAGGACCTCCTGAGTGATACCGACTCGGTCGATGAAGCTGACGTGGATGCGCATGGCAAGCTATGGATTCTGGGCCGCGAGGGGGGCGATTATGCCAGTAATCATCGCGAATCCTGTAGCAGACAACGTGTGGGCGAAACATAGCGTCAGGCCGCTTCGCGAGCAAGCTCGCTCCCACACTGGTTCGCTCCTACCGGATTCTTACGTCAGATGCTCCGGCTTCACCGGATCACCCGATTCGGCGTGCAGTTTCTTGCGCACGTCCTCGAACATCAGGTCGTAGTCCTTGTGCATTGCCAAAGGCAGCGTTGCCGCAGGTGGCAGGCCGTGTTTGATGGCGATGCGGTTGGCGTCATGGGCGAAGTTGAAGGCCAGATCGCGCGGCAGTTCAAACTCTTCCTGAAAGGTATTGCCGCCCACGTCGCCTTCCATGGCGAAGTGCATGGACGTGCCTTCCACGGGGTTTTCGCAGATCTCATAACGAATATGGATGTCATAGCTGAAATCCGAGGCTTGCAGCGCAGTACGGCAAATATGGAGATGGCCTGGCTCGAACATGTCATTGCCTCAGGAAAGTCGAAAGAGAAGGGTAGACCGTTCGGGCTATCCAGCGTTCAGCGGCAGGAAAAGATGCAACCTTAGACGATATTGAATGACACGGACGTGACGTGGGGCAAAACCGTTGCCATCACTGAGGCGCGGCCGTGGGTTCCGGGCGCGACCAGATCCACAGATTGCCCAGGCTCATGCCCGCGACTGCGGCATACAGCGGCCAGCTGTGGGGCATCAGGCTGAACATGAGAATGGCGCAAACCAGCATGCTGATCGTGGCGCTGATCTTGGCTTGCCGCGCGACCAGCTTGCCATTGCGCCAATTGCTCAGGATCGGGCCGAACAGACGATGGTTCTCCAGCCAGGCGCTCAGGCGCGGCGAACTTTTGGTCGCCGCCCAGGCAGCCAGCAGGATGAATTCGGTGGTGGGCAAGCCTGGCACAAAAATGGCGATCAGGCCGATGCCCAGGCTGGTGTAAGCGAGCAGGCCAAAAAGACAGCGGGAAATTCTGGACCCTGGAGGTTTGCTGGTCATGGTCTCGTCAGTGGTCGATGGGGACATGGCTGTCATTGAAATCCCGGCCAGCTTAACAGGCCGGGCCTGTTTTCAGGTGGCGGCCATTGCAGCTGGCTTTGCCGTGGAGTATGCGTGTTGCAACAACACGTTGAAGCGCTCAAACGCCTCGATGGCGCCTTGCTCGGCCTGCGCTTCCTCTTCTGCGCTTAGCGTCTGGCTGTCGAGGATGCGCGTGAAGGTCTTCCAGCCTTCGGCGCGACCACCGGCGGGCTCGCCGAGATGGCGGGCGCCGAAGGTGTCGCTAAGGTTCAACGCGGCGGCACGTTTGATCAAAAACGCAGCGCCGAGTTTCGAGCCTTCTGAGACGAACAGCCAGCCCAGCGCCTGAGCCTTGGTGGGGGGGCGCAACGCGCCGCTGACCTGCGCGGGGACGTCGGTATTCAGATCGCCAAGATCGGCCATTGCCTGCTCGGCGCGGCAGCGGCTCGCCAGGTCGGGGAAAACTTTGATCAGGTCAGGATTGGTGTACAGCGCTTTCAATTCCGCCTGAAACAGATATTGCGCAACCACGAAGCGGGCGTAGCTGCCCAGGGTTTCGAACGGCGCATTGGCCTTGACGGCTTTGTCCAGTTGCTCGTGGGGCGCGTGGGTCACCAGATTCAAACGTTGCGAACGCAGAGCCGGAGCATGATTTTCGGGAGTCATCGGGTCTTCCTTGTGAAAGCGGCGGGCTTGTTAACAAGACGATCGGGAGGGGCCATTTGCGTAAAAAGTTTGCGAACCGGCTTGAACGTGTGGGAGCAAGCTTGCTTGCGAAGGCGGTGTCTCAGGCTCCGAGACAGCGCCGGATGTACTACCTGCTTCGCGAGCAAGGTGGATCGCCACCCCGGTCGCTCCCACAATGGATCTCCGGAGGATCAGATATCCCACACCACATTCACGGCGAAATTGCGTCCCGGCTGGGTCAGGCGATCCAGTGACGCCGGGCTGGTAACGCCTGCTTCGCCTACGCCGTCGTAGCCGCGCACGTCGTCCCACTGCCAGTATTTTTTGTCGGTCAGGTTGTACAGACCGGCATTGAGGGTGACGTCGTTGGTGACTTTGTAGAAACCTTCCAGGTCGAGCACGCCATAACCGGGTGTCTTGAACTGGCTGGACGAACCGTCCGGGGCGTGGAAGTTGGTGCTGTCCACGCGATCCTTGCGTTTGACCAGGGTCCAGCTCAGCAGGCCGCCATAATGTTGCTGCTCATAACCCAGGCCCAGCACGCCCTTGAGCGGGTTGACGCTGTTGATCGGTTCGCCGGTGTCGTCGTTGCGGCCGTATTGGTAAGCCGCCGATCCCAGGGTGTACAGGCCGTCTGGTGCGCCGAAGGTATCCAGATTCAGGCGACCCTTGAGCTCGACGCCCTTGATGGTGGCGTGCTTGATGTTATTGGACTGGAACACCGCTTCGGTAGCCGTCGCCGGCTGGATCGCGTCTTCGTTGATGAAGTCGCGGTACTTGTTATAGAACACCGCGACGTCGAACGAACCGGCGTCGAAGTGGCCGCGCAAACCGGTCTCGTAGCTCTTGCTTTTCTCGGGTTCGAGATCCGAGTTGGGTTCGACGATGTAGCCGGTTTGCAGGTTTTCAAAGCGTCCGTACAGGGCTTTGGCGCTTGGCGTGCGGAAACCTTCGGCGTATTGGCCGTACCAGGTGTACTGCTCGCTGAGGGCGTAGGTCACGCCGAACTTCGGCGACAGGCGATGCCAGGTTTTGCTCTCGTCACTGACTTGGCCGCCGCCGGTGGGATTGACCGTATTGAGGAATTCCTGGGTGATGTGCGGGCTCAGGTCGATGTAGTCGTAGCGCACGCCGGGCAGGAAGGTCCAGTCGTTCCAGTGGATCTGATCCTGGGCGAACAGGCTGTAGGTGTTAATGGTCGGGTCCGGGAAATCACTCGATGGCGTCAGGCTATCCGACGCCGTCGGGCTTTTCGCGCCGATCACCCGGCACGTGCCGAGGACCGCTGCGCAGGTCGCGTTGCCGCTGCGCTGGCCGGTGACTTTCTGTTCCTTGAGGGTGGTGCCGTACGTCAGCACATGCTCGGTGTCGGCAATGCTGAACGCTTTGTCCAGTTGCGCATCAAGAATCCACTGGCGTTCCTTGTAATAGGTATCGCGCGAGCGCCAGACATCCCGCGATCCGGGCACGTAGCGTTCAAGGGTGCTTTGATCAGTCTTGGCGATCTGGTAGTTCAGGCTCAACTTGACGTTATCGACCAGCAGGCTGTCCAGCGCGAAGCTGTTCTCGATTCCGAAACGTTCGCGGGTGATGGTGTCGTTGCCGGTCCGCGCCCGATAGAAGCCAAAACCGCTGCCGGCGTTGAACGGCCCGCCCACCGCGCTCTTCTGGTTGGTGTCGCGGTCATCCTTGTACTTTTCGTAGGTCAGGCCCAGGCGCGAGCCGTCGTTGTAGTTCCAGCCCAGCTTGGCCAGGACGTTGGTGGTCCGCGCGTCTTCCGGGTTGGCCTCGATGCGTTGCAGCCCGGTGCCGCCCGTGCTGCCGTAGGATTCGGTCTCGTGCCCATTACGCTGGCTCACATGCAGCAAGCCGTCGAAGTCGCCCTGGCGACCGGCGACGGTGGCGGAGGTCAGCCAGCTGTCATCGGCGGAGCTGTAGCCGGTCTTGAGGCGTGCGCCGACGTCCTTGCCGTCCTTGATGATGTCGCTGGCGTCCAGGGTGTAATAGCTGACCGCGCCGCCGATGGCGCTGCTGCCGTACAACGCCGACGCCGGGCCGCGCAGGATTTCCACGCGCTTGATGATTTCCGGGTCAACGTAGTTGCGATGGGTGTTGGCGTAGGGGCCAGAGAAGAAACTGTCCGGAACTTCGACGCCATCGACCTGGGTCAGGATGCGGTCGCCATCAATGCCACGGATGTTGTAGCCGGTAGTGCCCGCGCGCTGGCCTGCGCCGCCCACCGAAACTCCCGGCTCATAGCGCACCAGATCGCGGATGTTATTGACGTTGTGCCGGTCCAGATCCGCACGGTCCTGCACCGTCACGCTGTTGGGCACCGACGTGACGTCCTGAGCCTGGCGCGTGGCGCTGACCGTGATCTGCTCCAGAGCGATGGCGCCAGCGGTGCGTTTTTCCAGCACGACATTGTTGTTGCCCAGGGTGCGATAGCCCAGATTGGTGCCCGCCAGCAGGCGTTCCAGGGCTTTACCCGCTGACAAATTGCCGGTTGCGCCGGGTGAGGTGACATTGTTGGCCAGCGCGGAAGACAGGCCGACCTGCCAGCCGGTAATGCGACTGAACTCGTTCAGCGCGGCGGCCAGGGGTTGTTGCTCGATGGCGAAGCTGTAGGCGCCGCTGCTGCGACTGGCGGTTGCGGCGCTGCCGGTCTGGCTCGAACTCGCGGCGAACGCCATCGGGCTTGCAGCGAGCACAGCGAGGGTCAATACCGAGAGCGTGAAACTTTGCAGTCCCGAAGTGGGCGGTGTGGCAAAACCCGTGGCGGAGGACGACATCGATAAAGCTCCCTGGTTCGCTGGCGATAGTGTTAGCAGAAAGTTCGTTAATACGAATCAATTGCATTGGCTATGACTAGACGAGCGACGAGCGGTTATCGCGTAAAAATAATCCGGATCAATTCAAGATGACCAATGCCGGCAGCTCATGCAGGCTGGCAGAGGTGACGTGGGCGAGGGACCGGACCACCTCAAGCGGGTTGTCGAGACGGTAGTTGCCGGTGACGGCGACGCGTTCCAGCGAATCGTTGGTGTTGACGATCCAACCGGGGTAATAGCGTCGCAGCTCGGCCAGCACTTCGCTCAACGGGCAGTTGTCGAACACCAGGCGGCCTTGGACCCACGCCAGATCGGTGTTCTGATCCAGCTTCTGGCGATGGCTGGCGCCGTTCGAATCAACGCTGATGCTGTTCCCGGCGCTGACCGTCTGCGCATTGTTTTGCGGGGTGCGCACATCCAGCGCGCCACGTTCGACGTGAATCTGCGCCACGCCATCCAGATAGCGCACGGCGAATGCGCTGCCGCTGGTGCGCATGCTCACCGTTCCCGCCCGGACTTCCAGCGGCAGGTTTTGACTGGCGGCAGGCACTTCAAAAAACGCTTCGCCTTGCAGCAGATGCGCTACGCGAGTCTTGTCGGTAATGGTGCTGGAGAACGCCGAATTGGTATTGAGCAGCACCCGGGAACCGTCTTCGAGCTGCAAGCGTTGGCGCTCGCCGACGACGGTCAGATGATCGGCCTGCAAGCGCAAGCCCAGATTACTGAAATGAAACACCGCGACCAGCAGCAGCGCCGCCGTGGCCAGCGGTTTCCAGCAGGCCCGCGCGCGGCGCCGCCAGAGCGCCGGGCGGGCAGGCTCCATGGCGGCGGCAGCGTGTTCCACCGGCTGCGAATGCCAGACCGAATGCACCCGGTCGAAGGCTTTGCGATGCGCAGGGTCGGCCGCCAGCCAGGCCTGAAAACGCGCCTGCTGCTGTGGGTCGTCACTGTCCAGTTCGATCAGCCAGTTCAAGGCCTGGTCCATCGCGCGGTCGTTGAGTACATCCTGCGCGCTCGAAGTCGCGCGCAGGCTGTCAGGATCCTTCACGGATGATCCTCGGAAGTTCTTGTTGATCGGCTGCCGAACCGCAGGCCGGTGCGCAGATTGCCAGCAGCCTGCTGCAACACCTAAACGTGGTCAAGTCTAGCCGCCACCGCAACGCAAATTGCCATGATCAGTTTCAGTTCTTTTTGCACCGTGCTGGCGGAGACACCCAACTGCTCGGCGATCTCAACGTAGCTGCAGCCATTGAGGCGGCTCATGGTGAAAATCTGCTGTTGGCGCGGGCTCAGCTTGCTCAGGCTTTCATTGAGGCCTTCGAGCATGCGCGTGGCGTGAGTGGCATCTTCCAGGGTCGTGGCCTGGGCGACGACATTTTCGATGTCCGCCTGCGGCGTGTCGTCGGCGACGGTACGGGCCAGAACCCGGCGGGAGCGCAGATGATCGAGCGCTAGATTGCGCGCGGTCTGATAGACGAAAGGTTCCAGGTGATCGATGGCGCGACTGCTCAAGGCCCGCGTCACGCGCAGGTAGGTCTCCTGCAGCAGGTCTTCAGCGGTACTGCGGTTGCTGACCATCCTTTGCAGCGTGCGCAAAAGGACCGGCCGTTGGGAAAGGAAGACTTCGTTTAAGCGCGACTGACTCACGGGAATACCCGACCGGAAAAAGCAGTGGATGATAATGCTTATCATCCACACCTTCGGTCAAGTCATGTTTGTCACTGATTCTTCGCACAATCCCTGTGGGAGCGAGCTTGCTCGCGAAAGGGCCGGTACATCCGACGCATTTTCGGAGCCTGAAACATAGCCTTCGCTAGCAAGCTAGCTCCCACAGTGGATTCACTGCGCGTTATGCAGCGCCAGGCAGTTGTCGAGCATGCGGTTGGAGAACGCCCATTCGTTGTCGTACCAGGCCAGAACCTTGAGCAGCTTGCCGCTGACCTTGGTGTGGTTGGCATCGAAAATCGACGACAGCGGATTGTGATTGAAGTCGTGGGAAACCAGCGGCAAGGTGTTGTAGCCGAGGATTTTCGAGTGCTGGCTGGCTTCTTTCATGATCGCGTTGACTTCGGCGGCCGTGGTTTCGCGGCTCAGGTGCAATGTCAGGTCGACCAGCGAAACGTTGATCACAGGTACGCGCACGGCCATGCCGGTGAGCTTGCCTGCCAGTTCCGGCAATACCAGGCCGACCGCTTCGGCGGCGCCGGTCTTGCTCGGGATCATCGACTGGGTGGCCGAGCGCGCGCGGTACGGGTCAGTGTGGTAGACGTCGATCAGGTTCTGGTCGTTGGTATAGGCGTGGATGGTGGTCATCAGGCCACTTTCGATACCCAGTTCACGGTGCAGGACTTGCGCCACCGGAGCCAGGCAGTTGGTGGTGCAGGATGCGCTGGAAATGATTTGATGCGATTGACGCAGGGTGTCGTGGTTGACGCCATAGACGATAGTGGCGTCCGCGCCTTTGGCGGGAGCCGAGATAATGACCTTGCGCGCACCGGCAGTCAGATGCGCGGCGGCCTTGGTGCGGTCAGTGAACAAACCGGTGCATTCGAACACCACGTCGATGTTCTGTGCTTTCCACGGCAGCTCGGCCGGGTTGCGAATGGCGCTGACTGCAATTCGGTCACCATTGACCGTCAAGCTTTCGCTGTCGCATTCAACGGTTCCGCCGAACGGTCCGTGAACCGTGTCGAAGCGCAGCAGGTGCGCATTCATTTCGCTGTCGCCCAAATCATTGATGGCGACGACTTGCAGGTCCTGACGATAGCCTTGGGTATAGAGTGCGCGTAGGACGTTGCGGCCGATGCGGCCAAAACCATTGATTGCAATACGGAGAGTCATACAGCCGTCCTCAGTAAATTTGTTGTTGGAATTACAAGATTATTCGCATAGAAATAGAAAACAAGCCTTTTTAATGGCAATATTTTGTTTTATCTACAACGAGAAGCCTGTAAGACCAGTACAGTTGATCGAGATCAAGCTTTTACAGACAAGGCTCGCGCCTCGATTTCTGGAACCGTCCGAGCGGGCGACCACACACGTTAGCCTGGAGTTCATCACATGCATCCCCGCGTCCTTGAGGTAACCGAACGGCTGATCGCCCGTAGTCACGACACACGGCAGCGCTATCTTCAACTGATTCGAAGCGCTGCGAGCGATGGCCCGATGCGTGGCAAGCTGCAGTGCGCCAACTTTGCCCATGGCGTCGCGGCCTGCGGTCCCGAAGACAAAAACACCCTGCGCATGATGAACGCCGCCAACGTGGCCATCGTTTCCTCCTATAACGACATGCTCTCGGCGCATCAGCCCTACGAGCATTTCCCGAATCAGATCAAACAGGCTTTACGTGACATTGGTTCGGTCGGTCAATTCGCCGGCGGTGTGCCGGCCATGTGCGACGGCGTCACTCAGGGTGAGCCGGGCATGGAGCTGGGTATCGCCAGCCGTGAAGTCATCGCCATGTCTACCGCCGTCGCGTTATCTCACAATATGTTCGACGCCGCCTTGATGCTGGGCATTTGCGACAAGATCGTGCCGGGCCTGATGATGGGTGCGCTGCGTTTCGGCCATTTGCCGATCCTGTTCATTCCCGGCGGACCGATGCTGTCGGGGATTTCCAACAAGCAGAAAGCCGACGTGCGCCAGCGTTACGCGGAAGGCAAGGCCACTCGCGAAGAACTGCTGGATTCGGAGATGAAGTCCTATCACGGTCCTGGCACCTGCACGTTTTATGGCACCGCCAACACCAACCAGTTGCTGATGGAAGTCATGGGCCTGCATTTGCCCGGCGCATCGTTCGTCAATCCGTACACGCCGCTGCGTGATGCGCTGACGGTCGAGGCTTCGCACCAGATCACGCGCATGACCAAGCAAAGTGGCAATTTCATGCCGTTGGGCGAAATCGTCGACGAGCGTTCGCTGGTCAATTCCATCGTCGCGTTGCACGCCACCGGTGGTTCCACCAACCACACCTTGCACATGCCGGCGATTGCCCAGGCGGCGGGGATTCAGTTGACCTGGCAGGACATGGCCGACCTTTCCGAAGTGGTGCCGACCCTGACTCACGTCTACCCGAACGGCAAGGCTGACATCAATCACTTCCAGGCGGCGGGCGGCATGTCATTCCTGATCCGCGAGCTGCTGGAAGCCGGTTTGCTGCACGAAGACGTCAACACCGTGGCCGGTCGCGGCCTGAGCCGTTACACCCGCGAACCCTTCCTCGAAGATGGCAAGCTGGTCTGGCGCGAAGGCCCGATTGAAAGCCTCGACGAAGATATCCTGCGTCCGGTCGCGCGGCCGTTTTCACCCGAAGGCGGCTTGCGCGTCATGGAAGGCAATCTGGGCCGTGGCGTCATGAAGGTCTCGGCTGTGGCCCTTGAGCATCAGATCGTCGAGGCGCCGGCCAAGGTCTTCCAGGATCAGCAGGACCTGGCCGATGCGTTCAAGGCTGGTGAGCTGGAATGTGATTTCGTCGCCGTGATGCGCTTCCAGGGTCCGCGCTCCAATGGCATGCCGGAACTGCACAAAATGACGCCATTCCTCGGTGTGTTGCAGGACCGCGGTTTCAAAGTCGCGCTGGTGACGGATGGACGGATGTCCGGCGCTTCGGGCAAGATCCCGGCGGCGATTCACGTCTGCCCGGAAGCCTTTGATGGTGGCCCTTTGGCACTTTTGCGTGATGGCGACATCGTGCGGGTCGATGGCGTAAAAGGGACGTTGCAAGTTCTGGTCGAACCGGCAGAATTGGCCGCCAGAGAACCCGCTGTCGGCCAGCTCGACAACAGTGTCGGCACCGGACGCGAGCTGTTCAATTTCATGCGCATGGCCTTCAGCTCGGCAGAGAAGGGCGCCAGCGCCTTTACCTCTAGTCTGGAGACGCTTAAGTGAAGTTGGCCCTGGTCGGTGATATTGGCGGTACCAATGCACGTTTTGCCATTTGGGAAGACGAAAAGCTGCATTCCATCCGGGTATTCCCGACCATCGACTACGTCAGTCCGGAGAAGGCCATCGAGGTCTATCTTCAGGATCTGGAGTTGCAGCGCGGTGATGTCGGTTTTGTCTGCCTTGCGGTGGCCGGGCCGGTGGATGGCGACGCATTCGAGTTCACCAACAGCCATTGGCGGTTGAGCAAGTCGGCGTTCTGCGCGGACCTGAAAGTCGATGAGTTACTGCTGATCAACGATTTCACGGCCATGGCCCTGGGCATGACCTGCCTGAAAGATGACGAGTACCTGACGGTCTGCCACGGCATCAGCGAGGCTGACCGGCCGCGCGTCGTAGTCGGGCCGGGCACCGGTCTGGGCGTCGGCACGCTGCTCAGCGTCGGCGTCAATCGCTGGATGGCCTTGCCCGGCGAAGGCGGTCACGTGGACCTGCCCATCGGCAACGCCCGTGAAGCCTTGTTGTGGATGCGCCTGATGGCCGATCACGAACACGTCAGCGCCGAAACCATCCTCAGTGGCGCTGGCCTGTTGTTGCTGTATCAGGTCAGTTGCGCCCTTGACGCTATCGAGCCGACGCTCAAGTCGCCGGCAGCGATTACCTCGGCTGCGGTCGCCGGTGATCCGGTGGCGGCCGCAGTGCTCGATCAGTTCTGCGTGTTCCTTGGCCGGGTGGCCGGGAACAACGTGTTGACGGTCGGCGGGCGTGGCGGTGTCTACATTGTTGGCGGTGTGGTGCCGCGCTTTATCGAGTTTTTCATGAACAGCGGCTTCAAGCGCGCGTTCGCCGAAAAGGGCGTGATGAGCGATTATTTCAATGGCGTGCCGGTCTGGCTGGTGACTGCCGAGTATCCGGGCTTGATGGGCGCGGGTGTTGCGTTGCAGCAGGCGTTTGGTGACGTGCTGGATGGAGAGGAACTGTAGGAGCCGACACCAACCAGGTGGGACCGGATTTATCCGGGAAGGCGGCATCTCTGACGACAAAGGTGCGGTGGATGTACGGGCCTCTTCCCGGATAAATCCGGTCCCACAAAGGCCCCGTCGTTTCACGGGTCTGTATTGATTTACCCAAAACAATAACGATTCATTGCGACAAGGATGATCCAGGTGAGCTCAGTCAGTAAATCGATCCTGCTGGTTGATGATGACCAGGAGATTCGTGAATTGCTGCAAACCTACCTGAGCCGCTCGGGCTTTCAGGTACGGACGGTCGGCGACGGTGCGGATTTCCGTCAGGCCTTCAACGAAGAACCCAGTGACCTGCTGATCCTCGACGTGATGCTCCCCGACGAAGATGGCTTCAGCCTGTGTCGCTGGGTGCGCCAGCACAATCGCCAGCCCCACGTGCCGATCATCATGCTGACCGCCAGCTCGGACGAAGCCGACCGGGTGATCGGTCTGGAGTTGGGCGCGGACGATTATCTCGGCAAACCTTTCAGCCCCCGCGAACTGCTCGCGCGGATCAAGGCGCTGCTGCGCCGGGCGCAATTCGGTCAGGAGCGGGTTGGCGGCGATGTGCTGGTGTTTGATGAATGGCGGCTGGACATGGTCAGTCATCGGCTGTTTCACAACGATGGCGAGGAAGTGATTCTGTCTGGCGCCGATTTCGCGTTGCTCAAGCTGTTTCTCGACAATCCCCAGCAGATTCTGGATCGCGACATGATCGGTAACGCGACCCGTGGCCGTGAGCTGATGCCCCTTGAGCGCATTGTCGACATGGCGGTCAGCCGCCTGCGGCAGCGCCTGCGCGATACCGGCAAGTCGCCGCGTCTGATCCGCACGGTGCGCGGCAGCGGTTATCTGCTGGCGGCGAACGTCATTTCCCAAGTCAGCAACGGTTACTGAAAATATGGCTATTGAATGTTGAGCGCCGCCGCACCCAAGCGTCGGTTGCCGCTGCCGCGTTCGCTGCTGGGTCGCATGTTGCTGCTGACCTTGCTGGCGGTGTTGCTGGCCCAGGCGCTGTCCAGCGTGATCTGGCTGTCGCAGCTGCGCGCGACGCAAATGGAAGGCTTGATTACCAGTGCCCGCAGCCTGGCGTATTCCATGGCGGCCAGTGTCAGTTACTTCCGCTCGCTGCCGTTGGCCTATCGGCCGCTGGTGCTTGACCAGTTGCGCAGCATGGGCGGCACGCGCTTTGTCGTGTCCCTGAATGATCGTCCGCTGGACATGCAGACTCTCGAACCGACGCCGCGCAAGCAGGCTGTGCTTGATGTGGTCGATGAAGTGTTGCGTCAGCATTTGGGGACTGATCCGGACATTTCTGTGTGGTTCGTGCGCCCGGAAGATCTGCGGATTTTCAATAGCGGCCTGAAACTCGATGAACTGCCGCGCTCCTGGGCGCATTACGCCCTGAGCCTGGAGCCGGTCAACCCGCCGGTCCTGGTCACCCAGATCGAACTGGCGCCCGGCGAATGGCTGTACATCGCGTCGCTGCTGCCTGAGCCTTACACGACGCTCGAAGAACAGGAATTGCCCTTGCAGCAAGTCTGGTTCATCGCCCTGACCAGTGCTTTCCTGTTGTTGTTCATCGGTCTGCTTGTGCATTGGCAAAGTCGCCCGCTCAAACGGCTAGCCCGCGCCGCACGTGACATGTCGCTGGGTGCGGAAGTCGAGTCGGTAGTGGAGGGCGGCGGCAGCGAGGTGGTGGAAGTCAGCCGCGCATTCAATGCCATGCGCACCCGCATCAGTCGCTACCTCACCGAACGCGGCCAGTTGTTCAGCGCCATTTCCCACGACTTGCGCACGCCCATCACGCGCCTGCGTCTGCGGGTCGAGCTGCTGGAGGATGAAACCCAGCAGCGCAAATTCAGTCGTGATCTGGACGAGCTGGAGTTGCTGGTCAAAGGCGCGCTGCAATGCGTGAAAGACACGGATATTCACGAGAACATCGAGGCGGTGGATCTGAACTACGTGCTCGACTGTCTGGTGGAGCCTTTCCTGCCGCCCAACGGCAACGGCAGCGCCACCCAGCACGGCAAGGCCGAAGCGCCGTATCCCGGCAAACCGCTGGCCCTCAAACGCTGCATCGGCAACCTGATCGACAACGCGATCAAGTACGGGCACAAGGCGCATCTAAGGGTCGAAGATAACGCCAAGGCATTTGTGCTGCATGTGGACGACGAAGGCCCCGGCGTACCCGAACAACGCCTGGAACAAGTCTTCGAACCGCATTTCCGCCTCGCGGGCAGCCAGCAGCAAGGCTACGGCCTGGGCCTGGGCATCGCCCGCAACATCGCCCACAGCCACGGCGGCGAAGTCAGCCTGCAAAACCTGCGCGGCGGCGGGTTGCGGGTGACGTTGTATTTGCCAAGGACGGTTGATTGAGCCCCGGACAGGACCTCCGGGAGGTTGAATTGTGGGAGCAAGCTTGCTTGCGAAAGCGGTATTTCAAATGCGCAGATGTGAAGGATGTACCTGCCTCTTCGCGAGCAAGCTCGCTCCCACCAAGCAAGTATCCAATGTAACCATCCTGTGACCATTGCGCATCCCTTCGTTACTGTTCTTTCAAAACCCTTGGTTAGACTCCATGCAGCGCAAGCACAGACTTGCTCATGCATAACAACAAGAAAGGTTAAATCGATGAATTCAATTTCCCGTCTCGCTACTCTCATTTCTCTCGCCTCGTTGTTCCCGCTGAGCGCGCTTGCTGCCGATTCGAAAGGCTCCGTTGAAGTGGTCCACTGGTGGACGTCCGGTGGCGAAAAAGCTGCTGTCGATGTGCTCAAGGCTCAAGTGGAAAAAGACGGCTTCACCTGGAAAGACGGCGCTGTGGCCGGTGGTGGTGGTTCCACTGCCATGACCGTGCTGAAAAGCCGCGCGGTCGCTGGCAACCCGCCTGGTGTTGCCCAGATCAAAGGTCCGGATATCCAGGAATGGGCGTCTACCGGTCTGCTGGATACCGACGTGCTGAAAGACGTCGCCAAAGCAGAAAAGTGGGACAGCCTGCTGGACAAGAAAGTCTCCGACACGGTGAAGTATGACGGCGACTATGTGGCCGTCCCGGTGAACATTCACCGCGTCAACTGGCTGTGGATCAACCCGGAAGTGTTCAAGAAAGCCGGGATCACCAAGAATCCAACCACTCTTGAAGAGTTCTACGCTGCCGGTGACAAGCTCAAGGCTGCGGGCTTCATCCCGCTGGCCCATGGCGGTCAACCCTGGCAGGACAGCACTGTTTTCGAAGCCGTCGTGCTTTCGGTAATGGGGGCGGACGGTTACAAGAAAGCCTTGGTAGACCTGGATGAAAAAGCCCTGACCGGCCCGGAAATGATCAAGTCGCTGACCGAGCTGAAGAAAGTCGCCACCTATATGGATGCCGACGGCAAAGGCCAGGACTGGAACCTGGAAGCGGCCAAAGTCATCAACGGCAAGGCCGGCATGCAGATCATGGGTGACTGGGCCAAGAGCGAATGGACCGCAGCCAAGAAAGTCGCAGGCAAGGATTACGAATGCGTAGCCTTCCCGGGCACCGAGAAAGCTTTCACCTACAACATCGACTCCCTGGCAGTGTTCAAGCAGAGCAAAGACAAGGACACCACTGCCGCTGCTCAGCAGGACATCGCCAAAGTTGTGCTGGGTGAAAACTTCCAGAAGGTCTTCAGCATCAACAAAGGCTCGATCCCGGTTCGCAACGACATGCTGAACAAGATGGAAAGCTACGGTTTCGACTCTTGCGCACAAACCGCTGCCAAGGACTTCCTGGCTGATGCGAAAACCGGCGGCCTGCAACCAAGCATGGCGCACAACATGGCGACTTCGCTGGCCGTGCAAGGGGCGTTCTTTGACGTCGTCACCAACTACATCAACGACCCGAAAGCCGATCCGGCCAAAACCGCCAAGCAGTTGTTTGCGTCGGTCAAAGCCGCGAAGTAATCGTTTCGCGCCCTTGTGATCAGGGGCGCATGTAAACCCCAGCCGCAGTTCGTGCTGATGAAACCGTCTCATCCGGTTTCACGCACGGCTGTGGCCTGGATCAAGCCGTTCCAAGTGGATGCTTCCAATGAGTTCTATTGCTGTATTCAGCAAAGCCTCGCCGTTCGATGCCTTGCAGCGCTGGCTACCCAAGTTGGTGCTGGCGCCAAGCATGTTCATCGTCCTGGTGGGCTTCTACGGCTATATCCTGTGGACGTTCGTATTGTCGTTCACCACCTCGACCTTTCTGCCTTCCTACAAGTGGGCCGGACTGGCTCAGTACGAGCGCCTGTTCGATAACGACCGTTGGTGGGTGGCCAGCAAGAACCTCGCGGTGTTCGGTGGCATGTTCATCGGCATCAGCCTGGTAGTCGGCGTAATACTGGCGGTATTCCTCGACCAGCGCATTCGTCGCGAAGGGTTTATCCGCACCATTTATCTGTACCCGATGGCGCTCTCGATGATCGTCACCGGCACCGCCTGGAAATGGCTGCTCAATCCGGGCATGGGCCTGGACAAATTGCTGCGCGACTGGGGTTGGGAAGGCTTCCGCCTGGACTGGCTGATCGATCCTGATCGCGTGGTCTATTGCCTGGTGATCGCTGCAGTCTGGCAGGCATCGGGCTTCATCATGGCGATGTTTCTGGCCGGCCTTCGCGGTGTCGATCAGTCGATCATCCGTGCTGCGCAAATCGATGGGGCGAGCCTGCCGACCATTTACCTGAAAGTGGTTCTGCCAAGCCTGCGCCCGGTTTTTTTCAGCGCGGTGATGATCCTTGCGCATATCGCCATCAAGAGCTTCGACCTGGTTGCAGCGATGACGGCGGGCGGCCCCGGCTACTCCTCGGACCTGCCAGCGATGTTCATGTATTCGTTCACCTTCAGTCGCGGCCAGATGGGCATGGGCTCGGCCAGTGCAATCCTGATGCTCGGGGCGATTCTCGCCATCGTCGTGCCTTATCTGTATTCCGAGCTGAGGAACAAGCGTCATGAGTAATCAGATCGGAACACCTGCCGTCAGCCTCAGCCGGATCGCGATTCACGCGGTCCTGATCATCGCGTGCCTGCTGTATCTGGTGCCGCTGGTGGTGATGTTGCTGACCAGCTTCAAGACTCCGGAAGATATCAGCGCGGGCAACCTGCTGAGCTGGCCGACCGTGGTGAGCACCATCGGTTGGGTCAAGGCCTGGGCGACCGTCGACGGTTATTTCTGGAACTCGATCAAGATCACCGTGCCCGCGGTGCTGATCTCCACCGCCATCGGCGCGCTCAACGGTTACGTGCTGTCGTTCTGGCGTTTCCGTGGTTCGCAGTTGTTCTTCGGCCTGTTGCTGTTCGGCTGCTTCCTGCCGTTCCAGACCGTCCTGCTGCCGGCGTCTTTCACCCTCGGCAAGATGGGTCTGGCGAGCACCACGACGGGACTGGTGTTTGTCCACGTGGTCTACGGCCTGGCGTTCACCACGCTGTTCTTCCGTAACTACTACGTGAGCATTCCGGATGCGCTGGTCAAGGCCGCGCGCCTGGATGGCGCCGGGTTCTTCACCATCTTCATGAAGATCATTCTGCCGATGTCGACGCCAATCATCATGGTCTGCCTGATCTGGCAGTCCACACAGATCTGGAACGACTTCCTGTTCGGCGTGGTGTTCTCCAGCGGCGACTCGCAACCGATCACCGTGGCCCTGAACAACCTGGTCAACACCAGCACCGGAGCCAAGGAATATAACGTTGATATGGCGGCGGCGATGATTGCCGGCCTGCCGACACTGCTGGTCTACATCGTGGCAGGCAAGTATTTCGTGCGCGGTCTCACGGCCGGCGCGGTCAAGGGGTAATCATGGCAACGCTCGAATTACGCAATGTAAACAAGACTTACGGCGTTGGCCTTCCGGACACGCTGAAGAACATCGAACTGCAGATCAAGGACGGTGAATTCCTGATTCTGGTCGGGCCTTCCGGTTGTGGTAAATCCACGCTGATGAACTGCATCGCGGGTCTGGAAACCATCAGCAACGGCTCGATCCTGATCGACGATGCCGACGTCAGCGGCATGAGTCCCAAGGATCGTGACATCGCCATGGTCTTTCAGTCCTATGCGCTGTACCCGACCATGACCGTGCGCCAGAACATCGAGTTCGGCCTGAAGATCCGCAAGATGAGCGCCGCCGCCATCGACGAGGAAGTGACCCGGGTCGCCAAGCTGTTGCAGATCGAACACCTGCTCAATCGCAAGCCCGGCCAGTTGTCCGGCGGCCAGCAGCAGCGTGTGGCCATGGGTCGCGCACTGGCGCGGCGGCCGAAGATTTACCTGTTCGATGAACCGCTGTCCAACCTCGACGCCAAGCTGCGGGTCGAGATGCGTACTGAAATGAAGCTGATGCATCAGCGCCTGAAAACCACCACGGTGTACGTTACCCACGACCAGATCGAAGCCATGACTCTGGGCGATAAAGTGGCGGTGATGAAAGACGGGATCATCCAGCAGTTCGGCACGCCAAAAGAGATCTACAACAACCCGGCCAACCTGTTCGTGGCCAGCTTCATCGGCTCGCCGCCGATGAACTTCATTCCCCTGCGCCTGCAACGCAAGGATGGTCGCCTGTTTGCCCTGCTCGACAGCGGCCAGGCCCGTTGCGAACTCCCCATGGGAATGTCGGATGCCGGGCTTGAGGATCGCGAAGTCATCCTTGGCATGCGTCCCGAGCAGATCGTGCTGGCGCCCGGCGAGCCCAACGGCCTGCCGACCATTCGCGCTGAAGTCCAGGTTACCGAGCCTACCGGGCCGGACACGCTGGTGTTTGTCAACCTGAACCAGAGCAAGGTTTGCTGCCGTCTGGCACCGGACGTCGCGCCGCAGGTTGGGGAAAGCCTGACCCTGCAATTCGATCCGGCCAAAGTCATGCTCTTCGACGCAGCCACCGGGGAGCGTCTTGGCGTGCTGGGCCAGCCACAGCCTGCCGGCCGCGCGGGCAATGTCACTCAGATCAACCGCAACTGAACCGAGCACAGCCGGTCGGGGTAACCGCTGTCGTAACAGGTCGCCCGGCCGGCAAACACGAAGCAACCGCTGTCGATGCCGTTAGAAGCTAATAACAATAAAACGAGGATTTAAGGGATGAAGAAGCTACGCAACAAATCGCTTAACCAGTTCCAGCTTATCGGTGGTCTGTCTGTTTTGAGTGCTTTGGCGTTTACGGGAACCGCCAGTGCTGTCGAGCCGTTCCACGCCAGTGAACACATGACCGGCGATTGGGGTGGATTGCGTCAGGAACTGTATGACAAAGGCTACGACTTCTCGCTGGAATACGTCGGTGAGATGGGTGCCAACGTGCATGGCGGCTACAACGACGACAAGACGGCGCGTTACAGCGATCAGTTCGCCCTCGGCGTGCAGATGGATCTGGAGAAGGTCCTTGGCTGGAAGAATGCGGAGTTCAAACTGGCCATCACTGAACGAAGCGGTAACAACATTTCCAATGACCGACTTGGCGATCCTCGTGTCGGCACGCTCAGTTCCTCGCAAGAAGTCTGGGGTCGCGGCCAGACCTGGCGTCTGACGCAAATGTGGGTCAAGCAGACCTATTTCGACGGCAAACTCGACATCAAGGCCGGTCGGATGGGCGAGGGCGAGGATTTCGGCAGCTTCCCTTGCGACTTCCAGAACTTGACCTTCTGCGGCACTCAGGCCGCCAACTACGTGAACACCTGGTACAACTGGCCAGTCAGCCAGTGGGCCTTGCGCGTGAAGTACAACATCACGCCTGAAGTCTTCGCCCAGATCGGCGTCTACGAACAAAACCCTTCGTACCTGGAAACCGGCAACGGCTTCAAACTGAGCGGCAGTGGCTCCAAAGGCACCCTGGTGCCAGTTGAAGTGGTGTGGTCGCCGACCATCAACTCGCTGCCGGGCGAATACCGCCTGGGTTACTACTTCAGCAGCCCGAGCGCCGACGATGTCTACGAGGATACCAACGGCCAGCCACAAGGCCTCACCGGCGGCCAGTTCAAGTCCCGCAACGAGAAGACTGGCTGGTGGGTCGTGGCGCAGCAAAAGATCATGACCTTCGGTGGCGATCAGTCCCGAGGCCTGAGCCTGTTTGCCAACGCGACCGTGCATGACAAAGACACTAACTTCGTCGACAACTTCCTGCAGGTCGGCATGGTCTTCAAAGGCCCGTTCGCCGCGCGTCCGAAGGATGACATCGGCATCGGCATTTCGCGCATTCACGTCAACGAAGACGTTCGTGATCGCGCGAAGCAGATCAACGCCGTCAATGGTATCGACGACTACGACAACCCAGGTTATCTGCCGATCCAGAAAAGCGAATACAACTCCGAGATTTACTACGGCGTGCACGTCACCGACTGGCTGACTATTCGTCCCAACCTGCAATACATCAAGTCTCCGGGCGGTGTGGATCAGGTTGATAACGCGCTGGTGGCCGGTATCAAGCTGCAGACCAAGTTTTAACAACGATCAAGGGTCGTGTGGTGCTTTACGGGCGGCCTGGCCGCCCGTTTTTTTGTCTGCGCACGTCCCTGTGGGAGAGGACTTGTCCTCGATGGCTGTAATTTCAGCACTGCATGTGTGTCAGGCGGATCAGGTTCGTTCGGGCTCGCTATCGAGGACAAGTCCTCTCCCACAAAGGCCCCTCTCGCATACTGCCAGGCATTCCGACCGTAGAATCTCGAACAACAATCAGCAGGACAGCAATGACCATCAAGGAAGCAGGGATGCTTGAGCATCCATTGCAGCGATTTTTCAAATCCAGGCGCTCCAGGCCGACGTTCGAGTGGGAGCGTTATCAGCTGCGTGACGTGCTGATCATCGATCACCCGCAATGTGAAGCGGTGTTCAGTCGTCAGGGCGGCCAGTTGCTGCATTTTCAGCCTCGGGGCCAGAAGCCCTGGTTGTGGTGTGCATCGCATTGGCCACAGGTCGGTGCGATTCGCGGCGGCGTTCCGGTTTGCTGGCCCTGGTATGGCCGTCATCCGAGTGAAGGCGTGTGGCCGGCGCACGGTTGGGCGAGACTGCTGGACTGGAAGCTGATCGACAGCCGCGAAAGCGAGGCGGGCGTGAGCCTGCATTGGCGTCTGCAACTGTGGGACTGGCAAGCCGATCTGCACGCCGAACTGGGACAGGGCATGGAACTGCGTTTGACCACCCGGCACCAGGACAGCGAGCCGTGTCAGTTCAGTCATGCGCTGCACGCCTATTGGCGGATCAGCGATGTGCAGGAAGTGGCGCTGGAAGGCCTGGATGGCGCGCAAGGCTGGGATCAGCTCAGTCGACAGGCCTGTCAGCAAGAAGGCGACTTGCGCGTGGCAGGCGGCTGTCAGCGGGTATTCGACCATACCGGCCCGTTGCAGTTACAGGATCAAGCCTGGCAACGGCGCCTGGGTATCGACACTGGCGACAGCGCCAACACCGTGGTCTGGCATCCCGGCAACCGGCCTTTGATGGGTGTGGCGGGCAGCGAAGCCGGTGGATTCGTTTGCGTCGAGGCCGCGTCAGGCGGCAGCGAAAGCCTGAGCCTGGCGCCAGGTGAACGCGCCGAGTTGAGCTTGCAGGCTTATCTGGTGCATTGACTGGGGCAATCCTGCCTCACCCCTGATCCTCAACCGGATAGCGGCTGTCATTCAGGCTTTCCTTGATCTTGCGCAGGTGCGGCTGGAAGTCGACACCGCGACGCAGGGTCATGCCGGTGGCGAGCACGTCGAGCACGGTCAGCTGGATGATCCGCGAGGTCATCGGCATATAGATGTCGGTGTCTTCCGGCAGCGGAATGTTCAGGCTCACGGTGCTGGCCTTGGCCAGGGGTGAACCCGCCGCCGTCAGGCCCAATACCGAAGCGCCGTTGGCCCGGGCGATGCGTGCCACTTCGACCAGTTCGCGGGTGCGGCCGGTGTAGGAAATGATCACGAACAATTCCCCGGTGTGCGCCACCGAGGCAATCATGCGCTGCATCAGCACGTCAGCGTGGGCGGTCACGGCCAGGTTGAAACGGAAGAACTTGTGCTGCGCGTCCAGCGCGACCGGCGCCGAAGCACCGAGGCCAAAGAAATGGATCTGCCGGGCCTGAATCAGCATGTCCACGGCCTTGCTGATCAGCGCCGGGTCCAGTTGCTGGCAGGCGCTGTCCAGCGACGCGATGGCGCTGCCGAAGATCTTCTGCGTGTAGGCCTCGGTATCGTCATCCGCCTCGACCGCGCGACTCACGTACGCGGCACCGCTGGCCAGGCTCTGCGCCAGCTGCAACTTGAGTTCCGGATAGCCGCTGACGCTGAATGAGCGGCAGAAGCGGTTGACCGTCGGCTCGCTGACTTTGGCGGCCTGGGCCAGCGCAGCGATGCTGAAACGGGTCGCTTGCTGCGGATTGAGCAGAATCGCCTCGGCGACCTTGCGCTCAGCCTTGTTCAGCTCTTCGAGTCGGCTCTGGATCATCTCCAGAAGGTTTCGTGTGCGGTCCATTCAAAGTCCTTGTCGCGGCTGTTTTGCTCAGGTTTTTACTTGAGCTATCACGAGGCCCTTTAGCCTGTAGCAAAGGTGGCCTATCGTACTGAGGGCCTGTGTTGATCACCACTGGAATATGGTTTTAGACGGAATGTTGTGGTTATTACTACATTTGGCCTTGAGTAACGCCTTTAAAAAAGGTATTTGTAGCCTAACTTGATAAAAGAACCAACATTATGCTCTCGATTACGGTTGAACCGTGCACTTTTGCCTTGTTTGGCGCCTTGGGCGACCTGGCAGTGCGCAAGCTGTTCCCGGCCCTTTATCAACTCGACCGCGCTGGATTGCTGCATGCCGACACGCGAATCCTCGCGTTGGCACGCGAACCGGGCGACGAACAGCAGCATTTGGCATACATCGATAAATCCCTGCGCCGCTTTGTTCCGGAGGCTGAACTTGAGCCTGAGAACGTGGAGCGTTTTCAGGCACGCCTGAGTTACCTGCACGTGGATTTCCTCAAGGCCGAGGATTACGTGGCGCTGGCTGAGCGGGTGGGCGATGCGCAAGTCCTGATCGCGTACTTCGCCACGCCCGCGTCGGTGTACGGTGCGATTTGCGAAAACCTCGCCTCGGTCAACCTGACCGAACGCACCCGCGCGGTGCTGGAGAAACCTATCGGTCATGACCTGGCGTCTTCGCGTCGGGTCAACGATGCCGTGGCGCAGTTCCTGCCGGAAACTCGCGTCTACCGCATCGACCATTACCTGGGCAAGGACACCGTCCAGAACCTGATCGCCCTGCGTTTCGCCAACAGCCTGTTCGAAACCCAGTGGAACCAGAATCATATTTCTCACGTGGAAATCACCGTCGCGGAGAAGGTCGGTATCGAAGGCCGTTGGGGCTATTTCGATCAGGCCGGGCAACTGCGCGACATGATCCAGAACCACCTGCTGCAGCTGCTGTGCCTGATTGCCATGGACCCGCCCAGCGACTTGTCCGCCGACAGTATCCGTGACGAGAAGGTCAAGGTGCTCAAGGCGCTGGCACCGTTCACGCCGGAACGTCTGGCGACCCAGGTGGTGCGCGGCCAGTACATCGCCGGTTACAGCGAAGGCAAGCCGGTGCCCGGTTATCTGGAGGAAGAAAACTCCAATACCCAGAGCGACACGGAAACCTTCGTTGCCCTGCGTGCCGACATTCGCAACTGGCGCTGGTCCGGCGTGCCGTTCTACCTGCGGACCGGCAAGCGCATGCCGGCCAAGCTGTCGCAAATCGTTATCCACTTCAAAGAGCCGCCGCACTACATCTTCGCCCCCGAGCAGCGCATGCAGATCAGCAACCGCCTGATCATTCGCCTGCAACCGGACGAAGGCATTTCCTTGCAAGTGATGACCAAGGATCAAGGCCTGGATAAAGGCATGCAGTTGCGCAGCGGCCCACTGCAACTGAATTTTTCTGACACCTACCGCAGCGCGCGCGTCCCTGATGCGTATGAGCGGTTGTTGCTGGAAGTGATGCGCGGCAATCAGAACCTGTTTGTTCGCAAAGATGAAATTGAGTACGCATGGCAATGGTGCGATCAGCTGATCGCCGGCTGGAAAAAGGCGGGCGATGCGCCCAAGCCTTACGCCGCCGGATCGTGGGGCCCGATGAGCTCCATTGCATTGATTACTCGTGACGGGAGATCGTGGTATGGCGATATGTGACCTTGAACTGCCAGCGGGCCTTGTCGCTCGCGAGTTCGATAATCCTGTGCTGCTGGCCAGTGAGCTGGCAGCTAACGTGGCTGCGCAACTGAAGATGGCGATCAGCAGCAACGGCGTCGCGACCCTGGTGGTTTCCGGTGGTCGCAGCCCGGTGGCGTTTTTCCAGAGCCTGGCCGAGCAGCCGCTGGACTGGTCCAAAGTGGTCGTGAGCCTGGCTGACGAACGCTGGGTGCCGGTTGAGCATGCCGACAGCAACGCTGGCCTGTTGCAGCGCTATCTGCTGCAAGGCCCGGCGGCCAGGGCGAAGTTCCTCGGTTTGTACAGTGTTGCGCAGAGCCTCGAAGAAGCGGCTGACGCTGCCGATCAGGCCCTGGCCGAGTTGCCGCCCATCGACGTGCTGATTCTGGGTATGGGCGATGACGGGCACACCGCGTCGTTGTTTCCCAACAGCCCGAACCTGAATGAAGCCTTGCGCCTGGATGGCGAACATCGCTGCCTGCCGATGCTGGCGCCGACCGTGCCGCATCAGCGCCTGACCATGACCCGCCGGCTGCTGGCTTCGGCGCGTTTGCCGATCCTGTCGGTTTCCGGCCAGGCCAAACTCGACACCCTGCGCGCGGCCCTGGCCGGTGATGACCTCGCCGAAATGCCGGTTCGCGCCTTCCTTAACTCTTCCCTTGAGATTTACTGGTGCCCATAAGCAAAGGATCCGCCGCCATGAAAACAGTCGAAAACAATCAGCCGCTAAACAGCATGGCGAACAAGATTTCCCAGATCGATGAACTCTGCGCCAAGGCAAAGATTTTGCCGGTGATCACCATTTTGCGTGATCAGGATGTCCTGCCATTGGCGGACGCGTTGGCAGCCGGCGGCATGACGGCGCTGGAAGTGACCCTGCGTTCGGCCTTTGGCCTGAGCGCCATTCGTATCCTGCGCGAACAGCGTCCCGAGCTGTGTGTCGGTGCCGGGACCATCCTGGACCGCAACATGCTGGCCGATGCCGAAGCGGCCGGTTCGCAATTCATCGTCACGCCGGGCAGCACGCATGACCTGTTGCAGGCAGCCCTCGACAGCCCGCTGCCATTGTTGCCCGGCATCAGTAGCGCGTCGGAAATCATGATTGGCTACGCCATGGGTTATCGCCGTTTCAAATTGTTCCCGGCGGAAATCAGCGGCGGTGTCGCAGCCATCAAAGCTCTGGGCGGCCCGTTCACTGAAGTGCGCTTCTGCCCAACCGGCGGCGTCAACGCGGACAACCTCAAGAGCTACATGGCGCAACCCAACGTCATGTGCGTTGGCGGTACGTGGATGATCGACAACGCGTGGGTCAAGAATGGCGACTGGGCCCGCATCCAGGAAGCGACTGCTCAGGCGATTGCGTTGTTTGACTGATTGGTAATGGGTCTTGTGGGAGCGAGCTTGCTCGCGAAGGGGCCGGTACATCCAAAGCATTTCCAGTGCTCATAAGACCGCCTTCGCTAGCAAGCTAGCTCCCACAAGGTTCGAGTTTCACGCCAGCCTGCGTAGCGCTTCAGTCAACAGCTGCATATGCGCAGCAGGGGTGCTGAACCCTGGCGTGATGCGGATGCAGGGCCCGCAGGCTGATCCTTCCCGCGCCACGCTGAACAGGTTGTGTTCATCGAGCAAACGTTGCGCCATGCGCTCCTGATCGGCATGCCGGGTAAAGCGCAAGGCCGTGATCCCGCAATACAGCCGTGGGTCGTCCGGCGTCAGTACTTCCAGGCCTTCCAGCTCCCGAGCCGGCTTGACCCACAGGTCGCGCAGGTAGCTCAGTCGTGCGCCTTTGGCAACCGAACCTCCCATCGCCCGGTGCTCTTCGAACACCTTGGGCAAGGTCATCCATGCCGGAATATTCGGTGTGCCGTAAGGCACCAGTGCAAGGATGTCGTCCTTGGCATAGCGGGTATCGCCCATGTCCGCATCAATCGACCCCAACCGCTCCTTTGTGACATAGATAAAGCCCAGGCTCAACGGCGCGCCCATCCATTTCTGCAAGTTGTAACCGGCAAACGCGACGCCTAGCTCATCCAGCCTGAAATCCAGCTGCCCCAGCGCATGGGCACCGTCGAGAATCACATCGATGTTGCGGCTTTTGGCCCGCGCGGCAATCGCCTGTACCGGCATCACCAGACCGGTGCGATGGGTCACGTGGGTCAGTGCCATGAGCTTGAGGCGCGGGTTGCGCTCGAAGGCGGTCTGATAGCTGTTCAGCAGGGTTTCGTAGCTGGCCGGATGCACATGATTGATTTCGATCACCTCGACGCCGCGGCTTTTGGCCAGCCAACGCATGGCCGTTTGCACGCTGAGATAGTCGAGATCGCTGATCAGCACCTGATCGCCCGGCTGCAACTGGTTGTAGTTGCGAATCAACGATTGCAGGGATTCGGAGGCGCAGCGGGTGATGGCGATTTCCTCAGGCCTGACCTGCACCAGATCCGCCAGCTGCGCGTGAATGACCCGGCTGTCGATTTCGTCGAACTGTCTACGTACGAACACCGAGTTGCTGCGGTTCACGTAATCAATGTTGCGTCGATATTCTTCCAGCACCTCGCGGGTCATGCGCCCGAAATAGCCGTATTCCAGATTGATCGGGCCTGGCTCGACGTCATAGCGCCCGGCGATATCGGCCCAGAAAGCTTCATCGCGCGCCTGTTGCAGTACCGCAGGGTTTACCGGTGCATAGTCCATTGCCGTCTCGCTTGTGGTCAGCCTTCTTTGAATTGACGCGGTCGCGTACGCAGGGGGTCGAGCAGCTCGGACAGGCCGTTATGGTCGATTTCCTGCATCAGCGCCAACAGCCCGCCCAGCTCGCTTTTCGGGAAGCCTTCGCGGGCAAACCAGTTCAGGTATTGCCCCGGCAGATCAGCGATCAGCCGACCCTTGTATTTGCCGAAAGGCATCTCGCGAGTCACGAGCAGTTTGAGTTTTTCCGGGTTCATGGCTGAGCCCCCTTGTCATTGCGCTTAAGGCATCACGATACGTGCATTCTGCATGCAGGCCAAAGGACAGTTCATGCAGAAATCACGATGCGTCTGTATGATTGTTTTCCTAACTAATTGAAAAACATACAAATTTTCTATAGATGAAAGCTGGCACGACAGCTGCAATTATCCAGGCAACAGAAACTTTCGTATCAACCTGCCATTAAGGAAATTACCAATGACTGATATCAATAAAGAATCGATCTCTATCCTGAATGACCTGATCGAAACCAGCAAAGACGGCGAGAAAGGTTTTCAAACCAGCGCCGAAGACATCAAGAACCCTTCGGTGAAGGCGTTTTTCCTGAGCCGTTCCGCTGAAATCGCTACTGCCGTTCGTGAGCTGCAAACTGAAGTACGTGCATTGGGCGGCGATCCAGAAACTTCTTCCAGCGTCAGCGGCACTCTGCACCGCGCATGGGTTGACCTGAAGTCGACTCTGACTGGCAAAGACGACGTAGCTATCCTCAATGAAGTTGAGCGTGGCGAAGACGTAGCGCTGAAGGCTTACAAAGAAGCGCTGCAGAAAGCAACCGAGAAGAACCTGCCAGCAAATGTTACTGCGCTAATCAGCAAGCAGCTGAGTGGCGTGCAAGCCAACCACGATAAAGTAAAAGCTCTGCGTGACAGCGCCCGCGCTGCCAGCTGAGATTGACCCAGCGCCTGCCAACTGACGAGTTGGTGGGCTGGTTCAATATATAAAACGCCAGCCAGTCTGGCGTTTTTTATTGTCTGGGATTTCTTGGGTTGAAGAGGGTGGATGGCGTGGGATTCGTTGGAGCGAGCTTGCCCGCGAACATAGAATCTCCAACGGATCTACGCAACGTTCGCGATAGGACATAAAGCCGATGCATTTGCGTCTACTGGAATGCCGTCTTCCCGGATAAATCCGGTCCCACAAAACCAGCGCGATCTAGTGGGACCGGCTTTAGCCGGGAAGGCGTCGGTTCAGACAATGCATCTGCGGCGCCTGGCGGTTGCCCTCAGACATAGAATCTCCAACAGGTCATGCTTGCTTACAACTCCGCAACCTCCACCCGATTGCGCCCCTGATCCTTGGCTTGATACAGCGCCTTGTCCGCAGCATTGAGCAAATCCCGCAACAAGACTTCGCTGTTCACCACCGTGCAGGCAATGCCAATGCTGACGGTGACCGGGTGCTTATCGCCACCATAGGCGGGCAGGGCCTGGACGCCCTGGCGGATTTTCTCGGCCAGGAGCGTGGCGCCGGTGATGTCGGTTTCCGGTAGCGCGACGACAAATTCTTCGCCGCCGTAACGTGCCACGAAATCACTGGGTCTGCGGATATTGCGCTCAATCGCCAGGGCAACGTTGCGCAACACTTCATCGCCGCCGTGGTGACCATGCCGTTCATTGAACGCCCTGAACTTATCCACATCGATCATCAGCAAGGCCAGCGGTTTGCCTGAGCGCATGGCCCGCAGCCATTCGACCCGGAGCACTTCGTCGAGCTTGCGCCGGTTGGCCAGACCGGTGAGCGCATCGGTCTCGGCGCGCATCTTGAGTTCGGTCTCCGCATGCCGTCGCAGGCCTAATTCTCGGCGCAGCAGCACCGCCAGGCCAAAAATTCCCAGGCACAACACCCCTGTCGCCAGCCCGACCAACAGCGCGTTGCGGCGCCAGATGGCGTAAACCTCATTCACTGACTGTCCGACAACGACGATCAGCGGCAGGTTGCCAACACGGGAGAACGTGTACAGACGTTGCTGCTTGTCGAGAGACGAAATGCTGGTAAAGCTGCCGCTGCCTTCCCTGAGAATGCGCTGGAAGTTGGGCGTATGGCTCAAATCCTCGCCGATCAGATCCCTGCCATCCAGCTCTGGATGGCGCGCCAGCAGCAAACCATTGGTATTGAACAGGTTGACGTTGCTGTCCGGCCCGATGTCCAGTGTGCGAAACAGTTGCTTGAAATAAACCAGGCGCATGGCACCGCTGGCAATGCCCAGAAACGATCCATCGGGTGCCGACATGCGTCGGCTGAAGCTGATGCACCAGTCCTTGAAACCCCAGCGGGTTTTGAAGGGGCCATCAACTTTCAGGTCGGGCGAAGGGTCTTGGGCATGATTCTGAAAGTGCGGTCGGTCAGACAGGTTTTCAGTTCGGGGCTCGATGGACGTGGAATCGGCGAGGATATAACCGTCCTGGTCCAGCAACAGCAAATCACCTTTGAAGCGCGCAGAGGTGAACCGATCAAACAACACCAAATGGCGCAGTTCCGGAGAAATATTCATCAGGCCGGGATGCTGCCAGGCGCTGATCATGCCCTGCAGCGAGGTGTCGTAGAGTTCGGCATTGCGCAACACGTCGGCATCGATCAGCTGCACGATATTGGACGCCGCGCGGGAGGCATTTTCAGTGGCCTCGCGGTGTTCCCGACTCAACAGCGAAATAATGATGAGTAACAGCGTCACCACCGCGATAACGCTTCCGCAGATCAAAATAATTTCTGGCCGGCGCCATTTTTTTCGTAATTCTAGCTTGGGCAAAGGAGCAGTCATTGCACGGGGAGCGCTCGATGAAAAGCAGATCAGACTTAAGATGTTGTATTTTCTGGAATTTCTTAAATGATCGGCATAAAGGTGATAAGCAGGTCCGGTATTTATAACCTCATATGGATAGCACGCAACACAAACCGCCGGATGGCGCAGTCCTTCAGGCGCCCAGACTCAGTGGCAAATTGATCCCGAAGGTATTCAGTCCGGCCTGACTGCGCACGAACACGGTGCCGCCATGCATCAGGGCAATCGCCTTGACGATGGCCAATCCGAGGCCGTGATTGGCGCCGCTGTTACTGCGTGAGGCGTCGACGCGATAGAAGCGTTCGAACAGTTTGGGGAGGTGTTCCTGAGAAATCTCGCTGCCGGGGTTGGCGACTTCGATGCTCACGTGATCCAGGTGTTCGACGATATCGACCTGGATAACCTGACCCGGCTCGGTGTGCTGCACGGCGTTGTGCAGCAGGTTGATCAAGGCCCGGCGCAGATGGGCTTTTTCGATGGGCACGCTGGCATCGCCATTGACCTGGACCTGCACCTGAGCGTCTTCGAGGATGAAGTCCAGATAATCCAGGGTGGTCGCAACTTCCTGCGCCAGGGACGCGCACGTGAGTTCGGTGACCTTGCTGCCTTGGTCAGCGCTGGCCAGAAACAGCATGTCATTGATGATCGAGCGCAACCGTTCCAGTTCTTCGAGATTGGATTGCAGCACTTCAAAATAATGTTCGGCCGAGCGCCCGCGTGTCAGGGCGACCTGGGTCTGGCCGATCAGGTTGGTCAGCGGCGAGCGCAGCTCATGGGCGACGTCCGCATTGAACGACTCCAGGCGCGAATAGGCCTGCTCGACGCGCTCCAGCGTCGAATTGAACGAGGTCACGAACTGGTTCAGTTCCGGTGGCAGCGGTGACAGTTGCAGGCGGCCGGACAGACGCGGCGGGGCGAGTTTCTGCGCCTCCAGCGACAGACTGGTCAAGGGCCGCAGGCCAATGCGCGCCACCCAATAACCCAACAGCGACGCCAGGGCGATGCCGACCGCTGCGAGGCTGATCAGGGCGATCAGCAGCGAGTGCTGGGTTTGCCAGAAGGTTTCGGTGTCGATGGCGATCAGAAAACGCAACGGCGGCCGTTGATCCTTGGCGGCGAACTGGCTGACCAGCACCTTGAACGGAAACTCATGGCCGCTGAGCCGCAAGTCACGCATGCCCAGCGGACCACTGGCGAACGCGCGAATCTCGGCGTCAGGATTGCCGAACTCATAACTCGGGTTGTCGCTGACGACCCAGAAGTGCAGGCGCTTGTCTTCTTCGCTGAGCAATTTGAGCTTGGCGTTGATCTTGACCCAATGCTCCGGCGTGCCGAAGCGATTGACCGCTGATTCCAGCACGCTGTAACGCGCATCGACTTCCGCCTCGGGCAGCAGGCCCAGGCCTTTGTCGACCTGTAAATACAACGCCCAGCCGATCAGGGTGAAGACCAGTAAGGCGACCACCGCAAACATGGCGCTCAAACGCAGCGCGATGGAGTCAGCTTTCACTGCGGTTCTCCAGTACGTAACCCATGCCGCGAATGGTGTGCAGCAGTTTTTGTTCGAACGGCCCGTCCAGCTTCGCCCGCAGACGCTTGATCGCGACTTCGACGACATTGGCGTCACTGTCGAAATTGATGTCCCAGACCATCTCGGCAATCGACGTCTTGGAGAGGATTTCCCCATGCCGCCGCGCCAGTACGCTGAGCAGCGAAAACTCCTTGGCGGTCAGGTCCAGACGGGCGCCGGCGCGGGTGGCCTTGCGGCTGATCAGGTCGATCCACAGGTCGGCGATGCTGATTTGCACGGGCTCGTGGGCACTGGTGCGCCGGGTCAGGGCTTGCAGCCGGGCGACCAGTTCGAGAAAGGAAAACGGCTTGCCCAGGTAATCATCGGCGCCTTCGCGCAGGCCGCGAATCCGGTCGTCCACCTGTTCGCGCGCCGTGAGCATGATCACCGGGGTTTGCTTGCGCGCGCGCAGTGCCCGCAGCACACCGAAGCCGTCCAGGCCGGGCAGCATGACGTCAAGAATGATCACGTCGTAATCGCTCTCCAGGCTCATGTGCAAACCTTCGATGCCTTCACGGGCCAGATCGACGGTGTAACCCTGTTCGGTCAGGCCGCGATGCAGGTAGTCCGCGGTTTTTTCTTCGTCTTCGATAATCAGGACGCGCATGGGGCAACTCTCCGCGCAACTGCAGGAGCGAGGCTTGCCCGCGAAGGGGTCGGGACATCCCACGGATCTGTTGCGTCAGATATACCGTATTCGCGAGCAAGCTCGGCTCCCACAGGTTCCAGCATCCAGACGCCCTGAAAAGTGTTCATTCCGACATCGCCAGCGAACGCTTGGGTTGTGTGACCGGTTCCGGCTTGCGGCGATGGAACACACGTTCAAGTTGCAAGTAGATCACCGGGGTGGTGAACAGCGTCAGCGCCTGGCTGACCAGCAAGCCGCCGACCACCGCGATCCCCAGCGGCTGGCGCAGTTCGGCACCGACGCCGTAGCCGAGCATCAGCGGCAACGCGCCGAGCAAGGCGGCGAGGGTGGTCATGATGATCGGGCGGAAACGCGTCAGGCAGGCTTCGTAGATCGCCGCCTCCGGGGTGAGTCCGCGTTCGCGTTGCGCCTCCAGGGCGAAGTCCACCAGCAAGATGCCGTTCTTCTTGACGATGCCGATCAGCAGTACCACGCCAATCAAGGCCATGATCGAAAAGTCCTGGCCCATCAGCCACAGCATCAACAGCGCGCCGATCCCCGCCGAAGGCAAGGTGGAAATGATCGTCAGCGGATGCACGAAGCTTTCGTACAGCACGCCGAGAATGATGTACACCGCGACCAGCGCCGCGAGGATCAACCAGGGTTGGTTGGCCAGCGAACTCTGGAACGCCTGCGCCGCGCCCTGGAAGTTGCCGATGATCGACGCCGGCATGCCGATTTCGGTCTTGGCCTGATCCAGCATGCGCACCGCATCACCCAGCGCGACCCCTTTGGACAGGTTGAAAGACAGGTTGGCCGCCGGGAACATTCCGTCGTGGCTGATCGACAGCGGGCCCATGGTCGGCGCCGCGACTTTCGCCAGGGCCGAGAGCGGTACCATTTCGCCCGTCAGCGGCGAGCGCAGATAGAAGTACGCCAGACTTTCGGCCTTGCCGCGCTGCTTGGCGTCCAGTTCGAGAATCACCTTGTACTGGTTGATCTCGGTCTGGAATTCACTGATCTGTCGTTGTCCGAACGCATCGTACAGGGCCTGATCCACATCGGCGGTGGTCAGGCCGAAACGCGCGGCGGCGCTGCGGTCAATGTCGATATGGGTGATGCTGCCGCCCAGTTGCAGGTCGTTGGACAGGTCGCGGAATGCCGGGTTGGCACGCAGTTTTTCGGTGAGGCGTTGGGTCCAGGTATTGAGCAGCGGCCCGTCGTTGCTCTTCAGCACATATTGATACTGACTGCGGCTGGGGCCTGAACTGAGGTTGATGTCCTGACCGGCACGCAGGTACAGAACGATACCGGGAATTTTTGCCAGTTTCGGCCGCAGCCGGTCGATGAAATCGCTGACCGACACATCCCGATCGCTGCGTGGCTTCAAGGAAATCCAGAAGCGCCCGTTGGCGATGGTCTGGTTGCTGCCGGTCACGCCGACGGAATGGGAAAAGGCCAATACGGCGGGGTCTTCGCCAACGATTTTCGCCAGCGCCTTATGTTTTTCAACCATGTCCGGGTAAGAAATATCGGCGGCGGCCTCGGTGGTGCCGAGGACGAATGCGGTGTCCTGCACCGGAAAGAAGCCCTTGGGAATGATCACGTAGCCGACTACCGCCAGAACCAGCGTCAGGCCGAAAATCCCCAGCATCACCCGTTGATGGGCCAGCGCCTTGCGCAGTCCGCGCTCGTAGAGATCCAACAGGCGCTCGCCGAAGCCGGGTTTGGCGTGAGGATCGTGTTTGGGCGCGCGCATGAATAACGCTGCGAGCGTCGGCGCCAGAGTCAGGGAAACCACCACGGAAATCAGAATGGTCGCGGTGGCGGTCAGGGCGAACTCCTTGAACAGCCTTCCGACCACGCCACCCATGAACAGCAACGGGATGAACGCGGCCACCAGCGAGAAGCTGATGGACACCACGGTGAAGCCGATTTCCCCGGCGCCTTTGATCGCGGCCTCGCGCATGCCGTCGCCGGCTTCCAGGTGGCGGTGGATGTTTTCCACCACGACGATGGCGTCGTCCACCACGAAGCCGACCGCCACCACGATGGCCACCAGCGTCAGGTTGTTCAGGCTGAATCCGAACAGATACATCATGGCGAAACTGGCAATCAGCGAGACGCCCAGCACGGCGCTGACAATCAACGTGGCCGACAGCTGGCGCAGGAACAGCGCCATGACCGCGACGACCAGCAAGACCGCAATCAGCAGGGTGATTTCCACTTCATGCAACGAGGCCCGAATGGTCCGGGTCCGGTCATTGAGCACGGAGACTTCCACCGACGCCGGGAGCATTTCCTGCAAGCGTGGCAATTCGCGCTGAATGCGATCCACCGTGTCGACGATGTTGGCGCCGGGCTGACGGAAAATCGCCACGTTGACGCCTTGCTGCTCACCGGACCAAGCTCGAACGTAGGCGTTTTCCGAACCGTTCACTACTCGGGCCACATCACGCAGATGCACCGGCGCGCCGTCTTTGTAGGAAACGATCAGCTGCGCGTAATCCTGCGGTCGAAACAGTTGGTCGTTGGAGGCAATCGTCGACACGCTGTCTTTGCCGTACAACGCGCCTTTGGCCAGGTTCAGGCTGGTCTGCTGCACGGCCTGGCGAATGTCGGCAAGGGTCAGGCCCAATGCCGCGAGTTTTTCTGGAGCAGCCTGCACACGAATCGCTGGTCGCTGCTGACCGGTGATGTACACCTGACCGACGCCATCGATCTGACTCAGCTGACGCGAGAGCAGGGACTCGGTGACGTCACTCAGTTCAGTGCCAGGCATCAGCGTGGAGCTGACGCTGAGGATCAACACCGGGCTGTCGGCCGGGTTGACCTTGCGCCAGGTGGGCAGGTTCGGCATGTCGGCGGGTAGGCGCCCGGCGGCGGTGTTGATCGCGGCCTGAACTTCCTGGGCGGCGGTGTCGATGCTTTTATTGAGGGTGAATTGCAGAGTCAGGTTGGTCGAGCCCAAGGCGCTGCTCGACGTCATCTGCGTCATGCCGGGAATCGCGCTGAATTGCACTTCCAGTGGCGTCGCCACCGAAGACGCCATGGTTTCAGGGCTGGCGCCGGGCAATTGCGCCGAGACCTGAATGGTCGGGAATTCTGCTTCCGGCAGCGGCGCGATAGGCAGGCGCGGGAAGGCGATGGCACCGAGCAGCACCAGGGCGAAGGTCAACAGCAGGGTGGCGACCGGATGGTCCACGCACCACGCGGAAATGGATCCGCGGCCTTTCATCGTGCGGTCTCCAGATTGCCCACGGTGTTTTGCGGCGCAGCGTCACTCATCACTTCAATGCGCGAACCGGCCTTGAGCCGGGACTGGCCATCACTGACCAGCACATCCCCGGCACGCGGGCCGGTGATCAAGGTCAGATCGCTGTCCTGATACAACACTTGCACCGGCACCACTTCGACTTTGTCGCCATTGACCCGATAAGCGAAGTGCTGCTCCATGCCGCGCTGAACCACCTGCGGTGGGACTTTCAACGCGTCGCGTTCGATACCGGTCTGGATCTTCACCGTGACCAATTGACCCGGCCAGAGCAGTTGTTTCGGATTGCTGAACTCGGCCTTGGCGCGAATGGTGCCGGTAGTGGCCGAGACCTGGTTGTCGATCAGGGTCAGTTTGCCTTCGCCCAGCAAGCTGCCGTTGTCGCCGTCGCCCAGAAACGCCTTTACCGCAGCAGGGGTGCTGGAAACGATCAGGCTGTGCAAGGTCGGCAGCATTTGCTGGGGCAGGGAAAATTCGACGGAAACCGGGTCAATCTGCGTAACCGAGAACAGTCCCTGGGCATCGCTGACCCGCAGGAAATTACCTTCATCGACATTGCGAATGCCGACCCGGCCAGTCACCGGCGAGCGAATCTGCGTGTAGGAAAGCTGCACCTGTGATGCGCTGATGGCGGCTTGATTGCCCAATGCCGTGGCCTTGAGCTGCTGGACCAGCGCCTGCTGCTGATCGAAAGTCTGTTTGGAAATACCGTTGTCATCGCTGAGCAGCTTGTAGCGTTTGAGATCCAGTTGCGCCACGTCCAGCTGCGCCTGGCTTTGCGCCAGTTGGGCCCTGGCCTGGTCCAGCGTGGCGCGGATCGCTCGGTCATCAATGGTCGCCAGAAGATCACCGGCCTTGACCGCCTGGCCTTCCTTGACCAGCACCTTGGTGAGGATGCCGTCCACCTGCGGCCGAATAATCACACTGTGCAGCGAAAGAACGGAACCGATACCGGTCACGTAACGCGGCACATCCTCCTTGACCACATTCACCACTTTGACCGGAACCGCAGCGGGGGCGCTGATTTTGGCCGTAGCAGGGCGCGTCAGAGTCCAGCTGGCGACCCCGATCAAGCCTGCGATGACGATAACGGCAATGACGGTTTTGGTCTGTCTACGCATGCGAATGGCGCCGGAAGGGTGGGGGAAATAAGGAAGTCGGAAACAGCGCCTCCTTTATAGCCTGCCAATCCGGTCATGAGAATGACTGCAACCTGTCAGAATTGTCAGAAATGCGGCAAAAAGCCACTGGGCCAGCATCAAGAAATCATTCGCATGGACGATATCCCGGAATGAGCGGTGCGTGATTCATGAAAGCGCAACTTGTCTTTCGGAACTATCCTACATCTTTCCGTAGGAATTTCTTACGGACCTATCCTGCACCGATATCATTTGTTTTTTTTGCTGATGGAATAGCGGAGTCATTGCAATGAAAAATGAAGTACCTCACGTGAAACGCTTTTTTAAAGTTGCTTCGTGTGCGCGAAAGATATCTGTGCTGCTTATTGCGGCTCCGCTGTTATTCTTCCCGTTCGGAGCATTTTCCAGTAACGGGGGGATTGCGTTTCGTGGGCAGGTGACCCATTCCAGCTGTGCGGTACAGTTTTCGGCGGGTTCTACAGACACGCAAAATGTGCACTATCTGAAAGTTTCGGATCAGCTCACCTTGAAAGTCAATAAACTGCGCAATGTGTGCGATGGGGAGGTCATGCCGTTTTCTGCTCGATATGAGACGCTGTCGGTGACTCATGAACAGGCGCCAGGCGCTGAAAGCCCCAGTGTAGATGGTCGCGTGGGAATTATTACGCTGACCTATCAATAATTACGACACGAGATTTTGGTTTTGCGAGACGGTGTCGCTCGATATATAGAGTGATTCATCGCGCGGGTTGAAAATAGTGCGGCGCGGCCAATATTCGGACGAGGTGTGCGAAGTTTTGTCTGACCTTTTTGATAAAGTATTGGCTCGAAACCTTGCATTTGCTGGGCTGTCCGCGGAAACAGCTTTCTCCTACGGAAAGTTCTTGCGAGTCTTGTTGGAAAATCCCTCCTGTTAAAGTAACGATGCTGACAGCGATCCAAAAGATCCAACCCTATAGTGCGTGGCGTCCGATTCAGGGCATACACGGAATAACACAAGGAACGTTGTTAGCATGAAAAAACTTACTTTTGGTTTTATGGCAGCAGGCGCATTGACGCTGGGTTTGGCGGGAACGGCGAATGCGGCAAACAACGGAAAATTGATCTTCAATGGAACGCTGACCAATATTTCCTGTGACGTCTCTCCAGGTACGGGCACTGCGCCGGGTGTCAACCCGGGTGAAATCGCGGTCGATCTGGGTAACGTATCGTTCTCGGACATCGGCACTTCATCGCAAAGCGAACTGGCCACGGCGACGCCCATTCAGTTGCTGGTCAACTGCACGGCCGGGGTTGACCAATACAACCTGGTGAAAATGCGCTTCTCTGCCCGTTCCGGCAGTGGCCTGGATAACAACGACGCCAAGCTGCTGCGTACCACCGGTGCTGCGGACGGTGTCGGTATCGGTCTGCTCAATGCGGCGAACGAGATCATGGACCTTGGCGGTACTGAAACCATCGACAAACCCTTGATCAAGGATGGCGCGGGCGGCGCAACCGCCGAGCTCAATTTTGGCGCGGTCTATGTGCTCAATGGCACGGCCACCAACCCCGGTAATGCCGACGGCTTCATGCCTTTCGTTCTGGATTACGAGTAATCCAACAGGCGGGGCGAGTCTGACTCGTTCCGCCTCAATCCGAACTCAAGGCGACACCTTCATGATCTTTCCCCTTTATCGTTGCGTCGCATTGTTCGCCGCCGCCTTGCTGGCCATCGACGGCCAGGCGGGCATTGTGCTCAATACCACGCGCGTGATTTACCCGGCCAACGACAAGGAAGTCAGTTTCGGTGTGCATAACACCGGCAGCGCGGAAATCCTGTTGCAGAGCTGGCTTGAACCCAACGCGGAAAACCCCGATCCGGGCAGTCTTCCTTTTGTCGTGACCCCGGCGCTGGCGCGCTTGCAGGGTGATGGCAAACAGCTGTTGAGGATTATTTACGCTGGCACGGATATGCCTCGGGACCGCGAGTCAGTGCTGTGGCTCAACGTGCAGGAAATTCCCCAGGCGGTGGCCGAAAACTCTTTGCAGGTGGCAATACGTCAGCGAATAAAGGTGTTTTTCCGTCCGCAAGGCTTGCCGGGCGATCCAGCTAAAGCGCCGCAAGCGCTGCGATGGCGACTCGGACAGGGCGGCTTGCAGGTGGAAAATCCTGGGGCCTATCACGTCTCCATGGTGAAGCTCGAACTGCGCCAGGGTGCGAGCGCGGTGCTGAGCAAGGACAGCCAGATGATTGCGCCAGGCCAGAGCGTGCAGATTCCTTATGAAAAACCGCCAAGCCCCGTGGCCATCGACCTCGGTTTCATCAGCATCAATGACTTCGGCGGCCAGGAACGCTATCGCGCCAGCCTGAAAACCGGGCAAATCGTTCAGGCTGAAAAGGCTGAGCCGCGCTAGCCGTAGAAAAAACCGATCTATCCGTTTAGGAGCCTCGCCGTGCGGCGGCTCTGTCGTCATGCGTCTGCGTGAAGGGATTGCGCTGCGCGCTGAATGCCTGAATCGAGTGAAAACTGCTAATGGAATGGCTTTATCTGAATACCAGGGAGTTCACCCCGCGACCCTTGATGGCTGGCGGGTTGGCGGGCTTGATGTTGTTTGCACCACTGTCCTCGGCGGCTGACAGCGGCGATGTGCCGACCGTGAAGTTCAATACCGCGTTCATCCAGGGCAGCGATCAGCCGCCGGAGCTCACCGAGTTTCTGCGCGCCAACAGCGTGCTGCCCGGAACCTATCGGGTGGACATCTACGTCAATCGGGCCTTGAGCGGGCGTCGTGATATCAGCTTCAGCAAGAACACGGTTTCCGGTCGTGTCGAACCTTGCCTGACGCTGCCGATGTTGCAGGCGTTCGGGCTGGACGTGGAGAGACTGCCAGCATCGCGGCAAAGCTGCTTCGATCTGGGGCAGGTCGAGTTCGCCCGAGTCAATTACCAGCCCAATGCACTGCGACTCAATATCAGCGTGCCGCAAGCCTTGATGACGCGCAGCTCCAGAGGTTTCGTGTCGCCTGATCTGTGGGACGCGGGCGAGTCCGTGGGCTTCGTCAACTACAGCTTCAGTACCAGCCGGCGCCGCAATCGTCAGCGCGATGCCGACAGTTATTATCTGGGCCTGCGCAACGGTGTGAATCTCGGCGCATGGCGTCTGCGCAACGAATCTTCCCTGGCCTACGGCAGCGGCCAGCCCTATCGCTTTCGCAGCAATCGCACCTTTGTGCAGCGCGATATCAGCGCGCTCAAGAGCCAGTTGACCCTGGGCGAGACGTTCACCGATTCCCAGGTCTTCGACAGCGTGCGCTTCAAGGGTGCCGCGCTCAGTTCCGACGACGGCATGCTGCCCGACAGCGAGCGCATCTTCGCCCCGGTGATTCGCGGCGTCGCCGAAACCAATGCCGCAGTAGAGGTCCGGCAGAACGACTTCCTGCTGTACAGCGGCAATGTTTCACCGGGGCCATTTGAAATCACCGACATCTATCCCAGCGGCTCCAATGGCGATCTGCAAGTCACGATTATCGAAGCCGATGGGCGTCGGCGCTCTTTCACCCAGGCCTACGCGTCGCTGCCAATCATGGTGCCGCAAGGGGCGTTGCGCTTCAGCCTGGCGGCGGGCCAACTGGACGACAACGCGAATAATCCCGAGTCGCCGACGTTCGCCAGCGCAGCCCTGATCTACGGATTGTCGGAGCGGATCACCAGCTTTGGTGGCTTGCAACTGGCCGAGGATTATCAGGCCAGTAATCTCGGCGCGGGGGTCAATACCGGGCTTGGCGCGCTGTCTGCCGATGTCACGCAATCGATCAGTGAGATGCGCAATGACAGTCGGGTCGGGCAGAGCCTGCGCCTGCGTTACGCCAATACCCTGGACGTCACCAACACCACGCTGGCGATAGCCGGTTATCGCTATTCAACCGAAAAATACCGGACGCTGAACGAGCATGTCGACGAGCTGGGCAACATTGCCCGTCGGCTTTCGGCAGGTCGCGCCAAAGACCGTGTCGAGCTGACGGTCACCCAGGCGTTCGCCGATCCGTCCGGCAGCCTGAGCCTGAGCGCTTCGGAACAGCGTTACTGGAATCTGCCCGGCAAGACCCGGCAGTTTTATCTGGCGTGGAACGCCACGTGGCGCAGTCTCAGCTACAACTTGTCGCTGGAAAGCAACCGCGAGGAGGGCGGCGAGCAGGCGGGCGACAGCGATCAGCGGATAGCCCTGAGCGTGACCCTGCCACTGGGCTCCAGTCCCGGCTCGTCGCGGCTGTCGTTCAATGGCGTGCGTGACAGTTCAGGGGATTACAACGCGCAAGCCGGGCTCAACGGCCAGGTGCTGGATCAACGCAATACGTTCTATTCGGTGCAGGCCGGTCAGGACAACCGCTCCGGCAGCTTCGGCTCCGGCAAAGTCAGCACCACCGCACCGTTTGGTCGGTTCGAAGCCGGTTACAGCCAAGGCCGGGATTACGACGCGTTGAGCCTGAGCGCGGCCGGATCTCTGGTCGCCCATGCGGGCGGCGTGAACTTTGGCCAGTCCCTGGGCGAGACATTTGCCCTCATCGAAGTCCCCGACGTCAGTGGCGCGCGACTCACCAGCTTCACCAACGTCGAGACCGCCGCCAACGGTTACGCGGTGCTGCCCTACGCGCAGCCGTATCGCAGCAACTGGGTCAGCCTCGATACCCGGCAGTTGGGCGCGGATGTCGATCTGGGTAACGCCATCACTCAGATCGTGCCGCGTCGTGGCGCAATGCCGGTGGTGCGGTTCCAGGCGTCGGTGGGACGCCGGGTGCAATTCGAGCTGGTCCGCGCCGATGGCAGCAAAGTGCCGCTGGGCGCCAGTGTCGAAAACGCTGAGGGCAAGTCGTTGGCCATAGTCGATCCGACCGGACGCGCCTTGGTGCTCAGCGATCAGGCCCGTGGCGAATTGCAGGTCAAATGGGCCGGAAACCAGTGTCGGGCGCCATTCACCTTGCCCGAAAAAGACCCGCAACGCGCCTATGAACGCATCAAGGTGACGTGCCAATGAAGCGCCCGGTGTTGTGGATCGTCGTGGTCTATCTGCTGTTGACGCTGCTGATCTCGGTGCCGGGCCTGAAAGCCTTTGGCGCGGTTTCCCTGACTGGCACGCGGCTGATTTTCGATGGGCGCTTTCCTGAAGCCAGCATCGCGGTGACCAACCGCAGCGACCATCAGGTGTTGATTCAAGCCTGGTTGAGCGACACCCGCGACGACGAGGGTGATCCTGGCAAGGCCGGCAGCGAGTTGCCTTTTGTGCTGACGCCGCATCTGGCGCAACTGGACGGGCAGGGCAAACAGCTGTTGCGCCTGTTGTATCAAGGCAGCGGCATTGCTCAGGACAGGGAATCGCTGCTGCACCTGTATGTGCTGGAAATTCCCCGGCGCGCGGAGGGGAAAAATCAGCTGAGCATCGCCATCCGCCAACGCATCAATGTGTTTTATCGACCTCCGGGATTGCCCGGCGATCCCGCTGAAACCGCCAGCCTGTTGCGCTGGACCTGGCCTGCAAACGGCCCGCTGCGCGTCAGCAACCCCACGGCGTTTCATGCCGCGCTGCAAAACGTGACGGTGGACGGCGTCGAACTCAGTGAATACCTGTTGCTGGCACCGGGCGCGAACCATGAGTTTGCCCGCCCAGCGTCAAATCCGCGTCCGCTGCGCCTGGCGTTCAGCGCCCTCACCGATTACGGCGCTGCTCGGGCCTGGTGCGCGCAAATCAACGAGCGCGAGCCTTTCAGCGCTCGCTTGCTTGACCCTGTTTTTCAACAGCAAAAGGAATGCTGATCATGAATCGTCCCCATCACCCGCGCTGGTGTCAGCTGCTGTTCGTGGCGCTGCTGCTGAGCCCGGCCAGCTGTTTCGCCCTGATCTGCAAAACCCAGGACTCGGGTCAGACGCTGATTCGCGATGATCTGGACAGCAGCGTCGCAATCCCGGCCACGCTGCCCGATGGCGACATTGTCTGGCGTTCGCCGCGACACGACATTCAGGTCGAATGCGCCAAGGACGCCAGGCCGGAAATTCGGGAAGAAATTTTCGTTTACCTGAATCCGGATAACCTGCAAATCGGCCAGGGCATTCGTTCTGGCCTGGCGTTGGCGGGCATCGATCACCTGCAAAACGGCGGGCGGATCGCTACCGGTCAGTTCCTGCCGGTGTGTCACGAGAGCCCGTCCAATATCGCGGCCTGCCCCAAAGTGACGTTCAATCTCGGGTTCTCGATGTTCATCCAGAAATTCGGGCCAACCCCGCCGTCCGGCGTCGCCAGCGACCTGCTCGATTATCGACTGTTCCAGCTCGACGGTGTCAGCGGCCCCAACCCGCTGCCTGGTCAGAACCTCAGCTATATGATCAATAACCTGAGCGGGTTACGTTTTGTGGCCTGCGATGCCGAGCTGGAGATCGTGCCCGAGACTGTCGAGTTTGGCGCCATCGGCATTCAGCAGGTGGCGGTGGGGAAAGTCATCGACCGCAGACCGTTTTCCCTGACGACGCGACGATCCTGCGACTCACCGTTCAGCCTCGGCGCGCGCTTCAAGCCGGTCACGGGCACCTTGGCGGGGGATTTCCTGATTCCCGCGGCCAATAACGCGGTGGGCATTCGCATCGTCAATGGCCGGGACAACGCAATCCTGCGTTACAACGAACCCTTCCATCTGGCCGATATGCTCGACGATGTGCAGTCCGCGAGCGCGGACTTCAATGCAGAGTTGGTCTGGCAGACGTCGCGGCCCAAAGCCGGGCCATTCGAGGCCGAGGTGATGGTGGATCTGTTCTACAAATAGCGTTAGCCGATGGGAGGTGAGGGGCGGTGCAGGCGGCTCGCGAGGGATTCAGGTATGCTGCGCGGCCGTTCGACGACCCAATTCCATTTTCTGGAGCCTTCCATGACTTCTGCTGACCAAACACCTGCTCCTGAAACCGTCGTCGATGATGCGGCCACAGACAAAAAAGCGGCAATTCCAGCGTTCAGCTTCCCGTTCAAGCCTGCCGATTTCGCGCAGAACAAGAACGATCAGCCCTGGTATCAGCAATCGAACAAATCCGGTCACCACAAAACCCCGGGCGTCGCGCCACACGGCACGCGCAAGACGATGGGTAAGCGCTGATCCAATTGCTGCCATCTATCTTCTGTGTCAGGCCTGCAGCGGAATGAATATATATCCCTGCGGTGCGCTGGACAGCACATTGGCGCCCGCCATTTTTAGCGTGTCGATGACCGCTTCCCCCGCCGCGTGAAAGGTCCAGCCCTCGTGGCCGGACGCAGAATCGGCACCTTCAAGCACTTGCACCACGGCGCCGGCAAAGGCGCTCATGTCGGGCAGGTACGCGACGAAGCCGTTGCCTTTGAGCGCCGTGGTGCGGATCCCCAGTTGCTGGCAAATGGCTTGCTTGGCAGCGATGTCATCGCGGTCGGCCTGGCGCGATTGTTCGATCAGCCCCATCAGTTGCATATCGACCAGTTGGCCGCCGACGATCAGGTCCGGGCCTTGCTCCCACGATTGCGGCGGACAGCCCTTTGATTCGGGTCGAAGGGGGATATGCGGATTGATCTCCATCGGATAGATACGGCACACCAGCGGCCGACGCTCATAGATGCGGCAGAGATTTTCCGCGTCAAGATTCCGACAGGGACCGACATTGTAGGCGGCGAAGGTGATGGCCACATGGACCTGGGCCGCGCCGCTGGCAACCACCGTTGAGCGGCGCAGCGCATGATTCAGCTGGGCGGGGTCAACACCGTAACCATCAGCCAGAAACGCCTCGGTCAGAACGATCACTGTTCCGCCATCGGCCGCCCAGTACATGGCTTCGGTGAGTGTCAGGGGGACGTGGTGATCGGTGCAGCAGCTGCCACAACCGACGCAGGAAAACCGGGTGTTCATGGGCAAACGATCCGTCATGACAGGCGCGGAACAGTGCGGCAAGAACCCGCTGCTCACACGGCAAAGACACAAATCGAAGCAAGTTATGCGCCAGCGAGCGTTGCTTTGGTGGGAGAGGACTAGTCCTCTCTGACAGACGATGACCCGTGGGACCGGCTTTAGCCGGGAAGAGGCCGGTGCATTCACTGCATTTTGTCGTGAGAAATGCCGCCTTCCCGGATAAATCCGGTCCCACAGGATCAGCGCAAACCCGGTAGGAGGGGACTTGTCCCCGAATAGGCCGGTGCATTCACCGAATATTTCAACGCTGAATCGAAGCCTTCGCGGGCAGCCTCGCTCCAACGGGTGTCGGTATCATCGCCGGCAGATGATTTCGGGACGTTACTGCTTCGGCGTCGGCTTGAGGGTGTTCCACTCGGTCACCATCGCCTTCTTGCTATGGCGGTTGTACAGGCACAGCTCGGCGCCGGGCTGATTTTTCATGTGCGGCTGCGGATAGCGGCCTTCGAGCATCAGCGCTTCGTAGCCGACACTGTCGTCAAAACCGGCTTTGCCGGAAGGTTTGACACTCTTGAGCTGGCTGGCCTTGATGCAGCTGTCGACCACTGCTTTGTCCAGCGCTTTCCAGGCATCGGTGCTTGAAGCGTGGGCCTGGCCGGCGATGGCGATCAGGGCGAGCAGTAACGCGGTGGCTGATTTCATGTCCATTTCCATTGGGCTTGTCGGGGCGGGGATTATGCCAGATCAGGCCAGATCGGACTCGGTCATTGCCGAACGCTGCACGTAGCGCATCCCGGCTTTTTCATAAAGCCGTCGGGCATCGAAGTTGTTCTCCATGACTTTCAGGTCCACCCAGCCTTCGCCGCGCAGCTCGAATGTGTGAAAGCAATGATTGAGCAATGCCAGTGCGGTGCCCTGACGCCGGGCGCGGGGATGAACGACCAGATCCTTGATGAATGCGCTGGTCCAGCAGTGCATGACGCCCACCGGACCTGATTCGTCCCAAACGGTAAAACACAGGGTTGGATCGAACTCAGGATCGGTGTGCAGGGCGCGCAGCCAGGTTGAATAATCCATCACGCTGCCGCCGCCGTTTTGATAGCCCAGGATCAGCAGCTGATGAATCTGCATCGCGTCTTCGAGCGCAAAGCCCTGCCGAACCTGTTGACTGGCAGAGCCCTCGATTGACTGGAATCCCGGCAAATCCCGACGCATCAGCCAGCAATGCCGGTCCGAGCTGCCGAGGGGATCGGCAGCCAGTCGGGTTTGCCGGCTTTGCCAGATCAGTGATGGCTGGCTTGTACCGCACGTGCCGCCGTGATCAAACATTTGGTCAACTCGGGGGACGAGAACTTGGTCAGCACGGCATTGGCACCTGCCGCCTGGGCTTTTTCGCTGTTCATCGCGCTGTCCAGCGACGTGTGCAGCAGGACGTAAAGATCGTTGAAGTCCGGGGTCTCGCGCAAGGTCCGCGTGAAGGCGTAACCATCCATCTCGGACATTTCGATATCCGAAACCACCACGTTGATCTGTGCCGGCGAGCCTTGCAGCTCCAGCAGCACGTCGATGGCTTCCTTGGCGCTGCGGGCCGTGTGGCAATCGAGTCCGAGGTTGCGCAGGGTAATCAGTGATTGCTGCAAGGCGACCTGACTGTCATCGACGACCAGAATTCGTGCGGCGGCCAACAGTTCGGCTTCTTCCGCCGTCAGGGCGTTAGGCTCGACGACAATTTGCGCAGGCGCAATGGCATGAATGACCTTCTCGATATCCAGCACCTGCACCAGCACGCCATCGACCTGGGTGACTCCGGTGATGAACGACTTGCTGCCCGCACCGTATGGCGGCGGACGAATGTCGGTGGTCAGGCAATGGACGATCTTGCTCACGGCCTGGACGTGCAGACCCTGCTTGGAGCGGCTGACGTCAGTGACGATCAGGCAACCGCCATCCGGGTCCACCAGCGGTCGCTCGCCAATGGCGCGGCTGAGGTCGATCACCGACAACGCAGCTCCGCGCAAGGTGGCGACGCCTTTGACGTGGGGATGGGATTCGGGCAGCCGGGTCAGGGCAGGGCAGGGAATGATTTCGCTGACCTTGAGTAGATTGATCGCCATCAGCTTGCCGCTGCGCAATGTGAACAGCAGCAGCGAGAGGGAATCTGCGCGGACGTTCTTGGAGGACATATAAACCTTCTGGCCTTAGGTGTCTCGCTGCAACGAGCAGCAGACAGCTTTCTCTGGAGGGTTATCGACCTGCGAGACGCGCGCTTGAGGTTTTTTCTGTAACCGGTGTGGAAAATTCTGCCATCGGAAGGCGTATTTCTGCTTTCTCATGATGCCGAACGATGTCGAGTCAAAAAGACCCCGCGCTGTCAAAGTGACTTGTTAGCGCATGTGGTCATTTTGACCTTTGTTTGTTAGGCGATTGATTTTATTGAATAAAATTACTGGCACGATTACTGATACAACAAGGTAGATTTTATAAAGCCCCGCGTGCCAGGAGTACCTTATGTTGAATGCCTCAGATCGTGCCATCGTCAAATCCACTGTGCCACTGCTCGAAAGTGGTGGCGAAGCACTGACCACTCATTTCTATAAAAAAATGCTTTCGGAATACCCGCAAGTGCAGCCGTTGTTCAATCCGGCGCACCAGGCAAGCGGTGCTCAGCCAAAGGCGCTGGCCAATGGTCTGCTGATGTACGCCCGCCACATCGACGAGTTGGAGCAACTGGGTGACCTGCTCTCCAAAATCATCAACAAACACATTGCCCTGCAAATTCTCCCCGAGCACTACCCGATTGTCGGCAGCTGCCTGTTGGCCGCCATTACCGAAGTGCTGGGCGAGGAAATCGCTACGCCGGAGGTCATTAACGCCTGGGGTAATGCCTATCAGCAACTGGCGGATATCCTGATCGGTGCCGAAGCCGAGATTTACGACGAAAAAGCCGCGGCCGTTGGCGGCTGGCGCGGGACGCGTGAATTCAAGCTGGCGGCCAAGGTCGTCGAGAGTAACGAAATCACCTCGTTCTACTTCAAGCCTGCGGATGCAGGTCCGGTGCTGGAGTTTTCGGCCGGTCAATACCTGGGTTTGCAACTGCACATCAATGGCATCGAGATGCGTCGCAACTACTCGCTGTCGGCGGTTCCTGGCGGCGGCCAGTACCGGATCAGCGTCAAGCGTGAGCCGCACGGCAAGGTGTCGAACTATCTGCACGATCAGGTGCAGGTCGGCGACAGTCTTCAGGTCTTCACCCCGTCCGGGGAATTCACCCTGGCGAAGAGTGATAAACCGCTGGTGCTGATCAGTGGCGGGGTAGGGATCACCCCAACCCTGGCCATGCTTGAAGCCGCATTGGCCACTTCGCGTCCGATCCACTTCATCCATTGCGCGCGCAATGGCGGCGTGCATGCGTTCCGCAACTGGGTCGATGACCTGGCAGCTCGCCATCCGCAGCTCAAACGTTTCTACTGCTACGCCGAAGATGACGGCGTGAGCCCGGCAGCCGATGCCGTGGGCTTGCTGAACCAGACGCAACTGGAGCAATGGTTGCCGAAGGACCGCGACCTGGATGCCTACTTCCTCGGACCCAAGGGCTTCATGGCCGCGATCAAGCGTCAGCTGAAGGTTGCCGGGGTTCCGGAAAAGCAGAGCCGTTATGAATTCTTCGGGCCGGCTTCTGCTCTTGAGTAAGCTGCGACAAAGCGCCGCACTCTTCTATATATAGAAGGGCGAACTGCGACAAAAAGCCGCATCCTTCTATATATAAGAAGGATTCGGCTTTTTTGCGTTTCTGGTGGTGCCCGGTGGCGGATGCTGGCGGTGATCGTGCATAGCGGATTTTTGCGCGTGCATGACTCAGGTCAAGGCGAGGCGGTGCCTTCCGGTGGCCAAATGTATCCGTACAGCGGGTCAGGTCTTGAGTTGTCCGGCCCGCCCCGTGATTATCCCGAGCGATCGGGCCGTTGTGCATTTACACTCTCGTGGTTGAGAACCCACGGCTGGCTTCAATGGGCCCAGGCATGGATCGACGATCCATATGGACACCCTGACAAAAGGTATGTGAATGAGCGACAACATGTTGTACCTGAAACGCGAGAAACGCTTTCTGGTCTTGCTGGGCGTGATTTGCCTGGGCTTGATCGGCGGCGCGCTGTACATGCAAGTGGTGCTGGGCGAGGCGCCATGCCCGCTGTGCATCCTGCAACGTTATGCGCTGCTGTTCATCGCCATCTTCGCCTTCATTGGCGCCGCGATGCCGGGCAGCCGCAGTATCACCGTGTGCGAGGCGCTGGTCACCTTGAGCGCAATAGGTGGAATCTTCGCCGCAGGCCGCCACGTCTACATCCTTGCCCACCCCGGCGAGAGCTGCGGGATCGATGTGCTGCAACCGATCGTCGACGGTTTGCCCCTGGCATTGATCTTTCCCCTGGGTTTTCAGGTCGGCGGCTTTTGCACGACCCCCTATCCGCCAGTCCTCGGTCTTTCCCTGGCCCAATGGGCGTTGGTGGCCTTCGTTCTGACTGTCGTGCTGGTTCCAGTCGGAATCCTGCGTAACCGACGCAAGCGTCACGGTTTACAAGGCCTGTAAGGCGAAGCGCTCCGTAAAAGCGGAGCGTTTTTCTTGTGAAAATTCCGTCGTTGTTTCGTGATCGTTACGTATTCGGAAACAAACTGTTGCTAAATAAACCATAGTCATAAAAATCTTACATATCTACAATCCCCGCACTTACCGCTCCGGTACACCGAGTGATAAGCAGTTTTCAGGGTCCAAAAGCGTCTTTTTACACATTGTGTAGGGTGTTTTTGCGGCCTTTGTCAGCTCTCGGAATGTCCGCGCCAAAGGGAATTGGCCTGCAAAACAGGCCCAATGCCACCAATCAAATAAGAATCTAAAGATAACGTCGGATTTGTCGTTACGCTTGCATGCGTCCTGACAGGGCCCTGTTCAATCCAAAAATATGCCAGCACCGGCAGGCTTTAGTGTTGGCGGTCGAAAACCAATTGCACTGCGTAAGCTGCTTTTGCTTTTAGAGGTCGTGAGATGAGTAAAAAAAGGTACCCCAGGTTTTTTGGCTTCTTGGCCCTTTTCAGCATGCTTTTGCTCAGTGGTTGCGAGGGTGTGCCTCTGCTCGATCCGAAAGGACAGGTAGGGATTGACGAGCGAAACCTGATTATTACCGCCACGCTGCTGATGTTGATTGTCGTGATTCCGGTCATCTTCATGACCATTATCTTCGCCTGGAAATATCGCGCATCGAACACGAAAGCGACGTACACGCCTGACTGGTCGCACTCCACGAAGATCGAAATCGCTGTCTGGGGCATTCCACTCGCCCTGTTGATCGTCCTGGGCTACATCACCTACGTGTCTACTCACGCTCTCGATCCGTACCGCCCTATCGACTCCGACATCAAGCCGGTGACGATCGAAGTGATCTCGATGGACTGGAAATGGGTATTCATCTACCCGGAACAGGGCATCGCCACGGTCAACAAAATCGTGTTCCCGGCCAACACACCGGTCAATTTCAAAATCACCTCCGACTCGGTAATGAACTCGTTCTTCATTCCAGGTCTGGGCGGCCAGGTGTACGCCATGGCGGGCATGCTGACCAAACTGCACTTGATCGCTAACGAGAACCACGAATTCAACGGTATCTCCGCCAACTACAGCGGCGCGGGCTTCACCGGTATGAAATTCAAGGCGATCTCGACGTCTCAGGCTGACTTCGACGCCTGGGTCACTGAAGTCAAGAATTCACCTAAAAAGCTTGAAACGTCCGAATACGCAGCCTTGCTCAAGCCAAGCGAGCGTAATCCCGTCGAGCTCTATTCCAAGGTCACTCCAAACCTGTTCCAGGCCGTCATCGACAAGTATGAAGGCATGAAACCGGGCAAGGCGAACCCTCACGAGCAGGAAGGTAACGCTCACGAGGCAGGACATGCCGGTATGGAAGGGATGGACATGGGTAAGCATTCAGCTGCTGGGGCAGAGGAGTAAACGATGTTTGGTAAATTAAGTCTGGACGCGATACCGTTCCACGAACCGATCGTCATGATCACTCTGGCGATGATCGCGCTGGGTGGCATCGCGTTGTTCGCGGCTATCACGTACTTCAAGAAGTGGACCTACCTGTGGACCGAATGGCTGACCTCGGTCGACCATAAGAAAATCGGTGTGATGTACATCGTCGTTGCCATGGTCATGCTGTTGCGTGGCTTTGCCGACGCCGTGATGATGCGTACCCAGCTGGCTGTTGCCACCAACGGCTCGGAAGGCTATCTGCCGCCTGAGCACTATGACCAGATCTTCACCGCTCACGGTGTGATCATGATCATTTTTATGGCAATGCCATTCTTCACCGGCCTGATGAACATCGTCGTGCCGCTGCAGATTGGCGCCCGTGACGTTGCCTTCCCGTTCCTGAACTCCCTGAGCTTCTGGCTGCTGGTATCCGGCGTGATCCTGGTCAACCTGTCCCTGGGCGTCGGCGAGTTCGCACGTACCGGTTGGGTTGCCTATCCACCTCTTTCCGAACTGGGCTACAGCCCGGGCGTGGGGGTCGATTACTACATCTGGGCGCTACAGCTATCGGGACTCGGGACGACACTCACGGGTGTCAACTTCCTGGTTACCGTGCTGAAAATGCGTACGCCTGGCATGAAGTTGATGGAAATGCCGATCTTCACCTGGACTTGCACGTTCGCCAACGTCCTGATCGTGGCTTCGTTCCCGATCCTGACGGCGACGCTGGGTCTGTTGACGCTTGACCGCTACATGGACTTCCACATTTTCACGAACGAATTGGGTGGTAACCCGATGATGTACGTGAACCTGTTCTGGGCATGGGGTCACCCTGAGGTTTACATCCTGGTGCTTCCGGCATTCGGGGTCTTCTCCGAGGTCATCTCCACGTTCTCCGGCAAACGTCTGTTCGGTCACAAGTCGATGATCTTCGCCAGCGGCGGGATCACCGTGCTGGGCTTCATGGTCTGGCTGCACCACTTCTTCACCATGGGTTCGGGTGCCAACGTCAACGCCTTCTTCGGGCTGGCGACGATGCTCATTGCGATCCCGACGGGTGTGAAGCTGTTCAACTGGCTGTTCACGATTTACCAGGGTCGTCTGCGCTTCACTGCGCCGGTTCTCTGGACCCTGGGCTTCATCATCACCTTCTCGATCGGCGGCATGACTGGCGTTCTGTTGGCGATCCCGGGTGCCGACTTCGTGCTGCACAACAGCCTGTTCGTAATCGCTCACTTCCACAACGTCATCATCGGCGGCGCGGTCTTCGGTTACATCGCCGGCTTCGCGTTCTGGTTCCCTAAAGCGTTCGGCTTCAAGCTCAACGAAAACTGGGGCAAGGCTGCATTCGGCTTCTGGTTCACCGGCTTCTTCGTTGCGTTCATGCCGCTGTACTTCCTGGGCTTCCTGGGCATGACCCGTCGTCTGAACAGCACCGATAACCCTGAGTGGAACCTGTATCTGCACATCGCCTTCTGGGGCGCGATGCTGATCGCTTGCGGTATTGCCTGCCAGTTGATCCAGATCTACGTCAGTATCCGCGATCGCAAAGACAACATGGACGTCACCGGCGACCCATGGAATGGCCACACCCTGGAGTGGTCGACTTCTTCGCCGCCGCCGTTCTACAACTTTGCAGAACTGCCGAAAGCCGACGAAATCGATGCATTCACCGCGAACAAGCGTGCGGGCACGGCTTACAACGTTCCGGCTCACTACTCCGACATTCACATGCCTAACAACACCGCCACCGGCGTGGTGATGGGCCTGCTGTTGACGGTGTTCGGCTTTGCCATGATCTGGCACATCTGGTGGTTGGCGATCGCCAGCCTGGTAGGAACAGTCGTTGCCTTCGTGATCCACGCAGCACGTGACGACCAGGGCTACATGGTTCCGGCCGCAGACGTAGCGCGTATCGAAGGTGAGCAGCACAAGGTCCTCGTGGCTAACGGCGCATACACTCCTGTCAATTCCTCGCTGGAGCAGGTTTAAACATGTCGAACTTAGTATTGAATCCAGGAGATGCCCACGGTCACGACCACGGGCATGATCACCACGACGCAGGAGCCATGACCGTCTACGGTTTCTGGCTCTACCTGATGACTGACTGTGTGTTGTTCGCGTCTGTATTCGCGGCCTACGCAGTGTTGTCCGGCAACGTGGCTGGCGGGCCTTCGGGCCACGATATCTTCGAACTGCCGTTCGTGCTGGTCGAAACCGCTTGCCTGCTGTTCAGTTCCATCACCTACGGTTTCGCCATGCTGGCGGTGCACAAGGGCAACAAGTCGCAGGTCCTGGGCTGGTTGGCCCTGACCTTCCTGTTCGGTGCCGCGTTTATCGGCATGGAGATCTTCGAGTTTCACAAGCTGATCTCCGAGGGCTTCGGTCCTAGCCGCAGCGGCTTCCTGTCGGGCTTCTTCGCTCTGGTAGGCATGCACGGCCTGCACGTGACCAGCGGCCTGATCTGGATGGGCATCATGATGTATCAGGTCCAGACTCGTGGCCTGACAGCGACCAACACCACCCGCCTGAGCTGCCTGAGTCTGTTCTGGCACTTCCTGGACGTGGTCTGGATCTGCGTCTTCACCGTTGTTTATCTGATGGGAGTCCTGTAATGGCTAACGCACATATCCACGCTGAAGAAACCAGTCACGGCAGCGTCAGGTCGTATGTCATCGGCTTCGTGTTGTCGGTAATCCTGACCGCGATTCCGTTCTGGCTGGTCATGGATCCCATCATGTCCAAGACGGCGACGCTTTGGACGATTCTGATCTTTGCAATCGTTCAGGTCATGGTTCACCTGGTGTACTTCCTGCACTTCGACCGTTCGCCTGGACAACGCAATAACGTGATTTCCTTTGCGTTCGCGGCGCTGGTCATCGTCCTGTTGGTTGGTCTCTCGTTGTGGATCATGTTCAGCATCCACACCGTCATGATGGCGCACTGAGGAAACCTGAATGTCCCTTAAGCACTTTATCCAAATCACCAAGCCGGGGATCATTTTCGGTAACGTGCTTTCGGTGGCAGGTGGCTTTTTTCTGGCTTCCAAAGGGCAGATCGACTTCGGCCTTTTTCTGGCCGCAGTCATCGGCACCTCGCTGGTCGTGGCGTCCGGTTGCGTGTTCAACAACTGCATCGACCGTGACATTGACGTGAAGATGGAACGCACCAAGAACCGCGTGTTGGTGCAGGGCCTGGTTTCATTGAAACTGGCGCTGCTCTACGCAACGATTCTGGGTGTGGTCGGTGTTGGCCTGCTGTACACCAAGGCCAACCCGCTGGCAGCGTTGTTCGCGGTCATCGGTTTTGTGATTTATGTCGGCTTCTACAGCCTGTACCTGAAACGCAAATCGGTGCACGGCACCCTGGTGGGCAGTCTGTCGGGGGCCATGCCGCCGGTGATTGGCTACGTTGCGGTGAGCAACAGCTTCGACTTCGCTGCGCTGACGCTACTGGTGATGTTCAGCCTGTGGCAGATGCCGCATTCGTATGCCATTGCGATCTTTCGTTTCAACGACTATCTGGCCGCGAAGATTCCGGTTCTGCCGGTCGAGCGAGGTATTCTGGTCGCCAAGCGTCATATCCTGATGTACATCCTGGCGTTCCTGGTGGCTACCCTGATGTTGACCGTTGGCGGTTACGCCGGCCTCAATTACATGGCAGTCGCTGCCGCCATGGGCATGTACTGGTTGTACATGGCCTGGAAAGGCTACAAGGCGGTGGATGACATCGTCTGGGCACGCAAGTTGTTCGTCTTCTCCATCTTCACCATCAGCGCCTTGAGCGTGATGATGTCGCTGGACTTTCAGGTAACCAGGGAATTGTTGGTGACTTACGCCTTCTGATTCCACGCGAGCCTGAAACATGAAACCCCGTTGCTCGATTGAGGAACGGGGTTTTTTTATGGCTCGCAAATGATGGCAGCGTTGTCGCAATTGCTTTACAGGACCTTGGCCAACAGACTGTCTGCAAAATAGGTTAAGTGTCTGCCCACGTTGATTTGGCCTCGGGCGATGCGAGCAGGCTCCCCCGCAGGAGCTTGATTCGAGACAGTTTCAGCCTTACAGAGGGATTCAAACCATGACAAACGGGGGGTGTTTGCAGCATGATGTATCCGCTTTGTAGGTAATAGGTAACTGGTCTGTAGGACCGCGCCCTTGAAAGGCTTCGAAATTGACTTTATGACTGACGAAAACATCTCTGGACCACATCAGGCAATGGATACGCCGCCGCTCGTATCAATCGTTGCCCCTTGCTACAACGCCGAAAAGTTTCTGGAAGAGGCGATTGCCAGCATCTTCGCGCAGGATTACGCGAACTTCGAAGTCATCATCGTCGACGACGGTTCGACCGATAACAGCTACGCGATGCTTGAAGCACTCCAGTCGCGGTATCCGTTCCAGCTCTATCAGCAGGTGAACCAGGGCGTCAGCGCCACGCTCAATCACGGGCTGCAATACGCCCAAGGCGTCTACGTTTCCACGCCAGACCTGGACGACATCATGTTGCCCGGCTCAGTGCGCATTCGTGCCGAGTATCTGGACAAACACCCCCATGTTGGTTGTGTCGGTGCGCTGATCATTTACATGGACAGCGAAGGCAACAACACCAAGTTCCAGAAGTTGAACGAAGTTAAACACCTCAACTTTGATGAAATACTCAGTGATGCCATCGTAGTTGGCGCGCCGGTTTCGTTGTATCGGATGGACGCCCTCAAAGCTGCGGGATTCTACAATCCGGACATCAAGGTCCAGGATTTCCAGATGACCCTGAAAATCGCGCATCAGGGTTACGGCATCGATGTCCTGCCGGTGAGCGTGACCCGTTATCGGCGCCATCCCAACAACCTGTCGCGCAAGTACAAAGTGCTGCTGGATGCCGATCTGCAGACGATTGCGCCTTACACCGCGCACCCCGCGTACCAGAGCGGTCGCACCGCGATCCTCAACAAGGCGCTCAAGTACGCCGTGGTCACCGATAAAAAACACGCCTGGAGCCTGTTGCGCTCGATCCCTTTTCGGCATCTGAACATGACGACCTTCCGCCGCTTCAAGCGCCTGCTGTTGCATCGCCATAGCGGTTAAGCGGTACTTGCCAGACACCTCGTCATTCTTGTTTGCGGATTGCCATGAATCTCCTCGACCTGTTGAAAAAGCGCACTACCCGAAAACGCCTGCGCCGCATGGACAAACTGGAGCGCGCGCCGGAAAAGATCAGGCTCGAATATCCGCGCTACACCGTCGGGGTCGGCACTTACGGCATTCCTGAAGTCATCGAGTTTGGCGATGACACCATCCTGCGCGTGGGTTCCTACACGTCCATTGCCGGAGGCGTGCGGATTCTGCTGGGCGGCGAGCATCGCACCGACTGGCTCACCACCTATCCATTCCCGGCGATGATGAGTGGCCTGGAAGACATCAAGGACTATGCGCCGAGCAAGGGCGATGTGGTGATTGGCAGCGATTGCTGGATCTGCGCCGATGCGATGATCCTGTCGGGCGTCACCATTGGCCACGGCTCTATCGTAGCTGCCGGTGCCATCGTGACCCGCGATGTCGCGCCGTTCTCGGTCGTGGGTGGCAACCCGTGCAAGTTCATCCGCTGGCGCTTCGAAGAAGACGTGCGCGATTTGCTGTTGCAGACGGCGTGGTGGGACTGGCCGATGGAAGAGGTCAAGTCCGTGGCGCGGATGCTGAGCAGTTCGGACATGGATGCGTTTTTGGCTTATATCCGCAGCCGAGCAACCCCGTAGCGGCGAAGCTCGGCAGCCTGACCTTCCATCGCGAAGTGGTATTGCTGATGCGGCGCAGCCAGCGCGATCTGCCCCTGCATCGGCTATTCGCCCGCTGCCTGTCGAAAGCCGAGCCGGCCGATGAAATCTCCCCCTTGCTTCACACTTGAACGCCATGTGGAGGTTTATGTGGATTTGAAGCCTCAGGGTGCGGATGATCTGGCAGAATACGGGCTTGGCCTGATTCGTCCAGGCAGCTGCTAATGACAGAGGGCGTTATGAGTCACGAAAGTATCAACTGGGACAAACTGGGTTTCGACTACATCAAAACTGATATGCGCTACCTCTCTCACTGGCGCGATGGTGCCTGGGACGAGGGTTCACTGACCGAAGACAACGTCTTGCACATCAGTGAAGGCTCTACGGCGCTGCATTACGGTCAGCAATGCTTTGAAGGCCTCAAGGCCTATCGTTGCAAGGATGGCTCGATCAACCTGTTCCGTCCTGACCAGAACGCCCAGCGCATGCAGCGCAGCTGTTCGCGTCTGCTGATGCCTCATGTGCCGACCGATGTGTTTATCGAAGCCTGCAAGCAAGTGGTCAAGGCCAACGAACGCTTCATCCCGCCGTACGGCTCAGGCGGCGCGCTGTATCTGCGTCCTTTCGTGATCGGCGTGGGTGACAACATCGGCGTGCGTACCGCGCCCGAATTCATCTTCTCGATCTTCTGCATTCCGGTCGGCGCCTATTTCAAGGGCGGCCTGAAGCCGAACAACTTCGTGATCTCCGGTTACGACCGCGCGGCACCGAACGGCACTGGCGCAGCGAAAGTCGGCGGGAACTACGCCGCCAGCCTGATGCCGGGTTCCGAAGCCAAGAAGAACCATTTCGCCGACTGCATCTACCTGGACCCGCAAACCCATTCGAAGATCGAAGAGGTTGGTTCGGCCAACTTCTTCGCCATCACCCACGATGACGTATTCGTCACGCCCAAATCGCCGTCAGTGCTGCCGGGTATTACCCGCCTGTCGCTGATCGAACTGGCGCAAAGCCGCCTGGGCCTGAAAGTGGTTGAAGGTGACGTGTTCATCGACCAGATCGCCGACTTCAAGGAAGCCGGCGCGTGCGGTACCGCTGCGGTCATCACGCCAATCGGCGGGATTTCCTACAAGGACAAGCTGCATGTGTTTTACAGCGAAACCGACGTCGGTCCGGTGACCCGCAAGCTGTACGCGGAACTGACCGGCGTACAGTCCGGTGACGTTGAAGCGCCACAGGGCTGGATCGTCAAGGTTTGATCGGCCCAAGCGTGTAGGAGCGAACTTGTGTAGGAGATCCCCCGTCGTCCAGACGCCGCGCTGTCGCGCAGCAAACAGTCCAGTGGGACCGGATTCATCCGGGAAGAGGTCGGTACATCCACTGCATTTTCCTCGTCAGGAATGCCGCTTTCCCGGATAAATCCGGTCCCACGGATCCTCGTCAGGCCAGATGGATATGTGTTGTTTGATGAGAGCGAGCTTGCTCGCGAAGCTTCTGAAACGAGGCTTCGCCAACAAGTTGGCTCCTACAACTTACTGTCCCGGCACCGCCAACCAATGTCCGACCACGGTCTGATACGCGCCGGTGGCCTTGCTCAAATGCAGCCATTGATCAACAAAGCCCTTCCAGGTCACGTCATCGCGCGGCAATAGATACGCCTTCTCGCCATATTGCATGTACTGCGCAGGATTGATCGCGCACAGCCCAGGCATGCGTTTTTGCTGGTACAGCGCTTCCGAGGCATCGGTAATCATCACGTCAGCCTTCTTGTCCAGCAACTGCTGAAAGATGGTCTTGTTGTCGTGAAACGCCAACTGCGCCTTGGGCAGGTAAGCGTGAACAAACGCTTCGTTGGTGCCTCCGGCAGGCTCGATCAAGCGCACCGACGGCTGGTTGATTTGCTCGATGGTCTGATACAGCGCGTGGTCTTCACAGCGGGTCAGGGGGATCTTGCCGTCGATGTCCAGCATGTTGCTGAAGAAGGCTTTCTTCTGGCGCTCAAGCGTGACCGAAACCCCGCCCATGGCGATGTCGCACTTGCCGGCGATCATGTCCGGCATCAGGGTTTTCCAGGTGGTCGGCACCCACTGGATCTTCACCCCCAGGCTTTTCGCCAGCGAGCGCGCCATTTCAATATCGATGCCTTCGTACTCGCCGTCCTCGCGCAGGAACGTGTACGGTTTGTAGTCGCCGGTGGTGCATACCGCCAGTTGCCCGCCTTGCAGGACCTTGTCCAGATGAGACGCGGCCGGCTCTTCGGCGAAAGCCATGTTGGAAAATCCACACAGCAAGGTAGCGATGGCGCTGTACTTGAGGCTCTTCATGCAGTGATGCTCACTTCTAGTGATTGTTCTAGTGAGGGGTGTTCGCTTGGTGTCAGCTTCTCAACTTTCCCGTTTCCAGGTCCTGGGGCTGATGTCGATGCTGCCGTCCTGGCTTTGCCGATAAACTGTGTAGGGCAGGGCGACGGTGTCCAGCACCACGCAGGCAGCGGCGTCGATCAACAATCCCGGCATGTTGTACCCGCTGCGACTGGCATTTTCAGGCGCTGGTGCGTTGAGCAGACAGAAATCGTAGTACACGCCGCTGTAGACCCGGGGAACGGTGGCGCAGTAGGACTTCTGGTCGATCAGCTCGCGGCTGGTGACTTCATCGCCGCGCAACACCGTATTGATGCTTCCGCATCCGCTCAATACCAAGCCGAGGGCCAACAAGGCAATTATTTTCATGGCAGGCATCCTTGCTTAAAAGGCCTGAGGATAGCGGCGCCAACGCGTTTTTGGTGATTTTTTTCCAGCTTTCGAACCTGAGAGCGGAGATTTTACTCTTGAACATTTCGTTAAAAGGCGTAATGTTCGCCTCATGATTCTCGAACAGCTCAAAGCGGTCGGCAATGACACTCGCATGACTATCATGGAGTGGCTCAAAGATCCGCAAACTCACTTTCCTCCCCAGGACCATGGCGATCCGGCGATTGGCGTGTGCATGTCGCACATTCAGCGCAAGGCCAGCCTGTCACCGTCCTCGGCGTCGGCGCACCTGGCGATTTTGCAGCGTGCAGGGCTGCTGCAGGCAACGAGAATCGGCAAATGGACTTACTTTCGACGCGACGAGCAGGCCATCGATCAGTTCGCCGCCCGACTGAAAAACGAACTCTGATTTTTGATCACACGTTTCGTCATTATGCGTAATGATGAATTATTCCGTATTGAAATATTGATTTGTTGGAGCGAGGCTTATCCGCGAAGGCCATGTTTGACGTTCAGAAGATGGGCGAATGTATCGGCCTCTTCGCGGGCAAGCCTCGCTCCTACGACTACATCAAGCCAAGAGGAACTCACCCATGAGCAACAAAACCATTTACGTCCAGGCGGGCGGCGGTTACGACAACGTGACCATCGGCGATAGCGAAGTCCGTGCGCCACAAGCCGGCGAGATCAGCGTGCGGTTACGCGCCAATTCCCTGAACTACCACGACTTCGCGGTCGTCAGCGGCATGTGGGGGCCGAGCGAGGCGCGCATTCCCATGGCCGATGGCGCGGGCGAAGTCATTGCAGTGGGCGAGGGCGTCAGCGAGTTCAAGGTCGGCGACTCGGTTGTCAGCACCTTCTTTCCGGACTGGATCGATGGCACGCCCCTGGTCGAAGGTTTCGTCAGCGTACCCGGCGATGGCATCGACGGTTACGCCCGTGAGCAAGTAACGGCGCGCGCGACCTCATTCACTCTGGCACCAACCGGTTACAGCCACGCCGAAGCAGCCACGCTGACTACCGCCGGTTTAACCGCCTGGCGTGCGCTGATGGCCGACGATTCCCTCAAGCCTGGTGATACCGTTTTGATCCAAGGTACAGGCGGCGTATCCATCTTCGCCTTGCAGTTCGCGAAAATGGCCGGCGCGACTGTGATTGCGACATCCTCCAGCGACGAAAAGCTCAGCCGTCTGAAAGCCATGGGCGCCGATCACCTGATCAACTACCGCAAGGACACCCATTGGGGTGAGACTGCGCGCGCCTTGACGGGCGGCCGGGGCGTGGATCACGTGATAGAAGTAGGCGGGCCATCGACACTGGAGCAATCGATGATTGCTGCGCGGGTCGGTGGGCATATCTCGGTGATTGGTATTCTGACGGGCGTTGCCGGGCAACTGTCATTTGTACCGGCGCTGGTCAAGCAGTTGCGTCTGCAAGGTGTACTGGTAGGCAGCCGCACACAGCAGCAGGATATGATTCGCGCAATCAATGCCAGTGGCATGCGTCCGATCATTGATAGGCACTTCCCGTTGAGCGAAATAGTTGAAGCATTCCGCTATCAGGAAACCAATCAACACTTCGGCAAGATCTGCCTGGATATCTAACTTCAGGCACAGCGAGCAAGCCTGCGCGCAGGCTTGCTCTATCGTTTGCTATGCACATTTTATTGTCACGGTTGTTACGACTTGCCCGACTTGTTAGTCACCGAAGCGGACTTGCGGTTCGAATCCGGCAAACCCGAATGATCGGAACTGCCCGAAACCCTCAATGAGTTGATGGTCTGGTTTACCTGAAAACCACGTTTGATGTTCCGCGCCAGAACTTCAAAGCTTTTAACGGTTGATTCAAACGATGCAGGGCCAGCCAGCAACACATTAACTTCCTGGTCATTTACAAGGCGAGCGTCATCCTCAGACAAATGCATTCTCCACCTCCTCTTTTAAGTGTTGGTCAGTCAGCGACACATGTTGTTGAACTTACAGGTCTTTACCCTGCACATAACCTGAACCCAAATCCGCACCGGTAATCGGGTTGGCATCAGGATCGGACATGGTGCGTTCCTTCATCGTCAACAACACGGCTTCGTCATCGGTGGACAGATCGACCGATGCGGTACCGTCCCCGCCATCCACGGCAGGTTGTGGTGATTCCACGTATTCCCACTCGTCGCCTTCATTCCACGGACCGCGCAGGTTTGGCTCGCCGGCAGACATGTTGAAGTACACGTTGGCGAACTCAGGCATGCCAGGCAGTTTGCCTTGCGGGAAGTTCGGCTGGATCGAATGCAGCGCTTTTTCGAACGACTTCTGGTGCGCGATTTCCCGGGTCATCAGAAAGCCCAGCGCTTCCTTGATGCCTGGATCATCCGTCACGTTCATCAAGCGCTCATAAACGATCTTCGCCCGCGCTTCTGCCGCAATGTTGGAACGGAAGTCCGCAGTCGGTTCGCCGATGGTATCGACGTACGCAGCTGTCCATGGCACACCGGCCGAGTTGGTCAGTGGCGCACCGCCGCCGTAGAGCAAAGAGGTGATATGCGAGTCATTGCCCGCGCCGTTAATTGCACGATACAACTCACCTTCCTGCTGTACGCCTTCGGCCAGCTGACCTTTGCCGCCACGGTTCAGCATGCAAATAATCGAACCGATGATTTCCAGGTGGCTAAGTTCTTCGGTGGCGATATCCATCAGCAAGTCTTTACGACCTGCATCTTCTTCTGCCAACGCTTGAGTGAAGTAGCGCGCCGCTGCTGCCAGTTCACCTTGAGCACCACCGAACTGCTCCAGAAGAAGATTGGCCAGACCTGGATCAGGTCGAGCGACACGGACGGTGTACTGCAAACGCTTGTTATGAATGAACATGATTCAGTTCCTCATCTTATTGAGCCAAGACGGCTGTCGGTGGACATATGATTGGCCACAGTAAAGGGAGCGCCGAGCCTCGAAAGCTGTTCAGCGAAGTTGACGAATGGTCGTGAAAAAATGGAATTGTGTAATGCGCAAATCCATATGAGTGTTAGGAAGATAGATAATTTATCGTTTTGAGTGATGGTCGTCGCGCAAAATGAGGAGCGACGTGGAGGTGAGTCTTGAGTGCGCTTCGAGGTGCCATCTTCGCGCTGCTCACTTTGCACCGCATCCCTGATAACTAAAGTGTCGTAGTGGCCGAAGGATAGGATGTGTCGGATATTTCTTTGAGCTCAACAGGCCAGTCCAGGCTCGTTTCGCTGATTTTACGAAATATGACCGAAGAGGAGAGAAAGCCGTCCGGTTCCTCGGCAAATGCTGTTACAGGATGGCAGCGCGCGGCGACGGTATAAGCAGGCTCATCCAGTCGCGTCTCGACAATTTCGAAACCCAGAGGCTTATTAATCAGCGCCTTCCACGACTCATCGGAGAAACGCCAGAAATCCCAGGGTTGATCGTGCATTGGCCAAGTCTGATGGGTGGTAAACAGTCCAATGCCACCTGGTTTCATGATTCGATTGATTTCAATCATGACTTTCCAGGGCATCATTAAATGTTCAAAAACAGAAAATGCCGTGACACCATCAAAATGATTGGCAGGGTAAGACTGACTTAACTGATGGGCGTCACCCACGACATTAACATTTGGCCCGGCAAGCACATCGAAGCCACTGTATTCCCAGTCGGCGGGTGCAAAACCCCTTCTTACCACGCCGGAACGGGCCCGCGATCCAATCTCCAGCATGCGTCGCGGATGCTCCTGCAGTGTTGCAGGTAGGCTGTTCATCATCTGGACAAACACCGTTGTGAGACCGTGTCGCGGGTTGCCCAGTCTGTGAATCAAGGCGGATGTTCCATCGACGAACTGCACAACCAATCGGCAATCGATGATGGCTGCACGGTCCTCTGAAAATCTGATAAGTTCGTCAAAACGCGATTGGGACGCCTGTTGGCCGAAATGGGGAATCAGATCAGGACTGACTTTACCGAAACTCAGCGGATACAAACCTCCCCCAGGTACTTGCAGCGCTATCTGGTGGATTGTTTTATCGGGACTATGTAGCCAGCCGCTCACTCTTAGAACACCCTGGAAAACTGTAAAGCGGTCAATACAGTATGGGCCGGGAAACTCACTCGCGTCAGTATTCGGGCTAAAAGAGTTAGCTTGCATGGACTTATTCTCGGGCGTGAGCGGCGTTGTTTGAGCGTAGTTGAAGTCTGGCTAGTCGCCCGTTCAGGTATAAGCCAAAAGCCGACCGCACAGCACCACGCACAGCCACAAGCCGATTGATAACACTGCCTGGATCTTTGCGATTGCGGGTGCTGCGACGCCGGTGTTCCAGCGACTGACCGAGCGGTATACGCCGACGTGGAAGAGTGCGGCATTGATGCCCGCAATGGCGATCAGGCTAAGTTTCAAGAGGAAAACGTTGTTGCCAGCGAAGTCATGGGGATGTGCCGAAAACATCATCAAGCCAGCCGGAACGATCAGCAGCAGGGCGGCGAGGGCAAATCGCAACAAGTGCCGGGCCAACGCCGTGACCGCAATTTCCCGGGATAGCCCGAGCACCCGCAGGTCGAACATGACCACGGAGCCGACCAGCACGGCAAAGCCGATGATGTGCACCACTTCGACCAGCGGATAAAGCCACAGGTCGCCGCGCATGGCCGAACCGACGGGTGATGCATCAAGCCAGTCCAGCCAGACGTTTACGCCTGAGCCTGACGGGGCGACATTCATCAGCGCAACTCGGCGGTCTTGTCGCCAATGGTGATGCGTTCGGCGCGTAACTCTTCGGGTTTGGTCCGATTCTGATAGCCGACCACGCTGGCTTGATTACCAACCTTGAGCATGTCCTGGGTCAGGCCCCGGTTTTCCATGCGAGATGGCGGCGCCAGTACCACATTCCAGGTTTTATCAGCGGTTTTGAGGCGCACGAAGCCGTGAGGATGGGAATAGCCTGACTCTTCAATCGTGCCTTGCAGCTGCAATGCCTTGCTGGAGTCGTACTCGCTCCAGCCGTGATGGGCGAATGCTGCAGTAGTAATCAGTACTGACGACAATCCAATGCACTTGAGCATGCCTTTCATGACGCGGTCCTCTTGTTGTCTTTTCTTCTGTGCAGGGCAGAAGCGTAGACGGGACTGGCGTCGTGTTAAGTACAGGTCAGCGAAAGCGTGCCTGGATAGCCTTGCGGTGCCGTGCCTGAGGCCAGCAAGGACAAGGCTTGAGCGCGGTGAATGCCGCTTGTCAGGCAGCGCTGGTTTTGCTGATCAGGCCATCCCGAACTTCGGAGGCGTAGCTCAACAGGCTGGATTCGGATTCCTGATAATTGGCCGACAGCTCAATCAGCGCCTGGGCTTCAGCATGCTTGCCACTATCAGCGAGACTGTTGGCTTCCTTGAGCAGGTTGGCCAAAGACCATCTCAGCAGGTGAGCCGCCGAGACCAGAGCGTTCTGTAGTTGTTGGTTTTCTTTGGTGAGACCCATGTTGATTCCCTTCCAGGTCAGTGCTGCGCCAAACGATGTGGCGATTTGATGTCGGAGAAATATAGCAAACCCAAGCTGCTGATTTATGGATATTTAGCTGGATCGTTCTATAGAACGAAATGCCAGGCACAAAAAAACCGGCACAGTGGCCGGTTTGTGAAGCACACACTTATGGTCGCATAGGTCGTCAGTTTCGTTGCTGAAGCGGATCGGAACCTGCTGTTTTGGCTTTCGGGCCTGCAACCGCCCAGGCCAGCAACCCGAGAACCGGAACAAACACCAGCACGATGATCCACAGCGCTTTGCTTTCACGTTGGCCATCGCTCTTCATGACGCGGGTCACCGCCCACAGCACGGCAACGATCAGCAGCGTCACAATGGATATCCAGGCCAGCGGAGCATCCATGATGTTCGCCAGCACGTCCCAGATTTGTTTGAGTTCCATACCTCACCCCCTTGGTTGTAACTGTTTAGGCAGGGTGGTGCGCAAAGGGTTCAGTGGTTGTGCGCCGGCACAAAATCCTCTCGTCCCGATCCGCTATCAAGGAAGATTGGCATGACTCCTAGTCAGGAGTTAACCCTCATTGTCGAAATGGCGCCCAAGAGATGCGCCTGCACCGTCGACCGGCCGGCTCGATGAGGCAGTACGGCGAAAGGCTCAGTGCAGAGGCGTAATACCAGCGCCGAATTTCGCAGCGTTTTCGTCGATTGCTTAATCAGGCAGTTCGGTTAACCAGCTTAAGAGGCGCAGCACCGCGCTGTTGAGCCAGGTATCGAGTGCAACAAACGCGTAGGAACGAGGAAAAGTTCACCACTTCATCGCGAGCTTTGGTGATCTCTTCATAGAGATTGGTGATCAACTGGTTGGTGGTGAGACCCTCTCCAGCAGCCATCTCAGTGAGGATGTCCCAAAACTGGTTTTCCAGCCGCAACGTCGTGATCACGCCATGTATGCGCAACGAGCGTGATCGGGACTCATACAGAATTGGATCGGCTTTAATATACAGTTCGCACATTTCAAGATCCTACCCAGAAAAAGCAGAATTATTCTCCTCTTTATACAAGAGGAGGTAATAGTCAGATACTACACCTGCGTACTCCTGCCGAGGTTGCAGTCCATGCACAACCCACGAGGTGGCATAACATTCAGACCTTCGGTGACGTTCTTGAGCAGCGCGTCCGGGCCTTTTTCAACACGGGGTTTCCAGGCAGCGTGATCACCCTTTTGCGGAGCCATAGGCAACTGACCGTTATGGCACATGGCACACGACCGACTGAACACAGCCTCCGGCTCTTGCGCTCGTGTAACCAGTCAATGACAGGTTGCGCATCCCCTGGATCAAAGACTGCACAGCGTTTCTCCTCCAGGTAGAGCAGCAGCCAGATGTAATTGTCGGTGAAAGCCTTTCAACTCTCGGACCTCCAGGCCCGCCTGGATTTTGCGCTGTCATGCGGCCTTGGCCTTGAGCGATTCGGCAATGTAGTCGGCCTGTCGGATGGCCAGGCTGACGATTGTCAGTGTCGGATTCTCCGCGCCACTAGTGGTGAACTGACTCCCGTCCGAGATGAACAGGTTAGGCACCTCATGGCACTGTCCATATTTATTGCAGACTCCATCCGCCTCTTTGAGACTCATGCGACACGTGCCCAGGTTATGGGTGGAAGGATAGGGCGGAACCCGGTGGGTCTTAAGCGCGCCAACCGCTTCGTATACCGCGCTGCCTTGTTTGAAGGCATGTTCACGCATGGCAATATCGTTTGGATGATCGTCGTAGTGAACGTTGGCCACGGGTATCCCGAAACGATCCTTAGTGTCATTACTCAATGTGATGCGATTGCTCTCGCGAGGCATGTCTTCGCCCACCAGCCACATGCCGGCCAGGTGCGTGTAATTGTCCATGACCCGGGTAAAATCCTTGCCCCACGCACCAGGATTGAAAAATGCCGCCATGAACGATGGCCCAAGAGAGACAGTTTCCATTTCGTAGCCGCCCACAAATCCCCGATCAGGATTGAAATGCACCTCGTCACTGATCAGTCCCGCCATGATCGTGCCTCGGTAGAAGTGCACGGGATCGCTGAATTCCGCGAAAACGGAGCCGGTGGTGTGGCGCATGTAGTGTTTGCCGACCATGCCTGATCCGTTGGCCAGGCCGTGTGGAAATAATGTGCTGGAGGAGCTCAAGAGTAGTCTGGGTGTTTCGATTGCATTACCGGCTATCGCGATGATGCGGCCTTTCTGCCGGTGCAATTGACCCTTTGCGTCAGCGTAGACAACGGCGCTGGCATGACCTTTGGCATCATGTTCAATGCGAACCGCATGGGCTTGTGTTCGCAACTCAAGCTTGCCAGTCGCTTCGGCGGCTGGAATTTCAGTGTAGAGCGTTGACCACTTAGCCCCCATTTTGCAGCCTTGAAAGCAGAAACCAAGCTGCATGCATTGCGAGCGTCCTGCACGGGCGCGGCTGTTGATGGCCATGCGTCCAGTCGAGCAATGTTTATAGCCAAGCTTCATCGCACCGTTGTACATCACCTGGAAATTGTTGTTGCCGGGCAGGCCGGGAATGTCATTGGTGCGAGTGACCCCCATCTTGTCCTCGGCACGGGTGTAATAGGGTTCCAGTTCCGCCAACGTCAATGGCCAGTCCAGCAGGTTCGCTCCTTTTACGTCGCCGTAAGTCTGACGTGCGCGAAACTCGTGTTCTTGTAAGCGGATGCTTGCTCCGGCCCAATGAGTGGTGGTGCCACCCACTGTTTTGCAGATCCAGGCGGGTAGATTGGGAAAGTCCCTGGCAATCTGCCAAGTGCCCGACGTCGTGCGTGTATCACCCCAGGAAAGCTGTTGAAACGAAGGCCATTCATCATTGATGAAGGTTGCTGAGGATTGACGCTCACCTGCTTCGAGAAGAACGACCGGTATGCCCTTTTGGCACAACTCGTTGGCGAGTGTCCCGCCACCCGCACCGGAACCTATGATTACTACTACGGAATCATCGTCATAACTGTAGGTTGTCATGCTCGTTACTCCTCAAGAAAAAGCGCTGGGACTGGCTTCTGCTGGAGCGGCAGGCAGCCACTTCAGATCATTGAAGCCACGCATCAGATATCCGCCCTTAGGAAAGGAGGCGCCTTCGTAACCGAAATGCTGATAAGCCAGCTCATTGCTATATAGCGAGTTGACTGACGTGCCTCTGATCAAAATGAAAAAGTCGGAATGCTGGATTTCTTCAAGCAGGGCGACCTGCCTGGTTTCATTGAGACTTGTCCAGCTGCCGCTGGCCAGTCGATCCAGGTCGGAAAGACCTTTATCAAGCAGCGGGAGTACGGAGGGGTCAGTGGATGCACGCTCGTCGAGCGCTTTTACGGCAAAGGCGTAGACAGCATCTTCCATGCGGTCATGGGGGTAAATACGGCGTATCACCAGCAGCAGTTTCGCCGCAACGTCGCTACTCAGGGTATTCATCTCCATCGCCCATGATCGGCTGGGAGCCAGCAGGGCGATGGGGCCTGAGCCGAATATAAGCGTACCCAGCAACAACCCACTGCTCCCTTGCAGAAAGCGGCGACGATTGAGATTTAAGTCTTGCATGAAATGTCCCCTTTTTATTGTTATTAAGGAGTGACAACGTCACGGTCGAATCATGGATTGCGGTTTAAAGGAAAAACTCACTCCTATTGAAGATCAAGTGGAAAATACTGTCTGAGGTTTTTGGTTCTGAGCTGGCAGGTGCTTAGTCCGACGGTAATTGGAACCTCAAATATTCATTGATAGTGGCCGCCACGCTGCAACACTTCGATTTTGTAACCATCGGGATCCTGAATAAAAAAGAATCGTGCGAGCAAAACGCCTTTTCTTTTGAATTCCTTGATGGGGGCTGGTGACAATTTCAGATCCACCAGTCGATTGAACTGCTGGTCCAGATCCTCGACGACAAAGGCGGCATGACCGTAGCCACTGCCGTGGGTGTACTCGCTCTGTCCCTTGTTCCAGGTCAGCTCGATTTCTGCGCCACTCTCGTAATCTCGCAGGTAGACCAGCGAGAAATCGTCGAAATCCAGGCGATGAGTTTCTCTGAGTCCAAACACTTCCTGGTAGAACTTCATGGACTGGTCGAGGTCGCCCACGCGGATCATGGTATGAATAAATTTTGCCATTCCATCTACCTACGGTTTTCTTGATTCTTGGATTTTTGATCAATCACGGTCGATTTCATGATGAGGCGAACGTGACCCAGGTGGGTAATAGAGGGCTACTACGTTTTTACTGAGGTACAGAATTTTTGCGTTCTTTGTGAGTGATCGCGAGTGGAACTGAGAAATGTGGGTGATGTAAGTTTAAGCATGGGCGTCGGCCAAAATAGCATCGCGTAAGCGCATGCCCATGGCTCAGGCCAGCGGGATTCAGGCCTCTGCGACCGGTGAGGGATGTCCACTAACGCGGGACTGGCGGCTCTTTACGATCGGGCGCAGGTCGGCGCAATAAAATGGCCAAGCGGATAGGTTGCTACAGGGCAGCTATGAAAGGGATGAGTTGCCGCAGTGGGCACACTGTTGAAAGTGGGCATCCATGATGCAGTCGTCGCCGGTAGCCGGGTGGTGGTCTTGCTTAAAGCCGGAGAAACCCAGGCAGTTCGTGTTCGCGCAGATATGGGTGGGGGAACGGTCTGTCGGCAGGCCTGGACGCTTTGATTGGCAAGCTGGTCAATGGCTTCGCTGGACACCTCCGGTTCTCGAACTGGAAAATGTACCAAAAAGAGGCTGGCTTGCAAGAGATGAGGGTGGAACCCCAGAGACCAAAAAGCCCGCGGTTAGCGGGCTCTAGGGGTGTTGCGTAGACGCCGGTAGTCGTCTATGTACTGCAAATGGTGCCCCGAGGGAGACTCGAACTCCCACTCCTTTCGAAAACGGATTTTGAATCCGCCGCGTCTACCGATTCCGCCATCAGGGCTCAATGGCGGCGAAGTCTACAGACGGTATTACCGTTGGTCAATCACCTTTCATGGTCAATTTTGTCTTCTTCCGCTAAACTTCACGGCCCTGCTAGACGAACCCCATCATGCGCGTTGCTGACTTTACCTTCGAACTCCCTGATTCCCTGATCGCTCGCCATCCTTTGGCCGAGCGCCGCAGCAGTCGTTTGTTGACCCTGGACGGGGTTAGCGGCGCGCTGGCACATCGTCATTTCTCTGATTTGCTGGAGCACGTGCGGCCCGGCGATTTGATGGTGTTCAACAATACCCGCGTGATTCCGGCCCGGTTGTTCGGCCAGAAGGCGTCCGGCGGCAAGCTGGAGATTCTGGTCGAGCGGGTGCTGGACACGTATCGCGTGCTGGCCCACGTGCGGTCGAGCAAGTCGCCAAAGCCGGGTTCGACGATTCTGATCGATGGCGGTGGCGAGGCCGAGATGGTGGTGCGCCATGACACGCTGTTCGAGCTGCGTTTTGCCGAACCGGTCTTGCCGCTGCTCGAACGCGTCGGGCATATGCCATTGCCTCCTTATATAGACCGCCCGGACGACAGCGCTGACCGCGAGCGTTATCAGACGGTCTATGCCGAGCGCGCCGGTGCGGTGGCTGCGCCGACGGCGGGCCTGCATTTCGATCAGCCGCTGCTGGATGCGATTGTCGCCAAAGGTGTGGAATTGGCGTTCGTGACGCTGCACGTCGGCGCGGGGACGTTTCAGCCGGTGCGTGTCGAGCGTCTGGAAGATCACCACATGCACAACGAGTGGCTGGAAGTCAGCCAGGAAGTCGTGGACGCCGTGGCCGCGTGTCGCGAGCGGGGTGGGCGGGTGATTGCCGTGGGCACGACCAGCGTGCGTTCGCTGGAAAGCGCGGCTCGCGATGGTGTGTTGAAGCCGTTCAGTGGCGACACCGATATCTTTATTTTCCCGGGGCGTCCGTTTCATGTGGTCGATGCCCTGGTGACCAACTTTCATTTGCCTGAATCCACGCTGCTGATGCTGGTTTCGGCTTTCGCCGGTTACCCCGAGACCATGGCTGCCTATGCGGCAGCGGTCGAGCATGGCTACCGCTTCTTCAGTTACGGTGATGCAATGTTCATCACCCGCAATCCCGCGCCGACCGCTCCTGCGGAATCGGGCCCAGAGGATCACGCATGACCCGCACCAGTCGTATGTCTTTCGAGTTGTTGGCCACTGACGGCAAGGCGCGTCGTGGTCGTCTGACCTTCCCGCGCGGCGTGGTCGAAACCCCGGCGTTCATGCCGGTGGGCACTTACGGTACGGTCAAGGGCATGCTGCCACGGGACATCGAAGCCACTGGCGCGCAGATGATCCTCGGCAACACCTTTCACTTGTGGCTGCGTCCGGGCACCGAAGTCATCAAGGCTCACGGCGACCTGCACGATTTCATGCAGTGGAACGGGCCGATTCTGACCGACTCCGGCGGCTTCCAGGTGTTCAGCCTCGGTGCCATGCGTAAGATCAAGGAGGAGGGCGTGACCTTCGCTTCCCCGGTCGATGGCGCCAAGGTGTTCATGGGGCCGGAAGAGTCGATGCAGGTCCAGCGTGACCTGGGCTCGGACATTGTGATGATCTTCGACGAATGCACGCCGTATCCGGCCGACGAAGATGTCGCGCGGGTTTCCATGGAGTTGTCCCTGCGCTGGGCCAGGCGTTCGAAGATCGCCCACGGCGAAAGCACGGCTGCGCTGTTCGGTATCGTTCAGGGCGGCATGCATGAAAACCTGCGCATGCGCTCGCTGGAAGGGCTGGATCAGATCGGCTTCGACGGCCTGGCCATTGGCGGTCTGTCGGTGGGAGAACCCAAGCACGAGATGATCAAAGTGCTGGATTATCTGCCGGGTCAAATGCCGGCTGACAAACCTCGTTACCTTATGGGTGTAGGCAAGCCGGAAGATCTGGTGGAGGGTGTGCGCCGCGGAATCGACATGTTCGATTGCGTGATGCCGACCCGCAATGCCCGCAATGGTCATTTGTTCATTGATACAGGTGTGCTGAAGATCCGTAACGCGTTCCATCGTCATGACGATTCGGCGCTGGATCCGACGTGCGATTGCTACACCTGCAAGAACTTCTCCCGCGCTTATCTGCATCATCTGGACAAGTGCGGTGAAATGCTGGGGAGCATGCTCAATACGATCCATAATTTGCGGCATTACCAGCTGCTTATGGCTGGTTTGCGCGAGGCTATTCAACAGGGTACATTGGCCGCCTTTGTCGATGCCTTCTACGCTAAACGCGGCCTTCCCGTGCCGCCTTTGGATTGATTGAACTGAGTTTTTGCAGCTTTTCTTATTAATTTTGCAACTGGAGTGCTAAATGAGCTTTTTCATCTCTTCCGCTTTCGCGGATGCTGCTGCACCGGCCGCAGGCCCTATGGGCGGTGGCTTTGAATGGATTTTCCTGGTCGGTTTCCTGGTCATCTTCTATCTGATGATCTGGCGTCCACAGGCCAAGCGCGCCAAGGAGCAGAAGAACCTGCTCGGCAACTTGCAGAAGGGCGACGAAGTTGTCACCTCCGGCGGTATCGCTGGCAAGATCAACAAAGTGACCGATGACTTCGTAGTTATCGAAGTGTCCGACACTGTTGAGCTGAAAATTCAGAAGGGCGCTATTGCCGCCACCCTGCCAAAGGGCACCCTGAAAGCGATCTAAGGTTTCAGTCTTTTACCAATCGACGGGGCGCGCAAGGCGCCCCGCGTTATACGGGCGGCGTGATGCTGAACAAATACCCTCTGTGGAAATACGTACTGATCCTGGCGGTGCTGGTGGTCGGTTTTATTTATTCCGCACCCAATCTCTATCCTGATGATGCGGCGATCCAGATCACCGGCGCGAGCACGGCGTTGCAGGTCAATCAGGCTGACCTCGATCGTGTCGGCAAGGCGCTTACCGATGCAGGTATCGCGGTCAAGGCTTCGTCCCTGGCTGAGAATGGCAAAGGCGGTTTGTTGCGTCTGAGCAAGCAAGAAGACCAGTTGCCGGCCAAGGATGTCGCCCGCAAGGCTTTGGGTGATGACTATGTCGTTGCACTGAACCTGGCCCGCACCACGCCGACATGGTTGCGTCATCTGGGTGCCAGCCCGATGAAGATGGGTCTGGACTTGTCCGGTGGTGTGCACTTCCTGCTGGAAGTCGACATGGACAAGGCGCTGGATGCGCGCATGAAGGTTTATGAAGGCGAAGTGAAAAGCCTGCTGCGCAAGGAAAAATCGCGCTATCGCAGCCTGCCGCAACTCAACGGCGCTATTCAGCTGGGTTTCAGCGATGAAGCTGCCCGCGACGAAGCTCGCACGCTGATCCGCAAGAATTTCACCGATTTCGATATCGTCCCGGCCGATCTGAACGGGATTCCCGTGCTGCGTCTGGCGATGACTCCGGCCAAGGTTGCCGAGATTCGCGAATACTCGATCAAGCAGAACTTGACCACCGTGCGTAACCGGGTCAACGAGCTGGGTGTTGCCGAGCCTCTGGTCCAGCGTCAGGGCGCCAACCGCATCGTGGTTGAGCTGCCGGGCGTGCAGGACACCGCTGAAGCCAAGCGTATTCTGGGCAAGACCGCCAACCTTGAGTTCCGTCTGGGCGCAGGTCCTGATGATTCCAAAGCTACCACCGAGATGTTCGAGTTCCGCGAAGGCGGTCGTCCGGCAGCTCCGGTCGAACGTGGTCTGATCATCACCGGTGACCAGGTAACCGACGCCAAGGCTGGCTTCGATGAGCATGGTCGTCCGCAAGTGAACATTACGCTGGATGGCCACGGTGGCGATCTGATGAGCCGCTCGACGCGCAGCAATGTGGGTCGCAGCATGGCAGTGATCTTCATCGAGCAGAAGCCAACGACTACTTACACCAGGCAAACGGTCAACGGCGTCGAGAAAGACGTGCCGGTTCAGACCTTCAAGGAAGAGAAAAAGATCATCAGCCTGGCGACCATTCAGTCGCCGCTGGGCAGTTCGTTCCGGATCACCGGTCTGAACGGCCAGGGTGAAGCTTCCGAGCTGGCGCTGCTGTTGCGTGCCGGTGGTCTGGCTGCACCGATGTACTTCGCTGAAGAACGCACCATCGGCCCGAGCCTGGGTGCGGACAACATCACCAAGGGTATCGACGCTTCGCTGTGGGGCATGCTGTTCGTCTCGCTGTTCATCATGGCCATCTACCGCTTCTTCGGTCTGATCGCCACGGTTGCCCTGGCGCTGAACATGGTCATGCTGCTGGCCTTGATGTCCTTGCTGGGTGCGACGCTGACCCTGCCGGGTATCGCCGGTATCGTGCTGACCATGGGCATGGCGGTGGACGCCAACGTACTGATCTTCTCGCGTATTCGTGAAGAAATTGCTGGCGGCATGACTGTGCAACGGGCGATCAACGAAGGTTTCGATCGCGCGTACACCGCGATTCTCGACGCCAACCTGACAACGCTGCTGGTTGGCGGCATTCTCTTTGCGATGGGCACCGGCCCGATCAAAGGTTTTGCCGTGACCATGTCGCTCGGGATCTTTACCTCGATGTTCACTGCCATCATGGTGACCCGCGCAATGGTCAACCTGATCTATGGCGGGCGTGACTTCAAGAAGTTGTGGATTTAAGGGGCTGACATGTTACGTACCATTAACTTCATGGGCGTGCGCAATATTGCGTTCGCCGTCACCATGCTCCTTACGGTCCTCGCGTTGTTCAGCTGGGCCACCAAAGGGCTGAACTACGGTCTGGATTTCACCGGCGGTACGCTCATCGAGCTGACCTACGAGCGTCCTGCGGATCTGGGCAAAGTACGTGAAGAGCTGGCAACCGCCGGTTATCACGACGCGGTCGTGCAGAGTTTCGGCGCGACCACCGATCTGCTGGTGCGTATGCCTGGCGAAGATCCGCAACTGGGCACTCAGGTCGCTGACGCGCTGCGCAAGTCGGGCGCCGATAACCCGGCGACCGTCAAGCGTGTGGAATTCGTCGGTCCGCAGGTCGGTGAAGAGCTGCGCGACCAGGGCGGCCTCGGCATGCTCATGGCGCTGGGCGGCGTGTTGATCTACCTGGCGTTCCGCTTCCAGTGGAAGTTCGCGGTCGGTGCAATCATCTCGCTGATCCACGACGTGGTCGTGACCATGGGTATCCTGTCGTTCTTCCAGATCACCTTCGACCTCACGGTGTTGGCGGCGGTTCTGGCGATCATCGGTTACTCGCTGAACGACACCATCGTGGTCTTCGACCGGGTCCGGGAAAACTTCCGTCTGTTGCGTAAAGCGTCGTTGATCGAAAACATCAACATCTCCACCACGCAAACGCTGCTGCGTACGATTGCGACCTCGGTTTCGACCTTGCTGGCGATCGTCGCGCTGTGGGTATTTGGTGGCGACAGCCTGCACGGTTTCTCGGTGGCGCTGTTCATTGGCGTATTGGCGGGTACTTACTCGTCGATCTATATCGCCAACGTGGTGCTGATCTGGCTGAACCTGTCCTCTGAGGATCTGATTCCTCCAGTGGTCGCTGAGAAAGTGGACGACCGTCCATAACTCGACGCGTTCACTGCAATGACCTGAAAGGCGCGAGTTTTGAACTCGCGCCTTTTTTTGTGCTCCAAGGTTTGGGTCTGTAAACCGCCACGCGGCTCACGCTGAACGTGCAGTAGACCCAAGTCGCGCAGGTCACTGCGCTTGAGATGGTCAGGAGGTTCACGTGAACAAATCGTTGCTTGTTGGTGCTGTGCTGGGTGCTGCCGTTGTTACTGCCGGCGGTGCTGTTGCCACCTACAGCCTCGTTAAAAGCGGCCCTGAATATGCTGAAGTTTTGGCAGTCGAACCTGTCAAACAGCAAATCAAGACGCCGCGTGAAGTCTGCAAAGATGTGGTTGTCACCCGCCAGGCGCCGGTCAAGGACCAGCACCAGATCGTCGGTAGCGTTATCGGTGCGGTTGCCGGCGGTTTGCTGGGCAATCAGATCGGTGGCGGTAATGGCAAGAAGCTTGCGACGGTCGCTGGCGCGGTAGGTGGCGGTTATGCCGGTAACAAGGTTCAGGAAGGCATGCAGAACCGTGATACCACCACCAGTACTCAGACACGCTGCAACACGGTCAATGACATCAGCGACAAGGTCGTGGGCTATGACGTGAAGTACAAGCTGAACGACAAGGTTGGTCAGGTGCGTATGGAGCGTGATCCGGGCAATCAGATTCCGGTTAACAAGGATGGGCAGTTGGTTCTGGGTCAGCAATAACTTTATCGCAAATGTAAAAAAACCGGCACTGAGCCGGTTTTTTTATGCGCTGAGACTTAGCGTTTCAGCGATGCAGGCAAGTGCGGTGCGATGGAGGTCAGCACGGCCTTGAAGCATTTGGTGTTGCCAGCCACGATGTGGCCTTTTTCCAGGAAGTCGTGACCGCCTGTGAAGTCGCTGACCAGACCGCCTGCTTCTTGAATCAGCAGGGCGCCTGCAGCCATGTCCCATTCGGACAGGCCCGATTCCCAGAACGCATCGAAACGACCAGCGGCCACGTAGGCCAGGTCCAGGCTTGCAGCGCCAGCGCGACGGATGCCGGCGGTCTGGCCTACCAGGCTGCGGAACATGCCCAGGTAGTTTTCCAGGTTATCCATCTGGTTGTCACGGAACGGGAAGCCAGTGCCGAGCAGGGCGCCTTCAAGGCTGGTGCGCGGGCTGACGCGCATGCGACGACCGTTGAGTTGCGCGCCGCCGCCGGCACTTGCGGTGAACTCTTCCTGGCGAACCGGATCGAGAACCACTGCGTGAGCCAGACGGCCCTTGTGTTTGCAGGCGATGCTGACGGCAAAGTGTGGAACGCCGCGAATGAAGTTGGTGGTGCCGTCCAGCGGATCGATGATCCACAGGTAATCGGCGCCTTCGCCGCTGCCTTCATGCAGGCCGCTTTCTTCGCCAAGGATGCCGTGAGTCGGGTAAGCCTTGCGCAAGGCGGTCACGATCAGTTGCTCGGCAGCACGATCGATTTCGGTGACGTAATCTTTCGCACCTTTTTCATCGACCTTGATGGTATCCAGGCGCTCGATGGAGCGGAAAATCAATTCGCTGGCGCTGCGGGCGGCGCGCAGCGCGATATTCAGCATGGGCTGCATGGACGTTTCACCTGGGTCGTTAAAGAAAGCCGAACATTCTATGGCGTAAGACGAAATATTTCCAGCGTCGTGTTGTCGCGTGAGGCTAAAACCGGCCCGTTGCGAGGCTTGCCCGCGAATCACGCGCCTCAGTGGATCAGGCTCACCGCGTTATCGTTCATCGCGAGCAAGGTGGATCGCCACCCCGGTCGCTCCCACAGACGTTCATAGCGTTAAGCGGGGGCCTTCTGTAAGATTTGCTCCCCATTCTTCTGTCTGTGAGCACTTGCCTTGTTGCAAAACATTCGTGTTGTCCTGGTCGGTACCAGTCATCCCGGCAATATCGGTGGGGCTGCTCGCGCCATGAAAAACATGGGGCTTTCGCGTCTGGTGCTTGTCGATCCGCTGGTCTTTCCCAATCACGAGGCCGACGCCCGGGCCTCCGGTGCGAGCGACATCCTCGAAAACGCCCAGGTGGTTGCGACTCTTGAAGACGCTTTGGTGGGCTGCAATCTGGTATTGGGCACCAGTGCCCGCGACCGACGCATCCCGTGGCCGCTGCTCGATCCGCGCGAGTCCGGCGTGATGGCCGCCGAGCAGGCCGGGCAGGGCGCCGAAGTGGCGCTGGTGTTTGGTCGTGAATACGCCGGCCTGACCAATGAGGAGCTGCAGCGATGTCACTATCACGTGCATATCCCGTCCGACCCTGAATTCAGCTCGCTGAACCTGGCGGCGGCAGTTCAGGTGCTGAGTTACGAGGTGCGCATGTCCTGGCTGGCTGTCCAAGGGCAGCCGACCAAGACCGAAAAAGTCGAAGTGACCTCGGTGCGTAGCGCCGATCTGGCGACCATGGACGAAATGGAAGGCTTTTACGGGCACCTCGAAGCGACGCTGGTAGCGATTGGCTTCCTGGATCCGGAAAAACCACGGCATTTGATGGCTCGACTGCGCCGTTTGTACGGGCGCAGCGATGTGAATCGTTCGGAGCTGAGCATTCTGCGCGGGATCCTCACGGAAACCCAGAAATCAGCCCGCGGTGAACCCTACAAGCGGAAGGATCAATGATGTTCGAGCGTCTGCGAGAAGATATTCAAAGTGTGTTCCATCGTGATCCGGCAGCGCGCAATGCCTTTGAAGTGCTGACCTGCTATCCCGGTATGCACGCGATCTGGCTGCATCGACTGGCACATATTTTGTGGTTGCAGGGCTTGAAGTGGCCGGCGCGGGTAGTGTCGAACTTCGGCCGCTGGATGACGGGTATCGAAATCCATCCTGGCGCCAAGGTTGGCCGACGGTTTTTCATCGACCACGGTATGGGTATCGTGATTGGCGAGACCGCCGAGATCGGCAACGACGTCACGCTGTATCAGGGCGTGACGCTCGGTGGCACCAGCTGGAATGCTGGCAAGCGCCATCCGACTCTTGAAGACGGGGTCGTGGTCGGTGCAGGTGCCAAGGTGCTCGGACCTTTCACCGTTGGGGCGGGGGCGAAGATTGGCTCCAATGCAGTGGTGACCAAGGCAGTGCCGGCTGGCGCTACGGCGGTGGGTATTCCGGGGCGCATCATCATCAAGTCCGACGATGACGTGCAGGCCAAGCGCAAGGCAATTGCCGAGAAACTGGGTTTTGATGCCTATGGCGTCAGCGAAGACATGCCCGATCCGGTGGCGCGAGCCATTGGCCAGTTGCTTGATCACTTGCAGGCCGTGGATGTTCGCCTGGAAGGCATGTGCGATGCGCTCAAGGGTCTGGGTAGCGATTACTGCGCCAAGGAACTTCCCGAGCTGCATGACGAGGTCTTCGACTGCGTCAAGGACAAGAGCGAAAGCAAGGTCGGTTGATGCCGGGCGTGCCATACGCCCTAGCGTTTGCTATGATGCGGCCGCAGTTTTGCAGGTATTCCCGACTAAATTGCTTGGTCTTATAGTTGACTTAAACAGTCGGGAATAGCATACTCGATTTTATCCAGAACCTCTGCGGTACACGCCATGCGACTGACTACGAAAGGCCGATACGCTGTAACTGCCATGCTCGATCTGGCACTACATGCGCAGCACGGGCCAGTGTCACTGGCCGATATCTCTGAGCGACAAGGCATTTCCCTGTCCTACCTTGAGCAACTTTTCGCCAAACTGCGTCGCAGCAGTCTGGTGTCGAGCGTGCGGGGGCCGGGCGGTGGTTATCAGCTTTCCCGCAGCATGGAAAGCATCCAGGTTTCCCAAGTGATCGATGCGGTCAACGAGTCCGTTGATGCAACGCGTTGCCAGGGGCTGGGCGATTGCCATGCTGGTGATACTTGCCTGACCCACCATCTGTGGTGTGACCTCAGCCAGCAGATTCACGAATTTCTAAGCGGTATCAGCCTGGCCGACCTTGTTACTCGCCGTGAGGTGCAAGAAGTCGCCCAGCGCCAGGATCTGCGTCGTTCCCATACCAAGACGCATTACCTGGATAAGATTGAAACGTCCGCCGTCGAATGAACGCAGATGAATGAGCGGTGCGCCTGCCTGATAGGAGAGCTTCAATGAAATTGCCGATTTACCTTGATTACTCCGCGACGACCCCGGTCGATCCGCGAGTCGCGCAGAAAATGATCGAATGCCTGACCGTCGAAGGAAACTTCGGCAACCCGGCTTCGCGTTCCCACGTGTTTGGCTGGAAAGCCGAAGAAGCGGTGGAGAATGCGCGTCGTCAGGTCGCTGATCTGGTTAACGCCGATCCACGCGAAATCGTCTGGACCTCCGGTGCGACCGAGTCCGACAACCTGGCAATCAAGGGCGTGGCGCATTTCTACGCCAGCAAGGGCAAGCACATCATCACCAACAAGATCGAGCACAAGGCTGTGCTCGATACGACGCGTCAACTTGAGCGTGAAGGTTTTGAAGTCACCTATATCGAGCCCGGCGAAGATGGCCTGGTAACTCCGGCAATGGTTGAGGCGGCTCTGCGCGACGACACCATCCTGGTTTCGATCATGCACGTGAACAACGAAATCGGCACCATCAACGACATCGCGGCGATTGGCGAGCTGACCCGTTCGCGCGGCGTGCTGTTCCACGTTGATGCGGCGCAGTCCACCGGCAAAATCGAAATCGACCTGGCCAGCCTCAAGGTTGATCTGATGTCGTTCTCGGCGCACAAGACTTACGGCCCCAAAGGCATCGGTGCCCTCTACGTGAGCCGCAAACCGCGCGTTCGCCTGGAAGCGGCCATGCACGGCGGTGGTCACGAGCGCGGCATGCGTTCCGGCACGCTGGCGACCCACCAGATCGTTGGCATGGGCGAAGCGTTCCATGTTGCCAAGCAGGACATGGCTGCCGAATACGCCCACGTCAAAGCCTTGAGCGAGCGTTTCTACAAGCAGGTCGAAAACCTGGAAGAGCTGTACATCAACGGCAGCATGATCTCCCGTGTACCGCACAACCTGAACCTGAGCTTCAACTATGTCGAAGGCGAGTCGCTGATCATGGCGCTCAAGGATCTGGCGGTTTCGTCCGGTTCGGCCTGTACCTCGGCGTCGCTTGAGCCGTCGTACGTATTGCGCGCCCTTGGTCGTAATGACGAACTGGCCCATAGCTCGATACGCTTCACCTTCGGCCGCTTCACCACCGAAGAAGAAATCGATTATGCGGCGCAGAAAGTCTGCGAAGCGGTCACCAAGCTGCGCGCACTTTCGCCGCTCTGGGACATGTACAAAGACGGTGTCGACATCTCCAAGATCGAGTGGGCGGCGCATTAATTTAAAGTCGCCTCCCAAGCGAGCCATGCGCAACTAACCGTGCGCATGGCATGCAGAGCGACTCCCTGATGAGAGGAATAGCACCATGGCTTACAGCGAAAAGGTCATCGACCACTACGAGAACCCGCGCAACGTCGGCAAGATGAACGCGGAAGATCCTGATGTTGGCACCGGCATGGTCGGCGCTCCGGCTTGCGGCGACGTAATGCGCCTGCAAATCAAGGTCAACGATCAAGGCATCATCGAAGACGCCAAGTTCAAGACCTACGGCTGCGGTTCGGCAATTGCTTCCAGCTCCCTGGCGACCGAGTGGATGAAAGGCAAGACTCTGGACGAAGCAGAGACCATCAAGAACACTCAGCTGGCTGAAGAACTGGCATTGCCGCCGGTAAAAATCCACTGCTCCGTACTCGCCGAAGACGCCATCAAGGCCGCCGTTCGCGATTACCGGCAGAAGAAAGGCCTGCTGTAAGCAGCGGTCCTTTTCTAAAGAAGCTTGCGACAAGCAACTGCGTTGCAATAAGGAGTCCCGATGACTATCAGCATGACAGAAGCCGCCGCGAAACACGTACGACGCTCCCTCGACGGGCGCGGCAAGGGTGATGGCGTTCGTCTGGGTGTTCGCACCACGGGCTGTTCTGGTCTGGCCTATGTGCTTGAGTTCGTCGACGAGGCGAACACCGAAGATACCGTGTACGAGCTGCACGGCGTCAAGGTGATCATTGACCCGAAAAGCCTGGTCTACCTTGATGGCACCGAGCTCGATTTCGTCAAGGAAGGGTTGAACGAAGGCTTCAAGTTCAACAACCCCAACTCGCGCGGTGAATGTGGCTGCGGCGAAAGCTTCAACATCTGAGGCTTATCGTGGGTACTCCTTGTCATTACGCCTTATTCGAGCTCAAGCCGAGCTTTCGCCTGGATCTCGATCAGCTGGCAACGCGCTATCGCGAGCTGGCCAGAGGCGTGCATCCAGACCGCTTTGCTGACGCTTCCGAGCGTGAGCAGCGTCTTGCGCTGGAACATTCCGCCAGCCTCAACGAAGCCTATCAGACGCTCAAGAACGCCCCGAAACGGGCGCGTTACCTTTTGGCGATGCGTGGCGATGAGGTTCCGCTGGAAGTGACCGTGCATGATCCCGAGTTTCTTCTGCAGCAGATGCAATGGCGCGAAGAGCTTGAGGATCTGCAGGACGAGGCGGATCTGGCGGGAGTCGCCGTCTTCAAACGCCGCCTCAAGGTTGCGCAGGAAGAACTGAACGAAAGCTTCGCTGCCTGTTGGGATGACGCTGCGCAACGCGATGAAGCCGAACGGCTCATGCGGCGCATGCAGTTCCTCGACAAGCTCTCTTACGAAGTGCGCCAGCTGGAAGAGCGCCTCGACGATTAACCCCGTGCTGCTTCTGGCCGCACGCCTGTGATTATTCAGATAAAGCATGGCCTTACTGCAGATCGCCGAACCCGGCCAAAGTCCTCAACCGCACCAGCGTCGTCTGGCTGTGGGTATCGACCTGGGCACCACCAATTCGCTGGTCGCTGCGTTGCGCAGCGGTCTCTCCGAACCGCTGGCTGACGCGCAAGGGCAGGTCATTCTGCCGTCCGCCGTGCGCTATCACGCCGATCGCGTCGAAGTCGGTCAGGCTGCCAAAGCCGCTGCCGCCGCTGACCCGTTTAACACCGTGCTCTCGGTCAAGCGCCTCATGGGCCGCGGTCTGGCGGACGTCAAGCAGCTGGGCGAGCAATTGCCTTACCGCTTCGTCGGCGGCGAGTCGCACATGCCCTTCATCGAAACCATTCAAGGCCCGAAAAGCCCGGTCGAAGTCTCCGCTGACATCCTCAAGGTGTTGCGTGAGCGGGCCGAACTGGCGTTGGGCGGCGAACTGGTGGGCGCGGTGATCACCGTTCCGGCTTATTTCGATGACGCTCAGCGCCAGGCCACCAAAGACGCCGCCAAACTGGCCGGTCTCAATGTGTTGCGCCTGCTCAACGAGCCCACTGCGGCAGCGGTGGCTTATGGTCTGGATCAGAACGCCGAAGGCGTGGTGGCCATCTACGACCTGGGCGGTGGCACCTTTGATATTTCGATTCTGCGTCTGACGGGCGGTGTCTTCGAAGTGCTGGCTACCGGCGGCGACACCGCGCTGGGTGGCGATGACTTCGACCACGCAATCGCCAGCTGGATCGTGGCGCAAGCCGGTCTGTCGGCGGATCTCGATCCGTCTACCCAGCGCAGCTTGTTGCAGGCGGCTTGCGCTGCCAAAGAAGCGCTTACCGATGTCGCCAATGCTGATATTGCCTACGGCGACTGGAGCGGTGTGCTGACTCGCGAAGCCTTCGATGCGCTGATCGAACCGATGCTGGCGCGCAGCCTTAAAGCCTGCCGCCGCGCGGTGCGTGACGCCAATATAGAGCTGGACGAAGTCGAAGCGGTGGTCATGGTTGGCGGTTCGACTCGTGTCCCGCGTGTTCGTCAAGCGGTAGCCGAATTGTTCGGACGCCAGCCACTGACCGAAATCGATCCGGATCAAGTGGTCGCCATCGGCGCGGCGATCCAGGCCGATACCCTTGCCGGCAACAAGCGCGATGGCGAAGAGTTGCTGTTGCTCGACGTGATTCCACTGTCCCTGGGGCTGGAAACCATGGGCGGGCTGATGGAGAAAGTGATTCCGCGCAACACGACTATTCCGGTTGCACGGGCGCAGGACTTCACGACCTACAAAGATGGCCAGTCGGCGATGATGATTCACGTGCTGCAAGGCGAGCGTGAGCTGATCAGCGACTGTCGTTCCCTGGCACGCTTCGAGCTGCGCGGCATTCCGGCGATGGTTGCCGGGGCTGCGAAAATCCGTGTCACCTTTCAGGTCGATGCCGATGGTCTGCTCAGTGTGGCAGCGCGTGAACTGGGCTCGGGTGTCGAATCGAGTATCCAGGTCAAGCCTTCCTACGGGCTTACCGATGGCGAAATTGCCCGGATGCTCAAGGAATCGTTCCAGCACGCCAGTGACGACAAGGTTGCCCGGGTGCTGCGCGAACAGCAGGTTGACGCCCAGCGTCTGGTCGAGGCCGTCGAGGCAGCGCTGGACGTGGACGGCGAACGTTTGCTGGACGCTGAAGAGCGCATGGTCATTGACCTGCAACTGCAGGAATTACGTGAATTGATGCAAGGCACCGATGGCCCCGCCATCGAGCAGCAGACCAAGCGTCTGTCGCAAGTGACCGACGCATTTGCAGCCCGACGCATGGACTTGACGGTCAAGGCCGCGCTGTCGGGGCGCAATCTGAATGAAATCGAGGATAACTGATGCCGCAGATCATTTTTCTGCCTCACGCAGTACTGTGCCCGGAAGGTCTGGTTGTCGAGGCGGCACCCGGCACCTCCATTCTCGAACTGGCTCATGAGCATCACATCGAGATCGAAAGCGCCTGCGGCGGCGTCTGCGCCTGCACCACTTGTCACTGTGTCATCCGCGAGGGTTTCAACTCGCTGGAAGAGGCTGATGAGCTGGAGGAAGATATGCTCGATAAGGCCTGGGGCCTGGAGTCACAATCGCGTCTTTCCTGCCAGGCGATCGTCGGCACTGAAGACCTGACGGTCGAGATCCCGAAATATTCGCTTAACCATGCAGCCGAAGCGCCGCACTGACAAGGAGCTGTCATGAGTCTTAAATGGGTTGATGTGCTGGAAATCGCCATCCAGCTCGCGGAAAGCAAGCCGGATGTCGATCCGCGCTATGTCAATTTTGTTGAGCTGCAGCGCTGGGTTATAGCCCTGCCTGAGTTCAGCGATGATCCGACGCGTGGCGGTGAAAAGGTCCTTGAAGCCATTCAGGCTGCCTGGATCGAAGAAGCTGACTAAGCTCTGTCACTCACGCAGTTAGGCAATCCCCCGGAACCCGCGTATAATTCGCGGGTTTAATTTTTCGCTTTAATCATTGTTTCTGGAGTTACACCATGGCTGTTCAACGTACTTTCTCGATCATCAAGCCTGACGCCGTTGCTAAAAACGTAATCGGCGAAATCACCACTCGCTTTGAAAAAGCCGGCCTGCGCGTTGTTGCTTCGAAACTGAAGCAACTGTCCAAAGCCGAAGCTGAAGGTTTCTACGCTGAGCACAGCGCTCGTGGTTTCTTCGGCGACCTGGTTGCGTTCATGATCTCCGGTCCTGTTGTTGTTCAGGTTCTGGAAGGCGAAGAAGCCATTGCCAAAAACCGCGAGCTGATGGGCGCTACCAACCCTAAAGAAGCTGCTGCCGGTACTATCCGCGCTGATTTCGCTGATTCCATCGACGCCAACGCTGTTCACGGTTCCGATTCCGAAGCAGCCGCTGCTCGCGAAATCTCGTACTTCTTCGCAGCTACCGAAGTAACCACTCGCTAAGTCCTGCTGACTAACGAGTGAAGGGTGAATTCATGATTGCATCGACTGGCAAAACAAACCTGTTGGGTCTGACCCAACTGGAAATGGAAAAATTCTTCGACTCGATCGGGGAGAAGCGCTTCCGTGCCGGTCAGGTCATGAAGTGGATTCACCACTTTGGCGTCGATGATTTCGACGCCATGACCAACGTCAGCAAAGCCCTGCGCGAAAAGCTCAAGGCCTGTGCCGAAGTTCGCGGCCCTGAAGTCGTCAGCGAGGACATCTCCACCGATGGCACCCGTAAATGGGTGGTACGTGTCGAGTCCGGCAGCTGCGTCGAAACGGTCTACATCCCCCAGGGCAAACGCGGCACCTTGTGTGTATCGTCCCAGGCGGGCTGTGCGCTGGATTGCAGTTTCTGCTCTACCGGCAAACAAGGCTTCAACAGCAACCTCACTGCCGCCGAAGTCATCGGTCAGGTGTGGATTGCCAACAAATCCTTTGGCAGCGTCCCGGCAACCGTCGACCGTGCCATCACCAACGTGGTGATGATGGGCATGGGTGAGCCGCTGCTGAACTTTGATAATGTCATTGCTGCCATGCATCTGATGATGGATGACCTGGGCTATGGCATTTCCAAGCGCCGGGTGACCTTGTCTACCTCCGGCGTGGTACCGATGATCGACGAGCTGGCCAAGCACATCGACGTCTCGCTGGCCTTGTCGCTGCATGCGCCCAATGATGCGCTGCGCAACCAGCTGGTACCGATCAACAAGAAATACCCGCTGAAAATGCTGCTCGAATCCTGCCAGCGCTACATGAAGACCCTGGGCGAGAAGCGCGTACTGACCATCGAGTACACGATGCTCAAGGACATCAACGACAAGGTCGAGCATGCGGTCGAGATGATCGAGTTGCTCAAGGACACGCCTTGCAAGATCAATCTGATCCCGTTCAATCCGTTTCCGCATTCGGGTTACGAGCGTCCGAGCAACAACGCGATCCGTCGTTTCCAGGATCAGTTGCATCAGGCGGGCTACAACGTCACTGTGCGCACCACGCGTGGCGAAGATATCGATGCGGCCTGTGGTCAGTTGGTCGGCCAGGTCATGGATCGGACTCGTCGCAGCGAGCGTTACATCGCTGTGCGTGAGTTGAGTGCCGAGGCCGATGTGGCCCAAAGCGCCGCGACTCGAACCTGATCGCAATCTTGACCGAGAGAACCTCAATGTCCGTGCGTGCCGCGCTGCTGCTCTGTTTCGTGACAATGCTGGCGGGCTGCGTCTCGACGGGCAAACTTGACCCGATGAGCACCGGCAAGGGCCGCGACGAGGCTCGTCAGGCGTATGTGCAGCTAGGTTTGGGTTATTTGCAGCAAGGCCAGACCGAGCGGGCCAAGGTGCCGTTGAAAAAAGCGCTGGACCTGGACAGTTCCGACGCCGACGCCAATGCCGCGCTGGCCCTGGTTTTTCAGGTTGAAATGGAGACCGAGCTGGCGGATCAGCACTTTCGCAAAGCCTTGTCGGCGCGCAAGGGCGATGCCCGGATCCTCAACAACTACGGCAGTTTTCTCTACGAGCAGGGCCGTTACAAAGAAGCCTATGCACGCTTTGAAGAAGCGGCTTCAGATTCGCTTTACCCGGAACGCTCCCGGGTATTCGAAAGCCTGGGCATGACAGCGGTAAAACTGGGCGACCGTGAAGCGGCGCTGAATTACTTCACCAAGGCCTTGCGCCTGGACCGCCAACTGCCTCAAGCATTGCTGGAAATGGCTGAGTTGTCCTACGAAGACAGGCATTATGTGCCCTCGCGCGACTATTACGACCGTTTTAGCCAACTGAGCGAGCAAAATGCACGTAGTCTATTGCTCGGTACGCGGTTGGCAAAAGTCTATGACGACCGCAACAAGGCAGCCAGTTTCGGGCTGCAACTCAAAAGACTCTATCCCGGTACGCCGGAATATCAGCAATACCTGTCGGAGCAATGATGAAAGCGGTGCATCCCGAAGTTGTAGCAGCCACTCGCGTTAATCCCGGTGAAACACTGCGTCAGGCCCGTGAGAATAAAAACTGGTCGCTGCCAGATGTCGCCTTGAGGTTGAACCTCACTGTAACGTCTCTCGGCAACCTTGAGGCTGGCGCCTTCGACAAGCTGCCGGGCCACACTTTTGCCCGTGGTTATGTGCGTGCCTACGCCAAATTGCTGGAGCTGGATCAGACCGCGCTGGTCAATCAGTTCGATCAATACACCGGCACCGACGGCCAGGGTTCAGCGGTTCATGCGCTGGGTCGCATCGAAGAGCCGGTTCGGCTTTCACACAATATTTTGCGCATCGTCAGCCTGCTGTTGCTGGTGGTGCTGGTGGGCGGCGGTTTCCTCTGGTGGCAGGATCAGGCTTCCCAGCGTGGCAAGGATCCGGTCAGCATGACTCCCGAACACGTTGAAGTCGAAAGTGCCGACGGCACGACGCAGATTCATCCGCTTGACGAGCCGGAAGATCAGGCCGTGACTGAGTCGTTGAGCAGTAATCAGTCGTCATTGCCGTTGAACACCGGTACGCCTGCGACGGAAGCGCCTTCGTCGGCTTCAGCCCCTGTTGTACCTTCCACCTCAGCAAGCGTTCCGGCACATACGCCGAATACGCCGTCTGTTCCGGCTCGTGGTACGCCCGCTGTTCCCGGCGCGCCAGCAACCACGCCAACCATGACGGAAACAGCGCCCGAGGTTCCGGCAGGTGCTGGTCAGGTTGCCATTCAGTTTGCAGCTGATTGCTGGACGCAAGTCACCGAAGCGGGCGGCAAGGTTCTGTTCAGCGGTTTGAAGCGCAAAGGCGACAGCCTCAACGTCAACGGCAAGCCTCCCTTGAGTCTGCTTCTGGGTAATCCACCCGGTGTTTCGGTCAACTACAATGGTCAGCCGGTCGATCTGTCGTCGTTCACCAACGGCAAAACCGCACGTCTGAAGCTAGGGCAATAAGTCATGCACGGCGAATCTCCGATCAAGCGTCGCGAATCTCGAAAAATCTGGGTCGGCTCGGTTCCGGTCGGTGGCGATGCGCCAATTGCCGTGCAGAGCATGACCAACAGCGACACCAATGATGTCGCGGCCACGGTCGCGCAAATCAATCGCCTTGAAGCTGCGGGCGTGGATATCGTGCGGATTTCGGTGCCCGATATGGACGCCGCCGAAGCGTTCGGCCGTATCAAACAGCTGGTCAAGGTGCCGCTGGTTGCCGATATCCACTTCGATTATCGAATTGCCTTGCGTGTTGCCGAGCTGGGTGTCGATTGCCTGCGGATCAATCCGGGCAATATCGGTCGTGAAGACCGGGTTCGGGCGGTAGTGGATGCGGCCCGTGATCGCGGCATCCCGATCCGGATCGGCGTGAACGCCGGTTCCCTGGAAAAAGACCTGCAAAAGAAATACGGCGAACCAACGCCGGCTGCGCTGGTGGAGTCCGCTTTGCGGCACGTCGAGCACCTTGAACGCTTGAATTTCCCGGACTTCAAGGTCAGCGTGAAAGCCTCCGATGTGTTCATGGCCGTCGAAGCCTATCGCCTGCTGGCCAAGGAAATCGTCCAGCCGCTGCACCTGGGGATTACCGAAGCCGGTGGCCTGCGTTCAGGTACAGTGAAATCCGCTGTTGGCCTCGGTATGCTGCTGGCCGACGGGATTGGCGATACTATCCGCATCTCGCTGGCCGCTGACCCGGTCGAAGAGGTAAAAGTCGGCTACGACATCCTCAAATCGTTGCACCTTCGTTCCCGTGGCATCAACTTCATCGCCTGCCCGAGCTGCTCGCGGCAGAACTTCGATGTAGTCAAGACCATGAATGAACTGGAAGGGCGCCTTGAAGATTTGCTGGTGCCGCTGGACGTTGCCGTTATTGGTTGTGTGGTCAACGGTCCGGGTGAAGCCAAGGAAGCGCATATCGGGCTGACGGGTGGCACGCCGAACCTGATCTACATCGATGGCAAGCCGGCGCAGAAGTTGACCAATGAGAATCTGGTGGATGAGCTGGAACGCTTGATCCGCCGCAAAGCGGCCGAAAAGGTCGAAGCCGACGCAGCGCTTATCGCGCGTGGCTAACCCAAGAATTGCTAAGGATTTTTTGTGAGTAAGTCTCTGCAAGCCATTCGTGGCATGAACGATATCCTGCCCGAGCAGACCCCGTTGTGGCGTCATTTCGAAGGTACCGTCTCGCGTTTGCTGGATAACTACGGTTACCGGCAGATTCGCATGCCCATCGTGGAGTTCACCGACCTGTTCAAACGCTCTATCGGCGAAGTGACCGATATCGTTGAAAAAGAGATGTATACCTTTGAAGACCGCAATGGTGACTCGCTGACCTTGCGTCCTGAAGGTACCGCCGCGTGCGTGCGTGCGGTGCTTGAGCACGGCATCACTGGCGGTGGCCAGGTGCAGAAACTCTGGTACATCGGTCCGATGTTCCGCCACGAGCGCCCGCAGAAAGGTCGTTATCGGCAGTTTCACCAGATTGGCCTGGAAGTCTTCAACCTCGACGGCCCGGACATCGACGCCGAACTGATCGTCATGACCTGGCGCCTCTGGAAGGAGCTGGGCATTCGCGACGCGGTGAAACTGGAACTGAACAGCCTGGGTACCAGCGAAGCGCGTGCGCGTTATCGTGATGCACTGGTGGAGTTCCTGTCTTCGCGTCTGAGCGAGCTGGATGAAGACAGCCAGCGCCGTCTGAAAACCAATCCGTTGCGTGTGCTCGATACCAAGAATCCGGAAACCCAGGCCGTGCTGGTCGATGCGCCGAAACTGGCGGATTACCTCGACGACGAGTCGCGGATCCATTTCGAAGGCCTCAAGACGCGTCTGGATGCAGTCGGTATTCCTTACGTGATCAACCCGAAGCTGGTGCGCGGGCTGGACTATTACAGCAAGACCGTTTTCGAGTGGGTCACCGACAAACTCGGTTCCCAGGGCACGGTGTGTGCGGGTGGTCGTTACGACGGGCTGGTTGAGCAAATGGGCGGCAAGCCTACTCCGGGCGTCGGTTTCGCCATGGGTATCGAGCGTCTGGTGCTGTTGCTGGAAACCCTGGAGCAGATCCCGGAAGAAATCTCCCGTCAGGTGGATGTTTACCTGTGCGCGTTTGGTGAAGCTGCCGAACTGGCTGCGCTGGCCCTGGCCGAACGGGTCCGTGACCAGCTGCCGACCCTGCGTTTGCAGGTCAATGCCGGCGCCGGTAGCTTCAAGAGCCAGTTCAAGAAAGCCGACAAGAGCGGCGCGCTGTTCGCCCTGATCCTTGGTGAAGAGGAATTGGCGCAGCAAGTGATCGGTGTCAAACCCCTGCGTGGTCAGGGCGAACAACAAAATATTGCCTGGGATGCTCTGTCCGAGCACCTGGCCTCCTGCGTTGTGCAGGGTTGAAGCTGATTAACAGCCGATTTAGCGAATAGGAGTATTGGGGTGTCGCGTACCGAAGATGAAGAGCTGGCGGTGATGAAGGACTGGTGGCAGCGTAACGGCAAACCCCTGTTGACTGGCGGTTTGCTGGCGTTGGTCATTGTCCTTGGCTGGCAGGCGTGGAGCAGATACGAGAGCAATCAGTCTCAGGGTGCCTCCGCGCTGTACCAGCAATTGCTGGAAACCGCGCTGACGCCCAGCGGCCAGGCCGACACCGCACGTGTCGCTGATATCGCCAACAAGCTGAAAAGCGAGTTCGGCGGCACGGCTTACGCACAGTACGGCAGTCTTTTCGTCGCCAAGGTGGCGGTGGACAATGGCAAGCTGGATGACGCAGTGGCCGAGCTGAAACTGGTCACCGACAAGCCGGCCAGTGACACGCTGGGCGAAATTGCCCGTCAGCGTCTGGCTCGCGTGCTAGCGGCACAGAACAAGACCGAAGATGCACTGAAACTGCTGGAAGGCGATGCCGACAAGGCGTTCCTGGCCAGCCGTGAAGAACTCAAGGGTGACCTGCTGGTACAGTTGGGTCGCACCGACGATGCGCATGCTGCATACCAAAAAGCCAAATCCGCGCTGTCTGAAGAAGCAGCCGTAGGTGGCCTACAAATGAAGCTCGACGACTTGGCCAAAGGGGATGCGTGACGTGATGCGTTGGAAACATGCAGCATTGCTGGCTCTGGCCATTTTGGCCGCGGGTTGCAGCAGCAACAGCAAGAAAGAATTGCCACCGGCCGAGCTGACCGACTTCAAGGAAGAAGTGGTCCTGCACAAACAGTGGAGCCGTTCGATCGGTGACGGTCAGGGCGAAACCTACAACATGCTGGTTCCGGCCATCGACGGCGACCGCATCTTCGCCTCGGACGTGACCGGAGTGATCATGGCGCTGGATCGTCTGAACGGCGACGTGGTCTGGAAGAAAGACCTCGAACTGCCGGTTTCCGGTGCAGTCGGTGTCGGCTACGGCATGCTGATGGTGGGTACGCTCAAGGGCGAGATCGTCGTCCTTGATGAAGCCACCGGCGAAGAAAAATGGCGCGCGCGCGTGACCAGTGAAGTGCTGGCTCCGCCTGCTACCAACGGTGACGTGGTAGTTGTCCAGACTCAGGATGACCGTGTGATCGGCTTCGATGCCGCCACCGGCACCCAACGCTGGATCTACGAAAGTACGCCGGCAGTGTTGACGCTGCGCGGTACTGGCGCACCGATCGTGACCAACCACCTTGCTGTGGCTGGCCTGTCGACCGGTAAAATTGTTGCCCTGGACACCGCCAGCGGCGTGCCAGCCTGGGAACAGCGCGTTGCTATCCCGCAAGGTCGCTCGGAGCTGGAGCGCGTTGTCGACATCGACGGCGGGCTGCTGTTGTCTGGTGGCACCTTGTATGTTGCCAGCTATCAAGGTCGGGTTGCCGGTCTGGAGCTCGAAAGCGGTCGTGTACTCTGGCAGCGTGATGCTTCCAGCTACGCCGGTGTCGCCCAGGGTTTTGGCAGCGTCTACGTAAGCCTGGCCAACGGCACCGTCGAAGGTATCGATGAGCGTTCGTCCACAGCGCTGTGGAGCAACGATGCTCTGGCTCGCCGCCAACTCGGCGCGCCGGAAGTTTATTCCAGCTACGTTGCGGTCGGCGACATGGAAGGCTATCTGCACCTGTTGAGCCAGGTCGATGGTCGTTTCGTGGGGCGTGAGCGCATTGACAGCGATGGCCTGCGTGCCCGTCCGCTGGTAGTTGGCGACATGATTTATGTGTTTGGCAACAGTGGCAAGCTGGAAGCCCTGACCATCAAGTAAAGACTGTCTATGCTTGAGGTCCTGGACCTCTCGCAACCCTGCTCAGGCAGGGTCTGCAGCGCCGAGAGGCGCTGCTCCGAACTCCGGCCGCTGCCCTGCAGCGGCTTTTGTATTTTCTGAAATAACGAAGTGGAGAGCCGCATGGTTCCCGTAATCGCCCTGGTGGGTCGACCGAACGTCGGCAAGTCCACCTTGTTCAACCGCCTGACCAGGACTCGCGACGCCATCGTCGGCGATCTGTCCGGTCTGACCCGTGATCGCCAATACGGTGAGGCCAAGTGGCAAGGGCGCTCCTACATCCTGATCGACACCGGTGGTATTTCCGGCGACGAGCATGGCATGGATGAAAAAATGGCCGAGCAATCGCTGCTGGCCATCGAAGAAGCTGATGTCGTGCTGTTCCTGGTGGATTCCCGTGCCGGTTTCACCGCTGCGGACCAGATGATCGGCGAGCACTTGCGCAAGCGTGGCAAGCGTTCCTACGTGGTCGCCAACAAGGTCGATAACATCGATCCGGAAATGGCCCGCGCCGAATTTGCCCCGCTGGGCATGGGCGACGCCATCCCGGTAGCGGGTGCGCACGGTCGTGGCATCAGCCAGATGCTGGAAATCGCCCTTAGCCAATTCCCGAAAGACGAAGGGGAAGAGGAAGAGGAAGGCGAGGCTGAAGTCGTCGCCGAAGGTCAGGAAGCCAAGCGCATTCCGGGTCCGAGCGAAAAAGACGGCATCAAGATCGCCATCATCGGTCGTCCCAACGTCGGCAAGTCGACGCTGGTCAACCGCATGCTCGGTGAAGATCGGGTTATCGTGTATGACGAGCCCGGCACCACTCGCGACAGCATCTACATCCCGTTCACCCGCAACGACGAAAAGTACACGCTGATCGACACCGCCGGTGTGCGCAAGCGCGGCAAGATCCACGAGGAAGTCGAAAAGTTCTCGGTGGTGAAAACCCTGCAGGCCATCAAAGACGCCAACGTGGTGATCTTCGTGATGGATGCCCGTGAAGGTGTGGTCGACCACGACCTCAACCTGCTGGGCTTCGCGCTGGAATCCGGTCGTGCGCTGGTCATCGCCCTGAACAAGTGGGATGGCATGGTGCCAAGCGAACGCGACTTCGTGAAAACCGAGCTTGAACGCCGGTTGTTCTTCGTCGACTTCGCCGATATCCACTTCATCTCGGCCTTGCATGGCACGGGCGTGGGTAACCTGTATCAGTCGGTGCAGAACTCGTTCAAGTCCGCCGTTACGCGCTGGCCGACCAGTCGTCTGACCCAGATCCTCGAAGATGCGGTCAGCGAGCATGCGCCGCCGATGGTGGGCAGTCGTCGTATCAAGCTGCGTTATGCGCACTTGGGTGGCGCCAACCCGCCGTTGATCGTGATCCACGGCAATCAGGTCGAGAAAGTACCGAAATCCTACGTTCGTTACCTGGAAAACACTTACCGCCGCGTGCTGAAACTGGTCGGTACGCCGATCCGTATCGAGTTCAAAGGCGGCGAAAACCCGTACGAAGGCAACAAGAACACGCTGACTGACCGTCAGGTCAACAAGAAGCGTCGAATGATGTCGCACCACAAGAAAGCTGATAAGAAACGTCGCGATAAGCGCTGATTCTGTAACAGGCTTTCTCCGAAAAGGCGCTAATCGCGCCTTTTTTTATGCGCGCTCCATGGGCTATTCTGGATGACCCGTGCCACCGTGGAGCCGGGCGTACAGTTGAGAAGGCCCCATGATTACGAGCAAGCTGCCCAACGTCGGCACCACCATTTTCACCGTCATGTCCCAGCTCGCCGCCGAAACCGGCGCGATCAATCTTTCCCAGGGTTTCCCGGATTTCGATGGCCCGCAAGCGTTACGCGATGCCTTGAGCCGTCACGTTGCCGAAGGTCATAACCAATACGCGCCAATGACCGGCTTGCCCGCGTTGCGCCAGCAGGTTGCAGCCAAGATTGCGCGCAGCTACGGCCGTCAGGTCGATCCGGAAACGGAAGTCACGATTACGCCGGGCGCTACCCAGGCGATTTTCTGCGCGATCCAGACCGTGGTTCAACCCGGTGATGAAGTCATCATTTTTGACCCGTGCTACGACAGCTATGAACCGTCTGTTGAGTTGGCGGGCGGGCGTTGTGTGCATGTGCAGTTGACCCTGGGTGATTTTTCCATCGACTGGCAGAAACTCAGCGATGCGATCAGCCCGCGTACCCGCATGATCGTGATCAACAGCCCGCATAACCCCAGCGGCGCATTGATCACCCGCGCCGATCTGGATCGGATTGCCGCGCTAATTGCGGATCGCGACATCTATCTGCTCAGCGACGAAGTCTATGAACATCTGGTGTTCGACGGCGTTCAGCACGCCAGCGTGCTGGCTCACGAAGAGCTGTATCAGCGCGCATTTGTGGTCAGCTCGTTCGGCAAGACGTACCACGTCACCGGCTGGAAAACCGGCTATGTGGTTGCGCCACCGGCCTTGACCGCGGAGTTGCGCAAGATCCACCAGTACGTGAGTTTCTGCGGCGTCACGCCGTTGCAGTACGCGTTGGCCGATTTCATGGCCGAGCACCCCGAGCACGTCGAAGAACTTCCGGCGTTTTATCAGGCCAAGCGGGACTTCTTCTGCGACCGACTGAAGACGTCGCGCTTCAGCTTCACGCCAGTGGGCGGCACCTACTTCCAGCTGGTGGACTACTCGCAGATCCGCCCGGATCTCAACGACGTCGACATGTCCTTGTGGATGACCCGCGAGCACGGCGTTGCGAGCATTCCGATTTCCGTATTTTATCAAAGCCCGCCTGAAGGCCAGCGGATCATTCGCCTGTGCTTTGCCAAGCGTGAGGAGACGCTGCGTCTGGCGGCGGAGAAGTTATGCGCGATTTAAGCCAGTTGCCGAATCTGAATCTGGCGTTGGTCCAGACCTCTCTGGCCTGGCATGACCGCCAGGCCAATCACGAGCATTTCGCCATGCTGCTGGACCAGGTCAGCGGCGCTGATCTGGTGATCCTCCCGGAGATGTTCACCACGGGTTTTTCCATGGCGTCGGAAACCCTGGCGGAGCCCGAATTCGGTCCCACCGCCAAGTGGATGCTTGCCCAGGCGAAGCGCCTGCAAGCTGTTGTCACCGGTAGCATTATCGTCAAGGCGGCCGACGGCAGCCATCGCAACAGGTTGCTGTGGGCGCGCCCGGATGGGGAATTGCTGCATTATGACAAGCGCCACCTGTTCCGCATGGCCGGCGAGCATGAGCACTACAGTCCGGGTAACCAGCAGGTGCAGTTCGAACTCAAGGGCTGGCGGATTCGCCCGCTGATTTGCTACGACTTGCGATTCCCGGTCTGGAGCCGCGATGCGCAAAATACCGATCTGCTGCTGTACACCGCCAATTGGCCGGGCGCACGCCGCCTGCACTGGAATCGTCTGCTGCCAGCGCGGGCCATCGAGAATCTTTGCTACGTCGCCGCGGTGAACCGCACCGGAACGGACGGCAAAGGCTTCGCTTATACCGGCGACAGCCAGGTCCTGGATTTCCAGGGTGAAAGCCTGTTCAGTGCCGGTGAAGCCGAGGGCGTGTTTGAGGTGTCGTTGAATGCAGCGGAACTGGCGGCTTATCGCACAAGATTTCCCGCTGACCTGGATGCCGATACATTCGAGATACATTGATTGGGTTCAGTTGTGCCTGAATCTGCCGATATGCCGTCTATCCATTACTGAATGTTTCTTTTCGGGAGTACGGCATGACTACGATCAGCACTTCATCACTCAGCTCATATGCAGCCGCGTTCAGCGTCACCGTCAAGAAAGACGATGCCGCCGCCACTGCCGCCTCGACCGATGCGGCCAAGGCGGCCAGCGACGACAGCGAACGTACGACCGTTGCCGTTAATGCAACGGGCGCTGGCGGTGCAGCCGGTAGTTCGACTTCCGATGCCACGCAACAAAGCATCGACCAGCTTAAAGAGCTGATCAAAGAGACTGAAAAGCAGTTGCAGAAAGAACAGCAACAGTTGGCTGCTGCACAGAACGGCAACGGTTCGGATGCAGAGAAGGCCCAACGAGTCATGGCGATTCAGACTCAGATTTCCAGTACCACTGCGCTGCTGCAATCCCAGCAGGCCGCGTTGATCCAGTTGATGGGTGGCGTTAATACCACTGCGTAGCAAGAATTCCGATGCATTTGCGTCTACTGGAATGCCGTCTTCCCGGATAAATCCGGTCCCACAAAATCAGCGCGATCCAGTGGGACCGGCTTTAGCCGGGAAGGCGTCGGTTCAGACAATACGTCTGCGCCGCCTGGCGGTTGCCCCCAGACATAGAATCTCCAACAGATATTTCCTGGTCCGCAAAACAGCCAAAAACGAAAAGCCCGAAGCAAATGCTTCGGGCTTTTTCGTTGCGATCAGGCGTTTCAGGCAGCCTTTGCAGCTTCCGCCTGGCTCAACGAACGGTTCAGTGCGCTGAACAGGGCGCGGAAGCTGGCGGTGGTGATGTTTTCATCGATACCCACGCCGTGGATGGCCCGCTCGCCGTTAACACGCAGTTCGATGTAGGCAGCGGCCTTGGCCGTGGTGCCTGCGCCGATGGCGTGCTCGTTGTAGTCCATGATTTCCACGCCCACCGGCAGGCTTGAAACCAGAGCCTCCAGCGCGCCGTTGCCTTTGCCTTTCCAGCGTTGGGTTTCGTCGTTGACGCTGACTTCGGCATCCACGGCGCTGGTGTTGTTCTCTTCCTGCAGGCGATGGCTGATCAGCGCGTAAGGCTTGTTGGCTTGCAGGTATTCGCGTTTGAACAGCGCGTAAATCTGCTGCGCCGACATTTCCAGGCCCAGGCGATCAGTTTCGCCCTGCACGACCTGGCTGAACTCGATCTGCATGCGGCGCGGCAACGAGATGCCGTATTCCTGTTCCAGCAAGTAAGTGATGCCGCCTTTGCCGGACTGGCTGTTGACGCGGATCACCGCCTCGTAACTGCGGCCGATATCTGCAGGGTCGATTGGCAGGTAAGGCACTTCCCACAATTCGTCCGGTTTCTGCTGAGTGAAGCCTTTGCGAATTGCGTCCTGGTGCGAGCCGGAGAACGCGGTGTGGACCAGATCGCCCACATACGGGTGACGCGGGTGAACCGGGATCTGGTTGCACTCTTCGACGACTTTGCGCACGCCGTCGATGTCCGAGAAATCCAGCTGCGGATTGAGGCCCTGGGTGTACATGTTCAACGCGACGGTCACCAGATCCACGTTGCCGGTACGTTCGCCGTTACCGAACAGGCAGCCTTCAACACGGTCCGCGCCAGCCATCAGGCCCAGCTCGGTGGCCGCAACGCCGGTACCACGGTCGTTGTGGGTGTGCAGGCTGATGATCACGCTGTCACGGCGGGTGATATTGCGGCAGAACCATTCAATCTGGTCGGCATAGATATTCGGCGTCGCCACTTCAACTGTGGCCGGCAGGTTGAGGATGACTTTGTTCTCTGGAGTCGCGTTCCAGACTTCGATGACCGCGTCGCAGACTTCCTTGGCAAACTCCAGTTCGGTAGCGCTGAAGGTCTCTGGCGAGTATTCGAACGTCCACTGCGTGTCCGGTTGTTCGGCAGCATATTTGACGAACAGCTTGGCGGCGCTGACCGCAATCTCTTTGACGCCGGCCTTGTCCTGGTTGAAGACGATGCGGCGGAAGGATGGGCTGGTGGCGTTGTACAGGTGAACGATGGCTTTCTTCGCGCCGCGCAGGGATTCAAAGGTGCGGGCGATCAGGTCTTCACGGCCTTGGGTCAACACCTGAATAGTGGTGTCCTCCGGAATGTGGCCGTCTTCGATCAGGGTGCGAACGAAGTCAAAGTCAGTCTGCGAGGCAGCCGGGAACGAAGCTTCGATTTCCTTGACGCCGACGCTGACCAGTGTTTTCCAGAAACGCAGCTTCTTGACCGCGTCCATTGGCTCGATCAGCGACTGGTTACCATCACGAAGGTCGGAACTGCACCAGATCGGCACTTCGGTAATGGTTTTCGAAGGCCAGGTGCGATCCGGCAAATCAATAGTCGGGAACGCGCGGTACTTCTTGGACGGATCTTTGAGCATGGTCATGGCGAAATCCTTGGGTTCTTGCGGGGCCGGGTAGAGGCGGCCAACCGATAATTCGAAAAGACAGGGGCGAGGCACCGCAATCTAGCTTGGCAGTCGCGCACTGACCAGGCTGAGACAGCAATGTTGCCGCAACAGAATGAGGGTTTGGGAGGTATTCATGACGTCAACCGTAACCATTGGGGTGAAAGTTGGCAAGCAGTTGGAAAAAATTGAGAGAAACTCGCGTTATCGCTGAGAGTCTGTGCTTATGTAGCGCATAATTTCGGTTTTATAGGTTTTTATTGCGGAGTCATAAAGCTAGGCGCAATTGCGGAGCCCGTGGGACCGGATTTATCCGGGAAGAGGACATCAGGTTCACTACACATGCGCCTGACGTTCCGCTTTCGCGAATGAATTCGCTTCTACAGGATCGGAGTTACGGCTGAAACGCCCCGATAAATATCGCCGGATCAACCCGTGCATCGTTGAGGCTGACGTTCCAGTGCATGTGCGGCCCCGTCGCGCGGCCGGTGGCGCCGACTTTGCCGACCACACCGCCGCGCGGAACAGCGTCGCCGACTTTCACGTCGATCTTCGACATGTGGCAGAACATGCTGATGAAGCCTTGGCCGTGGTCGACGAACACGGTGTTGCCGTTGAAGAAGTAGTTGCCGGTCAGAATCACTTTACCCGCTGCCGGGGATTTGATCGGCGTGCCGGCGGGCACGGCAAAGTCCAGGCCTGCGTGCGGGTTGCGTTCTTCGCCGTTGAAGAAACGCCGCACGCCGAACTTGCTCGACAGCGGGCCGTTGACTGGCTTGTCCAGCAGCAGATTACTCGGGGTGGTGGGCGTGAAAGAGCGGTAGGCGGCGATCTGTTCCGCCAATTCGCCTTCGATGCGTTTCAAGTCAGCGGGTTCGGGATTCACCTGGCGCTTGTTCTTCAGGGTGATGTGTTGTTCCGGGTACTTCTTGCTGCCGACGCTGAACGCCAGATTGCGCACGCCGCTGGTTTCCTTGATCGCCAACTGCTGTGAACCCGGCTTGACCGTCAATGGCACGCCGACAATCGCCAGCCAGCGACTGTCCTGCTCCCGGACCACCAGCACCGGCTTGCCTTGATAAGTGGCCTTTGGCGCTTGTGCGCCCGTGCCCAGATCAACCACGGCCACGCCGCCGGGAACCGGCTTGTTCAGCAAGCGCGTGATGTAACTGTCGGCGTGGGCGGGCAGGCACAGGAAGAGGGCAAGCACGCAACTGAGAGAGGGAGCTAAAAAGCGCAGCATCAATAATCAATCCAGAAGAGAAAGGGTGACGGGCGTCAGGTGATTGTCTTCGACCCTGACTTGCAATTCGCCTTCACCCAGGCGGGCCGTCAAGCGCTGGCCGGTCTGAGTCTGCGCGGCATTGCGAATCGCATGGCCGCGCTCGTCGAGCAGGATGCTGTAGCCACGGCCCAGCGTCGCCAGCGGGCTGACCACATGCAGGGTTTGCACCTGACTTTGCAATTGAAGATGGCGGGTCTTGAGCGTGTCGCGCATGGCTTTAGGCAAACGTGCGGCCAGCCCGTCCAGACGCTGACGCAGAAAGGCGAGGGCGCGTCCCGGATGCTGGGCGCCAAGGCGGCTTTCCAGATGGGCGATGCGCACCTGGCGTTTGTGCATCTGCTGCTCGAAAGCGCGGCGCATGCGCATGTCCAGATCGTCCAGGCGCTGTGACTGCTGGCGCAGGCGTTCGCCGGGATGCCGCAGGCGGCGGGAAATGCCTTCCAGACGCAAACGCTCGCGCATGAGTTTGTCGCGAATGCGACTGACCAGGCGGCGATGCAAGTTGTCCACGCGGCGATGCAGGTCGCTGGAGTCCGGGGCCAGCAGTTCGGCAGCCGCAGACGGCGTCGGTGCGCGCACATCAGCTACGAAATCGCTGATGGACACATCGGTTTCATGCCCGACCGCGCTGACAATCGGCGTCCCGCAGGCATCGATGGCGCGGGCCACTGCTTCTTCGTTGAAGCACCACAGGTCTTCCAGTGAGCCGCCGCCACGGGCCAGAATCAGTGCGTCGAAACCTCGGGCGTCGGCCAGCTTCAGCGCACGGACGATCTGCGCGATGGCGTCGCGGCCTTGCACGGCGGTGGGGATCAGGGTCAATTGCACTTGCGGTGCTCGGCGGCGAAACACGCTGATGATGTCGCGAATCACCGCGCCGGTGGGCGAGCTGATAATGCCGATGCGTTGCGGATGCAGTGGCAGCGCGACCTTGCGTTCGGCACTGAACAGGCCTTCAGCGCTGAGCTTTTCTTTCAGGGCATCGAAGGCCAGGCGCAGCGCGCCATCGCCGGCAGGTTCCACGGTATCGAGGATCAGCTGATAGTCGCCACGACCCTCGAACAGCGAGACCTTGCCGCGCACCTTGACCTGCAAACCGTCCTTGAGCGCCTGGCGAACCCGCGCCGCACTCTGCCGGAACAGCGCACAACGTACCTGGGCGCCGGAATCCTTCAGGGTGAAATAGACGTGGCCGGACGCCGGGCGCGACAGATTGGAGATCTCGCCCTCGACCCAGATATTGCTGAACACATCCTCCAGCAACACCCGCGCGCGGCCGTTGAGCTGGCTGACAGTAAGGACTTCCCGGTCGAGGCCGAGTCTTGCGAAGGGGTCTTTGATCATGGTGGGCATCATAATGGCAATGCCGGTCTAGCGCACGGTTGGCGTGGACCAACGAATTAAGCCGCGATAATCCGTGCCGTTTGCTAAAGTTCGCGTCGCGCGGATCTTTAAGGAAGAAGAGTGCAATGGGCAATATCGACATCATCGCCACATTCACGCAACTGGGCTTCACGCCCTTTGACTGGCTGCTGATCGAGCTGGGCGTGGTTGCTGCTTATATAGTGTTCGGCATTGCCGGTTTCGGCACCGCGCTGGTGGCCGGGCCGATTCTGATCAACTTCATGCCGTTGTCGCGCATCATCCCGTTGCTGGTGATGCTGGATTTCATCGCCGCGTTCGGCAATCTGCTGCCTTCCCGGCAATCGGTGGTCAAGTCCGAACTAGTGCGCCTGCTGCCCTGCATGGCGGTGGGCTGCACCTTGGGCGTGCTGTTCCTGCTCAACCTCAAATCTGACGTGCTGCTGCTATTAATGGGCCTGTTCATCACCGCTTACGCGCTGTACAGCCTGGCGGTAAAGGTGCGGCCGACACAATTGGCCGCGGGCTGGGCGATTCCCATGGGCACCGTCGGTGGGCTGTTCGGTGCGCTGTTTGGCAGCGGCGGCTTTCTTTACGCGATCTACCTCAACAGTCGGCTGACCGACAAGGCGCAGGCGCGGGCGACGCAAAGCGCGTTGATCAGTTGCAGCACCATCGTGCGCTTGAGCCTGTTCCTGATTGCGGGTGTCTACGCGCAGATCCCTTTGCTGGTTCTGGCGGTGTGCCTGTTGCCGGCAATGGCCGTGGGTTCATGGGTCGGCCGGGCGCTGACCATGAAGCTGTCCCGCGAGATGTTCGTGCGGCTGGTGACCTGGCTGGTATTGGTCAGCGGCATCGCGTTGATCGGTCGCTATATCGCCGGCTGACTGCTGTACTTGACCTGACGCGACGGGGGATTAAGCTGCCGCACTCGATAAGCCGCTTGTGAAAGATCGCCATGAACAGCCAAAGCATTCTTGTCCCGCAAATTTCCGGTTTTCCCGGACGTGAAGCCAGGGCGCGGTTGATTCTGCGCTGGCTGGTCAAGCTCAATGTGGTCGAGCCCGAATTGACCACTTGCGGTCGAACCTCCAACAAAATGGCCTATGCCATTGCACCCGGGGCCCGTGCGGTGGTGGAAAACCCCGAAGCGCTGCCGTTCGGTCAACCGGTCAATGGCCTGGAAGTCGTCACCAAACGCTGCATCTTCACGCCGTTCAATGATTTCGCCGAAGAAGCCGGTTGCCCGGAATGTCGCAAGGAAATCGGCGAAGCATTGTTCGACAGCCTGGAAGAATGGATGCCCGGCCATACCGACAACTTCATTTGCCCGTTGTGCGGGCACGAAGACGACATCAATGGCTTCCTGTTCCTGCAAGCCTGCGGTTTTTCCAACCTGGGCTTCATCTTCAACAACTGGCTCGATGCGTCGTTCAAACAGAGTTTTCTGGACGACTTCGCCGAACGTCTGGATCGTCCGGTTTCGTGGGTCAAGGTTCTGCTCTAGATTCTTCAAAGAGTTCCGGCTGCACTCGGCTGTCGGTAAACAGACCAGATGTTGCCCCCTCGGCCTTGACGAGCCTGTACAAAAGCCGGCTCCGTTTAAAGCAAGCCGGCCAAGCGTCTAGCGACGCATAGGACGATTTATTAATGTGCGGGGAGTCCCACATCGATTTGCGCACTGACCGTATGCTGCGTGGAGCCAGCGAAGATGAAGTCGAGGTCCGCCTTTAAATGACTGGGCGTAAGATCACTCAGCACCAGCGTTCCTTCTGTGATCTGTGCCATCCGACGTGGTTTTGGAGCGCTTGATTTACCCGTTGAACCACCAGTTCCACTGTTCACAGTGAAATATTGAACCAGTACTTCCCCGTCCGCCAAATCATAAGTGCCTGGAGGGATATCTCCGAAGAAGCTGATTTTGAAGTGAGAGACTGTCTGCCTCGAAGGAAGCTGGCCAACCCAGTCGAATCGCATTAGACCGATCAGTTCGTCAGTGGTGAAATGCGAGGACACGTTTTCGGTCGTTTCGCCGTTTATTTTTACAGCTACCGTGCCACTTTGTTGATTCTTGTCAGGCTGTTTCATTTCAATTATTCCCTGTTGTAGTCGCCCCACGGCCTTCAGGCGTGGCGGCCTTTGTTGCGTCCATGATTGATTCTTGTGAGGGAGCGTTAGCGCCAAGCCAGCGTCCTTCATATTTGAGCCTAGCTAAACGAAGGAAAAAGGACTCAGAACCCTACCGAAAGCTGATCAGCGGAGGACCGGAACGGTCTGACTTTCCGTATTTGGGTATTAAGCTGAGGTTTACATTGAGCCGGGGGGGCTGTCTGGGTATAATGGCGCGCTTCCAATTTCCCGCTCGGGAGCCCCCGCGATGCTGCGTATCAGCCAAGAAGCACTTACTTTCGACGACATCCTCCTTGTGCCCGGTTATTCCGAGGTGCTTCCCAATGAAGTCAGTCTGAAGACCCGTTTGACCCGTGGCATCGAACTGAATATCCCCCTGGTTTCCGCTGCAATGGACACCGTGACTGAGGCCCGTCTGGCAATTGCCATGGCTCAGGAAGGCGGTATCGGTGTGATCCACAAGAACATGACCATCGAGCAGCAAGCTGCCGAAGTGCGCAAGGTCAAGAAGTTCGAAGCCGGCGTGGTCAAGGATCCGATCACCATCGAAGCCGATGCCACGGTTCGTGACCTGTTCGAACTGACCCGCCTGCACAACATCTCCGGTGTACCTGTCCTGCACAATGGCGACCTGGTCGGCATCGTGACTTCCCGCGACGTACGCTTTGAAAACCGTCTGGATGTCCCTGTTCGCGAAGTGATGACGCCTAAAGAGCGTCTGGTCACCGTGCGTGAAGGCGCCGACAAGTACGAAGTGCGCGAGTTGCTGCACAAGCACCGCCTGGAAAAAGTCCTGATCGTCGACGCCAAGTTCGCGCTCAAAGGCATGATGACCGTCAAGGACATCGAAAAAGCCAAGGCTTATCCGCTGGCCAGCAAGGACGACCAGGGTCGTCTGCGGGTCGGCGCTGCGGTCGGCACCGGCAAGGACACTGGCGAGCGTGTTGCTGCGCTGGTGGCTGCCGGTGTTGATGTGGTGGTGGTCGACACTGCCCACGGTCACTCCAAAGGCGTGATCGATCGCGTTCGCTGGGTTAAAGAGAATTTCCCTGACGTGCAGGTCATCGGTGGCAACATCGCCACTGGCGCTGCCGCCAAGGCACTGGTCGCCGCTGGCGCCGATGCGGTCAAGGTCGGTATCGGTCCTGGCTCGATCTGCACCACGCGTATCGTTGCCGGTGTGGGCGTTCCGCAAATCAGCGCCATCGCCAACGTTGCCGCTGCCCTTGAAGGCACTGGCGTGCCGTTGATCGCCGACGGCGGCATCCGTTTCTCGGGTGACCTGTCCAAGGCCATCGTTGCCGGCGCAAGCTGCGTGATGATGGGTTCGATGTTCGCCGGTACCGAAGAAGCTCCGGGCGAAATCGAACTGTTCCAGGGCCGTTCCTACAAGGCTTATCGCGGCATGGGTTCGCTGGGTGCTATGTCCCAGGCCCAGGGCTCTTCGGATCGCTACTTCCAGGATTCGTCGGAAGGCGCCGAGAAGCTGGTGCCGGAAGGCATCGAAGGCCGCGTTGCCTACAAAGGCTCGCTGTCGGCGATTATCCATCAGTTGATGGGCGGCCTGCGTTCTTCCATGGGTTACACCGGCAGCGCCGATATCGAAGAGATGCGTACCAAGCCTGAGTTTGTGCGCATCACCGGTGCCGGCATGGCTGAATCCCACGTCCATGACGTGCAGATCACCAAGGAAGCGCCTAATTACAGGGTCGGCTGACGCCGACCAGCTATAAGCTCCAAGCTTCTAGCTGCAAGCGGTGGCTGTGGTGACGCAGCCATCGCGTACATCCCGATTAGCTTGCAGCTTGCAGCTTAAAGCTCGCAGCTGCTCTTCAGAGCCTTTCCCATGTCCCTCGACATTCACGCCCACCGCATCCTGATCCTCGACTTCGGTTCCCAGTACACCCAGCTGATTGCCCGCCGCGTGCGTGAAATCGGCGTGTATTGCGAACTGCATCCGTTCGACATGGACGACGAAGCGATTCGCGCATTCAACCCACGCGGGATCATCCTCGCCGGCGGTCCTGAATCCGTACACGAAGCCAACAGTCCCCGTGCGCCGCAAGCCGTGTTCGACCTGAACGTACCGGTCTTCGGTATCTGCTACGGCATGCAAACCATGGCCGAACAACTGGGCGGTCGCGTCCAGGGTTCGGACATGCGTGAATTCGGTTACGCCCGCGTCGATATCGTCGGCAAGAGCCGCGTGCTGGACGGCATTGAAGATCACGTCGATGCCGATGGCGTCTTCGGTCTGGACGTGTGGATGAGCCACGGTGACAAGGTCACCGAGATTCCTGCAGGTTTCCACCTTCTGGCCAGCACCCCGAGTTGCCCGATTGCCGGCATGGCCGACGATACGCGCGGCTACTACGGCGTGCAGTTCCACCCGGAAGTGACCCACACCAAGCAGGGCGGTCGCATCCTGTCGCGCTTCATCCTCGATATCTGCGGCTGCGAAGCCTTGTGGACGCCGTCGCACATTGCTGAAGACGCCATCGCGCAAGTCCGGGCCCAAGTGGGTACCGACAACGTGCTGCTGGGTCTGTCCGGCGGTGTCGACTCATCCGTGGTTGCCGCGCTGCTGCACAAGGCCATCGGCGATCAGCTGACCTGCGTGTTCGTCGACAACGGTCTGTTGCGCTTGCACGAAGGCGAGCAAGTGATGGCCATGTTCGCCGAGAACATGGGCGTCAAAGTGATCCGCGCCAATGCCCAGGACCAGTTCCTGAACAATCTGGCTGGCGAGAGCGACCCGGAGAAGAAGCGCAAGATCATTGGTCGTACCTTCATCGACGTGTTCGACGCCGAATCCTGCAAGCTGGACAACATCAAGTACCTGGCCCAGGGCACGATTTATCCGGACGTCATCGAGTCGGCTGGCGCGAAAAGCGGCAAGGCCCATGTGATCAAGTCTCACCACAACGTGGGTGGCTTGCCGGACGAAATGAACCTCAAGCTGGTAGAGCCGCTGCGCGAACTGTTCAAGGACGAAGTGCGTCGTCTTGGTCTGGAACTGGGTCTGCCGTACGACATGGTTTACCGTCACCCATTCCCGGGCCCGGGCCTGGGTGTGCGGATCCTCGGTGAAGTGAAGAAAGAGTACGCCGACCTGTTGCGTCGCGCAGATCACATCTTCATCGAAGAGCTGCGCAAGGCCGATTGGTATCACAAGGTCAGCCAGGCGTTCGTGGTGTTCCAGCCGGTCAAGTCGGTTGGCGTGGTCGGCGATGGCCGTCGTTACGCGTGGGTTGTTGCCCTGCGAGCGGTGGAAACCATCGACTTCATGACCGCACGTTGGGCGCATCTGCCTTACGAGCTGCTGGAAACCGTTTCCGGGCGCATCATCAATGAAATCGAAGGCATCTCCCGCGTCACCTATGACGTGTCGAGCAAGCCGCCAGCGACTATTGAGTGGGAATGATTGGACGTCCGGCATTGCCCGGCGCGATCTAGCAAGAAATGCCCTGGAGCCCGCGTAATTGCGGGCTTTTGGCTTTTTGGGTCTGGCAAACTCTGGCAGCTCTGTGCATCGCCATGACCGTGACTCCTGGTCTGCGAGCCCTTGCCAGCATTGGATCTTGAGTAAATATTATTGGATCAGTGTGGCATCGGCAGACAGGTCAATTGCACAGCAGCACCGACAGCCTACAGGGAACTTTCGCTCTGCAAATGGCTCTATACAGGCCTTCTTTCAGGCTGTTCAGGGACCGAATGAAAACTTCTTTGGCGTTTCCATTAGCAATCACTTTCGCTCTTGTCATGACCGGCTGCAGCAGCCGTCAGGCAGGTGATTTTAGTTCAGAGCCGGTAGTTCCACTGGCTATGAATGACCATCAAGCCAGCGTGACTTTCCGTACCATAGGCGGCGAGGGAGATCATCCTGTCAGTTACACGTACTGGTATGCCAATGCTGGATTTGAGAGCGCGGGTGATCGGGTTTATGACTCTGCTTATTTCAAGCGCATACCGGCTTATCTGAAGAAAATTGCCGGTGGTACTGACAGCATCAGTAAGCTGGTCGAGGCTGACAAAACGCTGTACGTGCAAGGGGTGGTCAAGGTCAAACCGTTCACCTTTAACGGTATTCCCATGCCTACGCCGTTCGACAAGGAGCAGCCTGTTGCGCAGCAATTCACACCGCAAGCCAAGAAGAATTACCTGGTTGAAACCGTGATCGCCGACACTTGGGTCATGAGCGTGTACGAAGTCTCCGCAACCGGTGAACGCAAAACCATTGGCGCTCGAAAACAAGATACCGCCGCAAACTGACCGCACAGGGAGTTCATGGGTAACCGCAGACTCGGCCAGCCTTCCGATACCGCCAGAACGACCGACGGTATCGGTTCACGGGATGTACGTTCGCGCAGGGTTCTATACTCATTGGCGTCCAGTTACGGCGATGCACGCCGCGATAAGGAGCCTGCCATGGACGACACTCAACGACTCGCCGCCTTGCGCATCGTTTTGATTGCTGTCGGTCTGATCGCTGTATTTGCGATCTGGCCGCTGATGATCCTGTGGCCGTCCGGCTGGACGTGGCACAGCGGACATTCTGATTACCCGCTGATGATCGTCGGCATCTACGCGACGCTTGGCGTTTTCCTGCTAAGGGCGTCCCGCGATCCGCTGAAACATCTGAGCCTGATCTGGTTCACGGTGTGGTCGAGCGTCGTACATGGCGCGATCATGGCCGTGCAGTCCTTCGGCGTCGGAATGGATGGGGAACACCAGTTCGGCCATTTATTCGGCGACGTACCCGCGTTGTTTATCGTCGCGGCGGCGCTGGCTTTCTTCACGCCGCGCGGCGATAAGGCCGTAGGGTGAGAGACAGCCTTTTTTATTGAGCTTGTTCCGTCCTTTGTGGGAGATACTCCCGTCGTCCAGACGCCGCATTGTCGCGCAGCAAACACCGGCACCCGTTTGAGCGAGGCTTGCCCGCGAAGAACGATCACGCGCTAGCGCTGGGTCACCGAGGCGTCTGATTCGCGGGCAAGTCGGAACGCCGCCCGCTCGCTCCAACGAGTATTTCAATTCAACGGTTGTGCGTGTTTGATAAGAGAGGACGAGTCCTCTGCCACCGAAGCAACGCGTAAATAGGTGTGAACCTATTCAGAACCAGACAGCTAAGTTCGTCGGTCAGTTGACGTTTCTCATGCCTATCAACTCAAGCGCCGCAATCAGATCACCAATGTTGTTGAAGGCGCGTTTGCTGATGGCAGGCCACTGCGGGCGATCGATGAACACCTTGCCGAAGCGGTTCTTGATGCGGGTCCGCACGACAGAGTTATTCTTGCTGCGATGCACCAGCATCGGCTCGCCCGAGCTTTGGTCAATGATGAACATTCCGGGCTGGACCACGAGCCGGTCACTCGGCATCCTGCCAAAGGTTCTGGAAACGGCGACTTGCAGCCTGAAATCGCTTTTCACGAAGCTGTCAGGCTCGCCTATGTCACCGGGCATGGTCCGTCCCGGGTCAATCGTAAGACCCTCCGGATCACCTGGCGCGACGTCCTCGATTCGCAACCCAATGGCGCCTTCAAGCTCACTGATCCCGGTTACCCCCTGGAAGGTGTTGGCGTGGGAGTTACCCACCAATGCGATCCACTTGTTGCTAGCGCCGAGACGTGCGGCGTCCGCACTAATGATCGAGCGCGCGATGAAATTCATCATTTTATGTCGTGCCAGATTATCCGGGTCTTGCATGCCATCCAGGCGGTAGCTGGCCATGCAGTCAATCGCCTGGACGCGTATCCGGTTTTCATTGGCTACCTTGATCACCTGCAGAAACGAGTATCGGCCCGACGGATCGGTACTATGGCCCAGGTCCATATTCTTTAGATATTGCTCAAGCTTCGGGCCCATGCGGCCTGAGCGCGCGAACTCATCCAGATCGGCCTGATGAAAATCAGTGAGTAAATGTTCGATGTACAACGTGCGCACTTTGAGTTTTTTCAGCAGCTTCATGTTTTCGATCAGGAAGCGCTTGCTGCCGATTCCTGAATGACTTTCGCCGATGACCAGGCCGCCGTTGTTGTGGAAAAAGCTGCGAAGGATGGATTTGCTGGACGCCTGGGCTTCAAACTCCGGCATTTGCGGCCTGCCTGGTAATTCCAGGTGTGCATAAAAGTCGCAGGCGTCGGTGCGCAAGCGTTCCCTGATGGCTCGGAATTGCTCATAGGGATCTTGCCAGTTACTGCTCATGGGCATCATGTCGCCGCGCAATACCGCACGATCGCTGCCGTTGGCGCCTCTGATGACCTCCGCCCTCATCGACTCTGGAACCTCGTAAGTGCTGATCACCGAGGCTTGTGGTAACGGTCGGGGAGTGCGCAGTATCCGCGACGCCGCAGGACCGCCGCCGCGAAGTCCGCTGCGATTGATCACTTCCCAGTTACCCTCCGCGTTGAGCCGGACCGGGAGGTTGTCATAGAAGGAGAAGGGGTTTTGCGGGTCGATAATCACCCAGCTATTCACTTCATTGACGTAGCGCACCTGATAAAAACCGTGCTCGATTGCGATGTAAGCCTCGCCGTTGGCCAGTTGATAAATGCCATGCATGCGCCCGGTTTGCGTCGACGGTGTGAAGCCTGCAAGCAGATGATTGCTCCTGAATCTGCTGATCAGCTCTGCGTTTTCGGACGCTGTATCAGGCAGGGCGACGGCAGTGGGTGCTTCCACTGAGTTTTCCGTACCGCCTGGGTTCTGCTGCAAATGGCTGTCTTCGCTGAAGGTGGCCAGGTACTCGGTTTCTCCTTGGTTCATGGGCGAAATGCCGGCATCCAGCAGAAACAGGCAATTGAGCAGCGTGTCCATGGCGCTGAGGATTGCACCGATGACGCCCGCCTTGCGCTCGGCCGTGGTGTGGCCATTTACCGCCTGATCGATGTTCAACCCCATGTCCGCCAATCCAGCACCGACCACCGCAAGGGCGATGGGCCAGTCCAGTGCGGCCAGCGGGCCCAATACGTGGGAAAACGCATCAAGATAGCCAATCCACATCTGCTTGCGCAGATCGCCGTTGGAACGCAGGGAAAAGTCCGCATCGGCATTCATGCGATCACGCGCGGCATCGCGCAACCAGGTAAACGCATCAACGCCGAGGTCTTGATCAAGCTGGTTGAGCAGGTCGCCCGCTGACACATCGGCATGAGCGGGCAGCAGATCCATCAAATGATCAAGGCCTGCGTCGGGATCGTTCTCATGGCGCACCGCCAACGGGAAATGTGCAAGGAATCGGGCTCTGTCGGGAGTCTTCTCGGTGGTGTCGACCAGCCATTGGCGCAGGTGTTCCGGCGTATCGAAGGCCTGAAAAGCAAAGGTTTCTCCGGGGATATAAATGATTTGCCTGCCGGTAGAGGTCACCACGCGCAGGATGTCGCTGGCTTGATGCCCGCCGATGTCAAAAGCTGTGACGCGCAATCCGGTTGGCACACTCGCCACGTCAGTCAACATCGACAGTTGGAAAGGCGCGTGAACGTTGGCGGCCACCGCGTTGAGGAGGGTCTGCAAGTCCGTTACGCCCAGGTGTTCGCTTTCCCTTTCCTCCAGCGCCTTGGCGAGAAAGTTGGCTTTGGCGAGGGTTCTGAACTCATCGGCACTGCTCTGCCAGAATGCATCGAGTCGTGCCCGGTATGCGGTGCAGAAGTCGATGTTCCAGAAATCATTCATGACGTCGACGGGCAGCATTTTGACTTCATTGCTGGTGTTGTAAGCGCCGGCTTCAGGGCCTGCGGTATAAAAACCGCCCATCATTTGCAGGTTGTCGGCATTGTCCTGATCGGGAGCATTGAATCGATGCAAGACCAGTTGGGGGAGGGTCATGGACTCAATCGGCTTGTCGAGATGCTGCCAGCCATTGAACGTTAGCGGGCTGCTCATCGCCGTGGCGAAGCGGTGCCAATAGACGGTGTCAGGCTCGATATCGCTTCCGGTGCGGTTTTTCAGGACGGTTTTGGCAACATCGCGTGCCATCTCCCGCATATCCGGGCAAGCCTCGACGAGGTCAATACCCAGGGTTTTCAGCTGGTCGATTTCGAGGTTGGGTGTGGGGTTGATTGCAGGCATCGTAGATTTCTTCTGAAGTGGAGTTTCCCCCAGCGTGTCGCGAGTGGCCGGTTGAATAGCACTAAATAGTTACTGCGACGTTCACGCGCTTATTTTTTGCCAAATGCAGGTGTATCGTATTCGCCCCTCGCATCGACTCTCAGGTGCGCTCGTCTGTGTTTTCTAGAGGTTCCTGTGTCTATGTCCTTCACCCGTCGACAAATACTCGGAGGTCTGGCCGGTCTTGCCGTGGTCGGTTTGGGCGCAGGTGGCGCGTCGCGGTATTGGCTGGGTCGACGTGGGCCGGGCGAAGGGCATGATTTCGAATTGATTGCCGCGCCGCTGGATGTGGAACTGGTCGCCGGGCATCAGACCCCGGCCTGGGCGTTCGGCGGCTCGGCACCAGGTACCGAACTGCGGGTGCGGCAGGGCGAATGGCTACGTTTGCGCTTCATCAATCAGTTGCCGGTCGAGACCACCATTCACTGGCACGGCATTCGCCTGCCGCTGGAAATGGACGGCGTACCCTTCGTTTCACAGTTGCCGGTGAAGCCGGGCGAGTATTTCGACTACAAATTCCGTGTGCCTGATGCCGGCAGTTACTGGTATCACCCGCACGTCAGCAGCAGTGAAGAGCTGGGGCGCGGGTTAGTAGGCCCATTGATTATCGAAGAGCGAGAACCGACCGGGTTCCTGCACGAGCGCACGATCAGTCTGAAAAGCTGGCATGTGGACGAAGTCGGTGCGTTCACCGAATTCAGCGTCACCCGCGAAGCCGCCCGCGAAGGCACGGCAGGGCGGCTCTCGACGCTCAACGGCGTACCGCAGGCGGTAATCGATCTGCCTGCCGGGCAAATTGTCCGTGTGCGTTTGCTCAATCTCGACAATACCGTGACCTATCGCCTGAATATTCCAGGCGTCGAAGCGCTGATCTATGCGCTGGACGGCAATCCGGTCAAGCCGCGGCCGCTAGGCAAGGATTACTGGCTGGGGCCGGGCATGCGCATTTGCCTGGCCATCAAGGCACCGCCCGCTGGCGAAGAGCTTTCGTTGCGTAATGGCCCGGTGCGGCTGGGGACGTTCCGGTCGGTCGCCAATAACGATGCGCCAACGCAATGGCCGCCTGAACTGCCCGCCAACCCGGTCGCTGAGCCGGATCTGGAAAACGCCGAAAAGCTCAATTTCAATTTTGAATGGGTCGGCTCGGTGTCGGTCAATGTCGACAACGGCAAACCGCCCAGTCTCTGGCAGATCAACGGCCAGGCCTGGGACATCACCGACAAGACCTGCGCTGATCGGCCGATTGCGAAACTGGTGCTGGGCAAGAGTTACATCTTCGAACTCAAAAACATGACTCAGTATCAGCACCCCATCCATTTGCATGGCATGAGCTTCAAGGTGATCGGCTCCAATCGACGAGAAATCATCCCGTATTTCACCGACACCTTTCTATTGGGCAAAAACGAGCGCGCGCGAGTGGCGTTGGTGGCGGATAATCCCGGCGTCTGGATGTTCCACTGCCATGTGATCGATCACATGGAAACCGGGCTGATGGCAGCAATCGAGGTTTCGTAATGAGGCAACCGCTCATCATTGATCGCAGCCGCGATCAGGATTTCATGCGCGAAGCGCTGGCATTGGCGGCCGAAGGCGCTTTGCTCGGCGAGGTGCCGGTTGGTGCAGTGCTGGTCCAGGATGGGGTGATCATCGGGCGCGGCTTCAACTGCCCAATCAGCGGCAGCGATCCAAGTGCTCACGCCGAAATGGTCGCGATTCGCGCCGCCGCCCAGGCGCTCAGCAATTACCGTTTACCCGGCAGCACGCTGTACGTAACCCTTGAACCGTGCAGCATGTGCGCCGGGCTCATCGTCCATTCGCGTGTCGCGCGGGTGGTGTATGGAGCGCTCGAACCCAAGGCCGGGATTGTGCAGAGCCAGGGGCAGTTTTTCAGTCAGGGCTTTCTCAACCATCGTGTGTTGTTCGAAGGCGGCGTGCTGGGCGAGGAGTGCGGAGCGATGCTGAGCGATTTTTTCAGGATGCGGCGAGCGAAGGGCTGATCACAGTGCTGTGGGAGCGAGCTTGCTCGCGAAGCTCTGTTGCAGGCGCTGAATTTCTGCCGGATTTACTGACCCCTTCGCGAGCAAGCTCGCTCCCACCAAGTCTCGTCAAAGCGGCGGGTTATCTTCCGGCGGCTTGACCTTGTTCACGCCCGGCACATGCAGATTGCTCTCGGCGACCTGGCTGCCCTCCAGTTGCGGCTGGGTTACCCAGGTCAGGATGTCGTAATAGCGGCGAATGTTGGCGACAAAGCTGACCGGTTCGCCGCCTCGAGCGTAGCCGTAACGGGTTTTGCTGTACCACTTCTTTTGTGACAGGCGGGGCAACATTTTTTTAACGTCGAGCCATTTATTGGGGTTCAGGCCCTCGTTTTCTGCCAATTTGCGCGCATCGTCCAGGTGGCCGCTACCAATGTTGTAGGAAGCGAGAGCAAACCATGTGCGATCGGGCTCTTTTATCTTGTCATCCAGCTGATCTTTCACGTAGGCAAAGTACTTCGCCCCGCCTTGAATACTTTGTTTGGCGTCCAGCCGGTTGGATACGCCCATCGCTTGCGCGGTGTTTTGCGTGAGCATCATCAACCCGCGCACGCCGGTCTTGGAGGTGACGCTGGGCTGCCACATGGATTCCTGATAGCCAATCGCAGCCAGCAGTCGCCAGTCCACCTGCTCTTTCTTAGCGAAGGTCTGGAAATGCTTCTCGTACTTGGGCAGGCGTTCTTGCAGATGCTGAGCGAACGTATAGGCGCCGACGTAACCGAGGACGTCCACATGCCCGTAATAGCGGTCCTTGAGGCGTTGCAGCGTGCCGTTCTTCTGCACTTTATCGAGGAATGAATTGATCTCGTTGATCAGGCTATTGTCTTCGCCGAGCGCCACGGCCCAGCGTTGTTGCCGGCCCTCGCCCAGATCGAAAGCGACCCGCACATTGGGGAAATACACCTGATTCATCGCCAGTTCGTTGGAATCCACCAGCGTCAGGTCAATCTGTCCTTCATCGACCATGCGCAACAGATCGACGACTTCGACCGCGTCGGATTCTTCGTATTCGATAGCGGGATTTTTCAGTTTCAGTGCAGCAAGTTGCTCGGCGTGGCTGCTGCCTTTGAGCACGGTGATGCGTTTGCCCACCAGATCGCCAGCATCAGTGGGGCGCGACTGGCCGTTGCGGTAGATGACTTGTGGGGTGACATCCAGATACGGATGGGAAAAACGCACCTGCTTTTTACGTTGTTCGGTGTCGATCAAACCGGCGGCGGCGAGCACCGGGCCGCCCGGTTTCTGCATCTCGTCAAACAATTCGTCGAGGTTGTCCGAGGTCTCGATTTTGAGCTCGACCCCCAGATCTTCGGCGAAACGCTTGACTAATTCGTACTCGAAACCGGTTTCACCGTTGCGATCCTGAAAATAGGTCGCCGGACTGTTGCGGGTGATCACGCGCAGAACGCCATCCTCCTTTACTCGCTCCAATGTGGTGGGTTTATCCACACAGGCGCTGAGCATCAGGAAGAGTCCGGTTGCGATGAGCCATTTGGCACAACGAGGGCGGAAATCTGATTGGGGAAACATCGGTGCAGTATACGCAAAGGACACCTGTCGCCATATCTCGACAGCGAAGGCGGCGTCTGATAGAGCTGGCGTTTTCTTGCACTCGGCAAGCGTGCCGACGTCCGGACAGCTGCAAGTTGGCCGTTTCGGGTGCCGAAAGGGCCGGTTTAGGCTAGAATGCACGGCCTCAAAGCACACCCCTTCCCGAGGCTGTCCCGAAGATGTTGACCCTGCGCGGTGCTCCTGCCCTTTCTGCCTTTCGCCACAGCAAATTACTTGAGCAGCTGAAACAAAAAGTTTCAACTGTCAGTGGCTTGTATGCTGAATTTGCCCACTTCGCTGAGATAGCTGGCGATCTGACTGGCGAGGAACAGGAAGTTCTCGTTCGCATCTTGAAATACGGCCCAAGCGTGCCGGTTCAAGAGCCAAGCGGCCGGTTGTTCCTGGTTTTGCCTCGGTTTGGCACTATTTCGCCCTGGTCGAGCAAGGCCAGCGATATTGCCCGTAACTGCGGCCTGGCAAAAATCCAGCGCCTGGAACGCGGTATCACCTTCTATGTAGAAGGCCAGTTCAGTGAAGCCGAGGCGCAAGTCATCGCCGGCTGCCTGCACGATCGCATGACGCAAATGGTGCTGGGCTCGGTGCAGGAAGCCGAAGGCTTGTTCACCCACGCCCAGCCCAAGCCATTGATCGCCATTGATGTACTGGGCGGTGGACGTACTGCGCTGGAGAAGGCCAACGTCGAGTTGGGCCTGGCGCTGGCGGAAGACGAAATCGATTATCTGGTCACCAGCTTCGCCGGTCTGGGGCGCAACCCTCACGACATCGAGCTGATGATGTTCGCTCAGGCGAACTCCGAGCACTGCCGCCACAAGATCTTCAATGCCAGCTGGGACATTGACGGCGAGAGTCAGGAAAAAAGCCTGTTCGGCATGATCAAGAACACCTACGTCATGCACAGCGAAGGCGTACTTTCGGCTTATAAAGACAACGCTTCGGTCATCGTCGGCAGTGTTGCCGGCCGTTTCTTCCCGGATCCGGAAACCCGCCAGTACGGCGCGGTGCAGGAGCCGGTGCACATTCTGATGAAGGTCGAGACCCACAACCACCCGACTGCGATTGCCCCGTTCCCCGGCGCAGCTACCGGTTCCGGTGGCGAGATTCGCGACGAAGGCGCAACCGGGCGCGGTGCCAAGCCCAAGGCTGGCCTGACCGGTTTCACCGTTTCCAACCTGCAGATCCCCGGTTTCGAGCAACCTTGGGAAGTGCCGTACGGCAAGCCAGAGCGCATCGTGACTGCGCTGGACATCATGCTCGAAGGCCCGCTGGGTGGCGCGGCGTTCAACAATGAATTCGGTCGTCCGGCGCTGACCGGTTATTTCCGTACCTTCGAACAATCCATCACCACGCCGCACGGCGATGAAGTTCGCGGTTACCACAAGCCGATCATGCTGGCTGGCGGCATGGGTAACATCCGTGCCGAACACGTGCAGAAAGCCGAAATCACCGTCGGCTCCAAGCTGATCGTGCTCGGCGGCCCGGCAATGTTGATCGGCCTGGGCGGTGGTGCAGCGTCATCGATGGCCACCGGCACCAGCTCTGCGGATCTGGATTTCGCTTCGGTGCAGCGTGAAAACCCTGAAATGGAGCGTCGTTGCCAGGAAGTCATCGACCGTTGCTGGCAGCTGGGCGACAAGAACCCGATCAGCTTCATTCACGACGTCGGTGCCGGTGGTTTGTCCAACGCCTTCCCTGAACTGGTGAATGATGGCGGTCGTGGCGGTCGTTTCGAACTGCGCAATGTGCCTAATGACGAGCCGGGCATGGCCCCGCTGGAAATCTGGAGCAACGAATCCCAGGAACGCTACGTGATGGCGGTGGGCGCGGAAGACTTTGAGCGCTTCAAGGCCATTTGCGAGCGTGAACGCTGCCCGTTCGCAGTCGTCGGTGAAGCCACCGCCGAACCGCAACTTACCGTGACCGACAGCCATTTCGGCAACAACCCGGTGGACATGCCGCTGGAAGTGCTGCTGGGCAAGGCACCACGCATGCACCGTTCGGCTGATCGCGAAGCGGAGCTGGGCGATGATTTCGATCCGAGCACCCTCGATATCGAAGAAAGCGTGCAGCGCGTTCTGCATCACCCGGCCGTTGCCAGCAAAAGCTTCCTGATCACCATCGGCGACCGCAGCATCACCGGTCTGGTCGCCCGCGATCAGATGGTCGGTCCGTGGCAGGTTCCGGTTGCCGACTGCGCCGTGACCGCTACCAGCTTCGACGTCAATACCGGCGAAGCCATGGCGATGGGCGAGCGTACTCCGCTGGCACTGCTCGACGCTCCGGCGTCAGGTCGTATGGCCATCGGCGAGACGCTGACCAACATCGCGGCCTCGCGTATCGGCAAAATCTCCGACATCAAACTGTCCGCCAACTGGATGTCCGCTGCCGGTCACCCAGGTGAAGACGCGCGCTTGTACGACACCGTCAAGGCTGTCGGCATGGAGTTGTGCCCGGCGCTGGGCATCACCATTCCAGTGGGCAAGGACTCGATGTCCATGAAGACCCGCTGGAGCGATGAAGGCGCCGAGAAGACCGTTACTTCGCCAATGTCGTTGATCGTCACCGGTTTCGCGCCGGTGCTGGATATCCGCCAGACCCTGACGCCAGAGCTGCGCATGGACAAGGGCATCACCGACCTGATCCTGATCGATCTGGGCCGTGGTCAGAACCGCATGGGCGCTTCGATCCTGGCCCAGACCCACGGCAAACTCGGCCGTATCGCACCGGACGTTGATGACTCCGAAGACCTCAAGGCGTTCTTCGCGGTCATCCAGGGTCTGAATGCCGACGGGCACTTGCTGGCCTACCACGACCGCTCCGATGGTGGTTTGCTGGTTACCACCCTGGAAATGGCCTTCGCCGGTCATTGCGGCCTGAACCTGTATCTGGACGGCCTGGCTGAATCCGCCAGTGAGCTGGCAGCGATCCTGTTCAACGAAGAGCTGGGCGCAGTTATCCAGGTTCGCCAGGACGCCACGCCGGACGTGCTTGCCCAGTTCAGCGCCGCAGGTCTTGAAGATTGCGTTGCGGTGATCGGTCAGCCGGTCAACAACGACGAAGTCGCAATCAGCTTCAATGGCGAGCCGGTGTTCGGCGGCCAACGTCGCTTGCTGCAACGCCAATGGGCTGAAACCAGCTATCAGATCCAGCGTCTGCGTGACAACGCCGAATGCGCTGATCAAGAGTTCGACGCACTGCTGGAAGAAGATAATCCGGGCCTGAGCGTCAAGCTGGGCTTCGACGTCAACGATGATATCGCCGCGCCGTACATCAAGACGGGTGTTCGCCCGCAAGTGGCGGTGCTGCGTGAGCAGGGCGTCAACGGTCAGGTGGAAATGGCGGCAGCGTTTGACCGCGCCGGTTTCAACGCCATTGACGTACACATGAGCGATATTCTCGCCGGTCGCGTCGATCTCAATGACTTCAAGGGCATGGTTGCCTGCGGCGGCTTCTCGTACGGAGACGTGCTGGGTGCCGGCGAAGGCTGGGCCAAGTCGGCGCTGTTCAACGCCCGTGCCCGTGATGCTTTCCAAAGCTTCTTCGAGCGCCAGGACAGCTTCACCCTGGGCGTGTGCAACGGTTGCCAGATGTTGTCCAACCTTCACGAGCTGATTCCCGGCACCGAGTTCTGGCCGCATTTCGTGCGCAACCGCTCCGAGCAGTTCGAAGCGCGGGTGGCGATGGTGCAGGTTCAGGAGTCGGCGTCGATCTTCCTGCAAGGCATGGCTGGTTCGCGCATGCCAATCGCCATCGCCCACGGTGAAGGTCACGCAGAGTTCGCCAATGACGAAGCGCTGATCGCCGCCGATGTATCCGGCACCGTGGCCCTGCGTTTCGTCGACAACCACGGCAAGGTTACCGAAGCCTACCCAGCCAACCCGAACGGCTCGCCGCGCGGGATCGGTGGTCTCACCAGTCGCGACGGTCGCGTCACCATCATGATGCCGCACCCTGAGCGGGTATTCCGTGCCGCGCAGAACTCGTGGCGTCCGGAAGACTGGGACGAAGACGGTGCGTGGATGCGCATGTTCCGCAACGCGCGGGTCTGGGTGAACTAAGGCTGTGTATAAGCTCGCCTTTTTTGTTCCGCCGAGCCATGTCGAGGCTGTCAAGCAAGCCGTATTCGCCGCTGGAGGAGGGCGAATCGGGGCGTACGACAGCTGCGCATGGCAAACGCTGGGCCAGGGTCAGTTCCGCCCTTTGGATGGCAGCAAGCCATTTATCGGGCAGAGTGGCGTGGTCGAAAGCGTTGAGGAATGGAAGGTCGAGCTGGTCGTGGCAGACGAGTTGATTCAGCAGGTGGTGGTGGCTCTGAAGCAGAGCCATCCCTACGAAACGCCTGCCTATGAGGTTTGGCGGCTGGAAGATTTCTAAACGCTGTGGGAGCGAGCTTGCTCGCGAAGAGGCAGGTACATCCGACACAGCTACAGGTCAGAGGTAGCGCCTTCGCAAGCAAGCTTGCTCCCACAAGTTTTAAACATGTAGTTTACGGCCTGATCTCGATCATCGTGCCGTCCTTCACCAGATCCCACACCTCGCGCATGTCATTGTTCTTCATGGCGATGCAGCCGTTGGTCCAGTCCAGGGTATGGAAATACCATTCTGGATACTCCTCATCCACCGGCGTGCCGTGGATCATGATCATGCTGCCGGGGTTGACCCCTTCGCGACGCGAGCGAGCCGAGTCGGTGATGTTCGGGTAGGAAATGTGCATCGACAGGTTGTAGTTGGTGCTGTTTTTGCGCCAGTCCAGCCAATAGAAGCCTTCTGGCGTGCGTTGATCGCCTTCCTGCAACTTGGTGCCCTTGGGTTGCTTGCCCAGGGAAATGCGATAAGTCTTGAGCGCTTCGCCGTCGCTGATCAACTGCAACTGACGCGCCGCTTTGAGCACCAGAACCTTTTCGATCTTGCGATCGGCAATGTTCTCGGTGTTGATCACTTTGTTGCCGACGATTTTCTGCTCGCTGCCCTTGGGCACGATGGTTTGCGTGAACGCAGCCTGGGACAGCGGAACGAATGACAAGCACAAGACAGCAAGCAACCAACGCATCGAAACGATTTCCCTGAAGCGGCGCCAGGCTGCGCCGATGATGTTAAGTGTCCTGTAGAGGCCGCGACGGCGGCAACGCGTCGGTTCGCACAGGGTAAATCTGGTGGCGCCGGTCGGCGAAGAAGCATTCTAGAGTACGTCTGACCGTCATGAAAGCCAGCTCGGACCATGGAATGTCGGCTTCGTCGAACAAGGCCACTTCCAGGCTCTCGATGCCAGCAGCGAATGTCGGGGACGCCATCTGCGCACGATAGAACACGTGGACCTGATTGATATGCGGCACATCGACCAACATGTACAGCTGCAGATCGCCCAGAGTCGCACAGGCTTCTTCATCCGTCTCGCGGCGCGCGGCTTGCTCGATGGTCTCGCCGTTCTCCATAAACCCGGCGGGCAGGGTCCAGAAGCCCAGGCGCGGTTCGATGGCACGCCGACACAGCAAGACTTTGTCGTCCCACAGGGGCAGGCAACCCGCCACGATGTTCGGGTTCTGGTAATGAATGGTGTGGCAGTGTTCACAAACGTAGCGCGGGCGGCTATCGCCTTCGGGAATACGTTGTATGACCGGGTTACCGCACTGGCTGCAGAATTTCATGGAGTCATTCGATTGCTGAATTCAGCCGCTATCTTGGCGTGCGACGCGCCTGCTCGGCAAGAAGCGCTTTGTATTAGCCAGAGTTGTCCTGCAAGGGCTTGGGCAGTTCGCCGCTTTGGTGCATGATGCGGGGTAGGCAACAGATCGAGATTTCCCATGCTGGACGAGCTACTTCGCCGTGTAAGCAGTCATACGCCGAGCACTCTTGAGACGGATCGACGTTTCCCCGAGGCTGCGGTGTTATTGCCCATTACTCGCAGTGACGAACCCGAATTGATCCTGACCCTGCGTGCCAGCGGTCTTTCGACCCATGGTGGCGAAGTGGCCTTCCCCGGCGGGCGGCGGGATCCTGATGACGTGGATCTAGTGTTCACCGCCTTGCGCGAAGCCGAGGAGGAAATAGGCCTGCCGCCGGGGCTGGTGGAAGTTATCGGCCCGCTCAGCCCGTTGATCTCCAAGCACGGCATCAAGGTCACCCCTTATGTAGGACTGATCCCCGATTTTGTTGAATACCGCCCCAATGATGCAGAAATTGCCGCCGTGTTCAGCGTGCCGCTGGAGTTTTTTCGCCAGGACACCCGGGAACATACGCATCGCATCGATTACCAGGGGCGCAGCTGGTACGTACCGAGCTATCGTTACGGCGAGTACAAAATCTGGGGCCTGACGGCGATCATGATCGTCGAGCTGATCAATGTTTTGTATGACAGCAAGATCAGTCTGCATCAGCCACCCGAACATTCCGTGACCCGAGCTTGACCCATTGGCGCAGAGCCTTGAGGAACGATGCATGAAATACCGCCTGGGCGACTCCCGCGTCGAAACCGATCCTGACAGCTGGGTTGCACCCAACGCCGTGCTGATCGGCAAGGTCAAGCTGGAGGCGGGCGCCAGTGTCTGGTTCAGCGCCGTGCTGCGCGGCGATAACGAGCTGATTCACATCGGCGAGAACAGCAACGTGCAGGACGGAACAGTCATGCACACGGACATGGGTTCGCCGCTGGAAATCGGCAAAGGCGTGACCATTGGCCATAACGTCATGCTCCATGGGTGCAGCGTTGATGATTACAGCCTGATTGGCATCAACTCGGTGATCCTCAACGGCGCGAAAATCGGCAAATACTGCATCATCGGCGCCAATTCCCTGATCGGCGAAGGCAAGGTCATCCCCGATGGTTCATTGGTGATGGGCTCGCCCGGCAAGGTGGTGCGCGAGCTCACCGATATCCAGAAAAAAATGCTCGAAGCCAGCGCTGCGCATTACGTCCACAACGCCCGGCGCTACGCGCGGGACCTGCAGCCGCAGGAAGACTGATCATGCAAACCGAACGCCGCGTGCCGTCCCCTTGCGTGAGCATCTGCGCACTGGATAACGATGATGTCTGCATGGGTTGCCAGCGTACCGTCAAGGAAATCACCGACTGGCACGCCCTGGACAATGACCAGCGCCGCGCGGTACTGGTGTTGTGTCATGAGCGCGCTGAGGCGAGTGGGTTGGTTTGGTCGGTGCCTTCACCTTCCTGAAACCTGCGAAACGCATTCGCGAGCAAGCTCGCTCCCACAGAATCAACATCTATGTGGGAGCGAGCTTGCTCGCGAAGCGGTCGGTCCGACATTACGCCTCGCTAACAAGTTGGTACTATCAGCTTCGTCTTCCCGCCACATAAGCCTCGCCCATGCTCTTCCTGATCACCTACATCGGCAGTGTCGTGCTGATCAATTTTGCGTTCTCCACCGCGCCGCATCTGGACGTTATCTGGTCGGCCTGGGGTGGGTTGGTGTTCGTGTTGCGCGACATGGTGCAGACCCGCTTCGGCCATGGTGCGATCTTCGCTATGCTGGCGGCATTGGTGCTGTCCTACGTAACCTCCGACCCCACGATTGCGCTGGCCAGCGCCACGGCGTTCGCGGTCTCCGAATGCATCGACTGGCTGGTCTTCAGTATCACCAAGCGGCCGCTGCATGACCGGCTCTGGTTGAGCTCGGCGCTGAGCATCCCGCTGGACACTTTTATCTTCTTCGGCATGATCGACGCCATGACCACGCCAGTCATCGTGACTGCGCTGGCCTCCAAGTTTGCCGGTGTCACGGTGGTCTGGCTGATCATGGTCTGGCGCGCGCGCAAGAACGCTTATCCGGGCTGAGGTCCAATTCACGGGCCTTCGTGGTAAATTGCGCGCCTTTCTCCACCGCGGTCGCTCGCATTTGGCGGGCTGCCCTCGATATCTGCTCCACGAGGACCTGAGATGACTCAAATCGGAACTCCACTGTCGCCTACCGCGACCCGCGTTTTGCTCTGCGGTTGCGGCGAACTGGGCAAGGAAGTAGTGATCGAATTGCAACGCCTTGGCGTCGAAGTGATCGCGGTTGATCGCTATGCCAACGCGCCGGCCATGCAGGTCGCCCATCGCAGCCATGTAATCAACATGCTCGACGGCGCCGCCCTGCGTGCAGTGATCGAAGCCGAGAAACCGCATTTCATCGTGCCGGAAATCGAAGCCATCGCCACCGCGACGCTGGTGGAGCTGGAGTCCGAAGGCTTCACCGTGATTCCCACCGCACGGGCCGCACAGTTGACCATGAACCGCGAAGGCATTCGTCGTCTGGCCGCTGAAGAGCTGGACCTGCCGACTTCGCCGTATCACTTCGCCGACACCTTCGAAGACTATCGCAAGGCCGTGGAAGACCTGGGTTTCCCCTGTGTCGTCAAACCGGTGATGAGTTCTTCGGGCAAGGGGCAGAGCCTGCTCAAGACCACCGATGACGTGCAGAAAGCCTGGGATTACGCCCAAGAGGGCGGTCGCGCCGGCAAAGGTCGGGTGATCATCGAAGGCTTCATCGATTTCGATTACGAAATCACCCTGCTGACCGTGCGTCACGTGGGCGGCACGACGTTCTGTGCGCCGGTCGGCCATCGTCAGGAGAAAGGCGATTATCAGGAATCCTGGCAGCCACAAGCCATGAGCCCGGTCGCGCTGGCCGAATCCGAGCGAGTTGCCAAAGCGGTGACTGAAGCCTTGGGCGGTCGCGGGTTGTTTGGCGTCGAACTGTTCATCAAAGGCGATCAGGTCTGGTTCAGCGAAGTCTCGCCGCGTCCACATGACACTGGCCTGGTGACCCTGATTTCCCAGGATCTGTCGCAATTCGCGCTGCATGCTCGCGCGATTCTCGGCCTGCCGATCCCGTTGATTCGTCAGTTCGGGCCATCGGCTTCAGCGGTGATTCTGGTTGAGGGCAAATCCACTCAGACTGCGTTCGCCAACCTGGGTCAGGCCCTGAGCGAACCTGACACCGCGCTGCGTTTGTTCGGCAAGCCGGAAGTTGATGGTCAGCGCCGCATGGGCGTGGCTCTGGCTCGGGACGAATCCATCGAAGCAGCACGCGCCAAGGCGACGCGGGCTTCGTGGGCGGTGAAGGTTCAGTTGTAACGTTCGGTTGTAACATCGCCAGCATGCGCCGCCACAGTTCCCTCATGGCAACTGTGGCGTGCGTGTATCAAGCAGTGGCCGCCCGGATGGCTTAACCGGTTACTCGCGTGTTTTCGCGAATGTAAGCCGCGACGTCCCCCGGCGGGTTCCACATCAGGACATCGAGGATCGATAGATTGCCGATGAATTCGTACGGCGCGGTGTCGTAGACGAATGTCGACAGATCCAGAAAACGCAACTCTATGCCACGTTGCTGCCATTCGCTGGCAACGAATATCGCCCTTCCTCCCGGCGCATTGACGTAACTGCCTGCACCCAGTTTTCCGCTGATTTCCAGCGCCCATTGGCCTGGATGCTGAATGGGCGGCAGTTGCAGATCCATGGCGGAATGCGGCTTCCAGCTGAAAGGCAGGTCGAGGTAATCGCAGGTGGTTTTGAGGGACTGGGTATTCAGTTCACCGATGCCATTGCCTTTAACCGAAGCAAACGTGTTTCTCACCAGATCCTGCACTTTCTGATAGAAGGGCGCCTTGCCGCGATAGTGCTCCAGCTGGCCGAGAATGCGTTGTAATGCGGCCGAGTGATCAATCACCGTGGTGGCCTGGATCGACGTGCCCAAGGTGGTACTTACCGGCACGTTGATGTATTGCCAGCCCCCTTTGGCATCCAGAATCCGGTTGCGATTCATCCAGGTCTTGCGACAGTACTGCGCGGTGTCGAATATCACGCCGCGCTCTACCGCCGCGATGAGTTGGAAGTACCCCAGATAGGGGAAGAAATAAGGCTGCATGATGGCGAGCGTGTTGTTCATTTCTGGCGTCTTCAGAACGGTTTCCCGAAGCCTTGAGAATAGCTGTCGAAATAACTTTGTCCGTGGGCAATAGCCAATGAATACAGGGTTTTCAGGGGGTAGCCGACAAATGACCGGCAGGGCTGGCTGCCAATCATTTGTCGACTTCCAGGGGCTGGCGTCAGGTAATCTTGTCCAGGTCAGCGTGACGCGTTTCCTTCAGGCACAGCACGGCGATCAGGCTGATCAATGCCGCTGCTGATACATACCCGCCAACCCAGCTCAAGCCACCCATCGCCACCAGTTTCTGGGCGAAGAAGGGCGCCACCGATGCACCGACGATTCCTCCCAGGTTGTAGGCCGCAGAAGCGCCGGTGTAACGCACGCGTGTGGGAAACAGTTCCGGCAGCATGGCGCCCATCGGGGCGAAGGTGATGCCCATCAGGAACAGTTCGATGCACAGGAACAATGCCACTGCCCAGGTCGTGCCGTGGGTCAGCAGCGGCTCCATGGTGAAGCCGGACAGAATCGCCAGTACCCCGCCAATGATCAGCACCGGACGCCGACCGAAGCGGTCGCTCGCCCAGGCGGCAAGTGGCGTGGCCGCAGCCATGAACAGCACGGCGAAGCACAGCAAGCCGAGGAATGTCTCGCGACTGTAGCCGAGGGTCGACACCCCGTAGCTCAGCGAAAACACGGTGGAGATGTAAAACAGCGCGTAGCAGACCACCATGGACGCAGCACCCAATAGCATCGGCGCCCAGTATTGGCTGAACAGCTCGACGATGGGCATTTTGACCCGCTCGTGGCGAGCAATGGCGTTAGCGAAGATCGGCGTTTCTTCCAGCTTCAATCGCACGTACAGGCCGACCATCACCAGGAGTGCGCTGAGCAGGAATGGAATCCTCCAACCCCAGGAGCGGAATTGTTCGTCGTCCAGGGTCATCGCCAGGGTCAGAAACAGCCCATTGGCGGCGAGGAAACCAATCGAAGGACCCAACTGCGGGAACATGCCGAACCAGGCGCGCTTGCCCGGCGGGGCGTTTTCAGTGGCCAGCAGCGCCGCGCCACCCCATTCGCCGCCCAGGCCCAGGCCTTGTCCGAAACGCAGGACACACAGCAGGATTGGCGCCCAGGCCCCGATGGTCGCGTAACCGGGCAACACGCCGATCAGCGTGGTGCAGACGCCCATCAACAATAACGAAGCGACCAGCGTCGACTTGCGGCCGATGCGGTCACCGAAGTGGCCGAACAGCGCTGAACCTAATGGACGTGCGAGAAAGGCGATACCGAAGGTCAGAAATGCCGACAGCATCTGTGCGGTGCCGGAAGTCTGCGGAAAGAACACCGGCCCGATCACCAGCGCGGCGGCGGTTGCGTAGACATAAAAGTCGTAGAACTCGATCGCCGTACCAATGAAGCTGGCCGTGGCGACCCGTGTTGCAGAGTTGGCCGGACGAGCCGGAGCTGCGAGATTTTCGCCCAAGTCGGAAGTTGTGGTCATGCGGGAATCCCTGACGGTCATCTTGCCTGTCGACGATCGCCTTGGCTGGGCGATGCACGGCGGCAAACATTAATTATTGTGGGTACAGCGCTGATCAGGTTAGCCCGGATGTGGGCAAGAGGCGTGGCAATGCCGAGGGGTAGGGCGGATGCCAGGGAAGTGCGCGAAACATTTCAGGCTGAGTGGCTGGCCGATCAGGCTGAGTGCGGGTAGCACGCGGATCGGCGGGGCTGGGTAAGCGGCTCGATTATAGAAAGGCCGTTGCGTGCAGAACAAGGAGGTTCTGCACGCACCTGCGCTTTAATTGACGGCGCGGGTTGCCGAGTTCTGCCACATCAGCACGCGAGTCACGCGGTTGTCTTCGGTTTGCAGGATTTCCAGGCGATACGGCCCGATCTTCAGGCATACCGAGCTTTCCGGGATGGTTTCCAGCGCTTCGGTCACCAGGCCATTCAAGGTTTTCGGGCCATCGGACGGCAGATGCCAGCCCAGACTCTTGTTCAGATCGCGAATCGACGCGGCGCCGTCGACCACCAGACGGCCATCTGCCTGAGGATGAATGTGTGGATTGTCGAGGGTCTGTTCGTTTTCGAATTCGCCGACGATTTCTTCGAGAATATCTTCCAGGCTGACGATGCCCAGCACTTCGCCGTATTCATCGACCACCACGCCCAGGCGCCGCTGCTGCTTGTGAAAGTTCAGCAATTGCAGCTGCAGTGGCGTGCTTTCCGGCACGAAGTACGGCTCATAACAAGCCTCCAGCAATTGCTCCTTGGTCAGCTCGGCCTTGGGCAACAGATGGCTGATCTGGCGTGTGTTGAGGACGCCCTGCACCTGATTGATATCGTTGTGATACACCGGCAGGCGGGTATGCCGGGAAATAATCAGGCGCTCGATGATGTGTTCAATGGAGTCGTCCAGATTGACCCCGTCGACATCGCTGCGCGGTACCAGAATGTCGTTGACGGTGATGCTGTCCAGCGCGTGAATCCCGGACAGTACCGGCGAACCGCCAGGTTCATGCTCGTGAACGCCTTCCTGATTTGGGTCGGACAAGGAATCCTGATCGTCTTCACGCCGGCGGGCAGGCTTGTTGCGGGCGCTGAAAGGCAGCACGAGCGCAGTGGCGAGGGTGCTCAATAGCCAGGCCAGCGGCCACATGATTTTCATCGGGATGCTCAGCATGCCGTTGGCCAGCTGGATGATGGCCAGCGGATGCCGCACAGCCAGGCGACGCGGGGCGTATTCGGCAAACACCAGGATCAGGCCGGTAGTAACAAGCCATGCAATCGTCGGCCCGTTATTCAGCCAGTAGCGCATCGACAGCAGCGTGGCGATCACCACGATCAGGGTTTTGACGAGGGTATTGGTCAGGATCAGGCTGCCGAGCTGGAATTCCAGTCGTGGCTTGACCGGGTCGGTTGGGCGACTACCGATTCGCAGGGCCTTGACGCGGTGGTGCGCGGCTTCGACGGCCGTGAACAAGGCCGACCAGAGGATCAGCAGCGCGACAACACCAAGCATCGGGCCGATGGGCAAGTTATCCATGATCAACGCCCGTCAGATGTGCAGAATGAATTCACGGACCAGCTTGCTGCCGAAATACGCCAGCATCAGCAGGCAAAAGCCGCCCAGGGTCCAGCGGATGGCCTTGTGTCCGCGCCAGCCCAGACGATTTCGACCCCACAGCAACACACTGAAGACTATCCAGGCCAGACACGCCAGCAGGGTTTTGTGCACCAGATGCTGGGCGAACAGGTTTTCGACGAATAGCCAGCCGGAAATCAGCGAGAGCGACAACAGCGACCAGCCGGCCCATAAAAAGCCGAACAACAGGCTTTCCATGGTTTGCAGAGGCGGGAAGTTCTTGATCAGCCCCGAAGGATGCTTGTGCTTGAGTTGATGGTCCTGGACCAGCAGCAGCAGCGCCTGGAACATCGCAATGGTGAACATGCCGTAGGCGAGAATCGACAGCAGGATATGGCTGAGAATCCCCGGCTCCTCGTCAATCGGCTGCACGGTGCCGGTCGGCGCGAACTGCGCGAGCAGCACGGTTGCCAGTCCCAGCGGGAACAGCAGCACCAACAGGTTTTCCACCGGAATCCGCACGGTGGCGAGCAGCGTCAGGGCAATCACGGCCACGGCAATCAGGCTGGCGGCGCTGAAGAAGTCCAGGCCCAGGCCGATAGGGCGCACCAATTGCGAGAAAAGCCCGGTGGCATGCGCGATGACGGCAAGCGTGCCAAGCAGGCAAAGCAGCCGTTTGTCGGCCTTGGTGCCCTGGCTCAGGCGAAGGCCCTGATAAATGGTCGCAGCGGCATAAAGGCAGGCGGCGGCGAGGCTGGGTAGCAGGCTGGGTGGCAAAGGGAACATAAATCCTGATGGGCGGGCCCGAAAGGCGCTGAGTTTCGCATACACCCGCATTTCACGAAAGACCACAGGAGCAGACTCCGAGCGGAGTCTTCGCTATAATCCGCGACCTGCTCAAGCCGCAGGCTCGCCGAGCGCCATTTTCTTCAATACGGGCCGGGCCGCATCAACCGGGGTTCGACGAGAGCCTGAAAGGATCGCGCATGTTTGAAAACCTTACCGACCGTCTCTCGCAGACGCTGCGCCACGTAACTGGCAAGGCCAAGCTGACCGAGGACAACATCAAAGATACCTTGCGCGAAGTGCGGATGGCTTTGCTTGAAGCCGACGTCGCCTTGCCGGTAGTCAAAGACTTCGTCAACAAGGTCAAGGAGCGCGCTGTCGGCACTGAAGTGTCGCGCAGCCTGACGCCGGGCCAGGCGTTCGTGAAGATCGTCCAGGCCGAGCTGGAAGAAATGATGGGGGCGGCCAACGAAGAGCTCAGCCTCGCCGTCACGCCTCCGGCGGTAATCCTGATGGCGGGTTTGCAGGGTGCGGGTAAAACCACCACTGCGGGCAAGCTGGCCAGGTTCCTCAAGGAGCGCAAGAAGAAAACCGTCATGGTGGTCTCGGTGGACGTATACCGTCCTGCGGCCATCAAGCAGCTGGAAACCCTGGCCAACGACATCGGCGTAACGTTCTTCCCGTCTGATATCAGCCAGAAGCCGGTCGAGATCGCGCTGGCCGCCATCAAGGAAGCCAAACTCAAATTCATTGATGTGGTGATCGTCGATACCGCCGGTCGTCTGCACATCGATGTCGAGATGATGGGCGAGATTCAAGCGCTGCACGTCGCGGTCAAGCCGGCGGAAACGCTGTTCGTGGTCGATGCCATGACCGGCCAGGACGCCGCCAATACAGCGAAGGCGTTTGGCGATGCCTTGCCACTGACTGGCGTGATCCTGACCAAGGTCGATGGTGACGCACGGGGTGGCGCGGCGCTTTCGGTCCGGGCGATTACCGGCAAGCCGATCAAATTCATCGGTATGGGCGAGAAGAGCGACGCGCTCGAACCGTTCCACCCCGACCGCATCGCTTCGCGAATCCTCGGCATGGGTGACGTGCTCAGCCTCATCGAGCAGGCCGAACAGACCCTCGACAAGGACAAGGCCGACAAGCTCGCGAAGAAACTGAAGAAGGGCAAGGGCTTCGATCTCGAAGACTTCCGCGATCAGCTGCAACAAATGAAGAACATGGGCGGCCTTGGCGGCCTCATGGACAAACTGCCGAATATCGGCGGCGTGAACCTCTCGCAAATGGGCAATGCCCAGGGCGCAGCGGAAAAACAGTTCAAGCAGATGGAAGCCATCATCAACTCGATGACCCCTGCCGAACGTCGCGACCCGGAGCTGATCAGCGGTTCGCGCAAGCGTCGCATCTCCCTGGGTTCGGGTACGCAGGTTCAGGACATCGGGCGTCTGATCAAGCAGCATAAACAGATGCAGAAGATGATGAAGAAGTTCTCCGCGAAAGGCGGAATGGCGAAAATGATGCGCGGCATGGGCGGAATGTTGCCCGGCGGCGGCATGCCGAAGATGTGATTACGTCGCGCGCAAGTTCGTTTGCGCGCAGCTCGCCGGGGCGAAATTCCCGGCAAAACACCCGTTTGGCGGGTGTCTATCCGCCGTCGATATCGACGGCTCCATAGCAAATCTTGATGGCATGCCGATAGGCGCCGGAAAAAGACATTTGCAAAAGTCCGGATATTCCTTAGAATATGCGGCCTTTCGGGCACCTATGCCCGCTGTGCATCTTAGATTTGCAGCACCGACTACAGGAACGATGTTCAATGCTAACCATCCGTCTTGCCCTTGGCGGCTCCAAAAAGCGCCCGTTTTACCACCTCACTGTTACCGATAGCCGCAATGCGCGCGACGGTTCACACAAAGAGCAGATTGGCTTCTTCAACCCGGTTGCCCGTGGTCAGGAAGTTCGTTTGTCCGTGAACGACGAGCGTCTGGCTTACTGGATGAGCGTGGGTGCACAAACATCCGAGCGCGTTGCTCAGCTGTTGAAAGAACGAGCCAAGACTCAGGTCGCGGCCTGAGCAATATGAACGCGACGCCAGCTGTTGCCGACGATTTGATCGTCATTGGCAAGATCTACTCTATTCATGGCGTTCGCGGCGAAGTGAAGGTCTTTTCCTTTACTGATCCGATTGGAAACCTGTTGGATTACAAAACCTGGACGCTTCGGCGCGAAGGCAGCGTTAAACAGGTAGAGCTGGTCAGCGGACGCTTGCAAAACAAGTTCCTGGTCGCAAAGCTCAAAGGTCTCGATGATCGTGAAGAAGCCCGTCTTCTGTCCGGTTACGAAATCTGTGTGCCACGCAACCTGTTCCCTGATCTGACCGACGGCGAGTACTACTGGTACCAGCTGGAAGGTTTGAAGGTTATCGACACTCTTGGGCAATTGTTCGGGAAAATCGATCATCTTCTGGAAACCGGCTCGAATGATGTAATGGTGGTCAAGCCCTGCGCAGGCAGCCTGGATGATCGCGAACGCCTGCTGCCCTATACAGAGCAATGCGTGTTGGCAATCGACCTGAGTGCCGGCGAGATGAAGGTGGATTGGGATGCGGACTTCTAAGCGCCATGGCTAGCCTGCGCATAGAAGTGATCAGTCTGTTCCCCGAGATGTTTTCCGCCATCAGCGAATACGGCATAACCAGCCGAGCGGTGAAACAAGGGCTGTTGCAGCTCACTTGTTGGAATCCGCGGGACTACACCACGGATCGACATCACACTGTGGATGATCGCCCATTTGGCGGTGGTCCGGGCATGGTGATGAAGATCAAGCCCCTTGAAGATGCTCTGGTTCAGGCCAGGCAAGCGGCAGGGGAAGCGGCGAAGGTAATTTACCTGTCGCCACAAGGCCGCCAACTGAATCAGTGCGCAGTGCGCGAACTGGCACAGGAGGAAGCGATTATTCTCATCGCCGGTCGTTATGAAGGCATTGACGAGCGTTTCATTGAAGCTCATGTCGATGAAGAGTGGTCGATTGGTGACTATGTACTGTCTGGCGGCGAGCTGCCGGCAATGGTGCTGATCGACGCGGTTACGCGGCTGCTGCCTGGAGCTTTAGGGCATGCGGACTCCGCGGAGGAAGATTCCTTCACGGATGGTCTGCTGGATTGCCCGCATTACACCCGACCGGAGGTGTATGTGGATCAGCGTGTTCCCGACGTATTGCTTAGTGGCAATCACGCACATATCCGGCGTTGGCGTTTACAGCAGTCCCTTGGGCGGACCTATGAACGACGCGCCGATCTTCTGGAAAGCCGCTCGCTTTCTGGAGAAGAGAAGAAGCTGCTGGCGGAATACATCCGTGAGCGGGACGATAGTTAACGTATCGATGGTCGATCCAGATGGATCACCTTAGGAGCACAGCATGACTAACAAAATCATTCTTGCACTCGAAGCAGAGCAGATGACGAAAGAGATCCCTACCTTTGCCCCGGGCGACACTGTTGTCGTTCAGGTGAAAGTGAAGGAAGGCGACCGTGCGCGTCTGCAAGCGTTCGAGGGCGTAGTAATTGCCAAGCGTAACCGTGGCGTGAACAGTGCTTTCACTGTTCGTAAAATCTCCAACGGTGTTGGCGTTGAGCGTACTTTCCAGACTTACAGCCCGCAAATCGACAGCCTGGCTGTGAAACGTCGCGGTGACGTTCGCAAAGCCAAACTGTACTACCTGCGTGACCTGTCCGGTAAAGCAGCTCGCATCAAGGAAAAACTGGCTTAAGTCCAGCAATCCGATGCAAAAAAAGCAGCCTTCGGGCTGCTTTTTTGTGTCCGGGATTTTATTGTCCGTGTTCAATAGCGGTCTTTCGCGAAACAACACAAGCGCCCATCACCTATGCCTGCAATCGACCATCCGCTGATCGACCGTTTTCTCGACGCCCTGTGGCTGGAGAAGGGCCTTTCGGACAATACCCGCGACGCCTATCGCAGCGACCTGGCCTTGTTCAATGGCTGGCTGGAAGAGCGGGGCGTGGATCTGATCAGTGTCGGGCGCGAAGCCATTCTTGATCATTTGGCCTGGCGCGTGGACCAGGCCTACAAACCTCGTTCGACGGCACGCTTTCTGTCCGGAGTACGCGGTTTCTATCGCTATTTGCTACGCGAAAAACTGATCCAGATTGACCCGACATTGCAAATTGACATGCCGCAACTGGGCAGGCCCTTACCCAAGTCGCTGTCCGAAGCCGATGTCGAAGCCTTGTTGGCGGCTCCCGATCTGAGCGAAGCCATCGGCCAGCGGGATCGGGCGATGCTTGAAGTCTTGTACGCCTGCGGGCTGCGTGTCACCGAATTGATCAGTCTCACGCTGGAGCAAGTCAACCTGCGCCAGGGCGTGCTGCGGGTCATGGGCAAAGGCAGCAAGGAACGGCTGGTGCCCATGGGCGAAGAGGCCATCGTCTGGATCGAGCGCTACATGCGCGGTGCTCGCGATGAGTTGCTGGCCGGGCGCCCCAGCGACGTGCTGTTTCCCAGTTTGCGGGGTGAACAAATGACGCGTCAGACGTTCTGGCATCGCATCAAACATCAGGCTGCGGTGGCCGGTATTGGCAAGTCACTGTCGCCACATACCTTGCGCCACGCGTTCGCGACCCATTTGCTCAACCACGGCGCAGACCTGCGCGTGGTGCAAATGCTGTTGGGCCACAGCGATCTGTCGACCACGCAGATTTACACCCATGTCGCCCGTGCCCGCTTGCAGGACATGCACGCCAAGCATCACCCGCGCGGCTGAAGGTATCAATGGCAGGAATTGCCCGATATCCGGCGTCGGTCCGGGTCGGTGTTGCAGGCCTTATGTGATAGTCTTTGCCGGTTTCGCAAATGGATGCTGGCACCCGCTGTTTTCAGCGCCGCCCATTTGCCCACCGCCCGAGGAGTTTTCATGCGCGTGACCCAGATTTTCGCCGCCGCAGTCATTGCGCTGGCCAGTACCTTTAGCCTGTTCGCTCAGGCTGATGCGCCCGCCGAACAAGCGATTCGCAAGACGCTGGATTCACTCAAGCTGGAGTTGCCGGTCGACAGCATCGCTGCCAGCCCGCTGAACGGCCTTTACGAAGTCAAGCTCAAAGGCGGCCGCGTGCTGTATGCCAGCGGCGATGGGCAGTTCGTCATGCAGGGTTACCTGTTCCAGATCCAGGACGGCAAGCCGGTCAACCTGACCGAAAAAACCGAGCGCCTGGCGATTTCCAAAACCATCAACGGTATCCCGACCGCTGAAATGGTGGTTTACCCGGCCATTGGCGAGACCAAATCGCACATCACCGTATTTACTGACACCACCTGCCCGTATTGCCACAAGCTGCACGCCGAAGTGCCGCAGCTGAACAAGATGGGTATCGAAGTCCGCTATGTTGCTTTCCCGCGTCAGGGCCTGGGTTCGCCCGGCGATGAGCAGTTGCAGGCGGTCTGGTGTTCCAAGGATCGCAAGGGCGCCATGGACCGCATGGTCGATGGCAAGAACATCCAGGCGCCTAAATGCGCCAACCCTGTGACCAAGCAATTCGAAATGGGCCAGTCGATCGGTGTCAACGGCACACCGGCTATCGTTCTGGCTGACGGTCAATTGATCCCGGGCTACCAGCCTGCGGCGCAAGTGGCCAAACTGGCGCTCGGCGCCGAATAATCCAGCGTCATCAAGGTTTCCTTGAAGGCCGTGGGACGACAGATGTCAGTGTCGTCCCGTTAAATTGAGAGCCGCATGGTGACGTGCGGCTGTTTTCCACGGCCAGCCTCGAGTTGGCCGTTTTACGGGGAGTTCATAGTGAAACCGGTCAAAGTAGGCATCTGTGGGCTAGGTACTGTCGGTGGCGGTACCTTCAACGTACTTCAGCGTAACGCCGAGGAGATTGCCCGCCGCGCCGGGCGTGGAATCGAAGTGGCACAAATTGCCATGCGTACGCCGAACCCCAACTGCCAGATTACCGGTACCTCGACCACCAGCGACGTGTTCGCGGTGGCAACCAACCCTGAAATCGATATCGTCATCGAGCTGATCGGCGGCTATACCATAGCCCGCGACCTGGTCCTCAAAGCCATTGAAAATGGCAAGCACGTCGTCACTGCCAACAAGGCGCTGATTGCCGTGCACGGTAACGAGATTTTCGCCAAGGCGCGCGAGAAGGGCGTCATCGTCGCGTTCGAAGCGGCAGTGGCAGGCGGTATTCCGGTGATCAAGGCGATCCGTGAAGGTCTGTCGGCAAACCGTATCAATTGGGTGGCCGGGATCATCAACGGCACGGGCAACTTCATCCTCACTGAAATGCGTGAGAAGGGCCGCACGTTCCCGGATGTCCTGGCCGAAGCTCAGGCGTTGGGTTATGCCGAAGCCGATCCGACCTTCGACGTCGAAGGTATTGATGCCGCGCACAAGCTGACCATTCTGGCTTCCATCGCGTTCGGTATCCCGCTGCAGTTCGACAAGGCCTACACCGAAGGCATTACCAAGCTGACCACCGCCGACGTGAATTACGCCGAAGCGCTGGGTTATCGCATCAAGCACCTGGGCGTTGCGCGCAGCACTGCCGCTGGTATCGAGCTGCGTGTTCACCCGACGCTGATTCCGGCTGATCGACTGATCGCCAACGTCAATGGCGTGATGAACGCGGTGATGGTCAATGGCGATGCCGCAGGCTCGACGCTGTTCTACGGTGCCGGTGCGGGCATGGAGCCTACGGCTTCGTCGGTCATCGCTGATCTGGTAGACGTCGTGCGCGCCATGACTTCCGACCCGGAGAATCGCGTGCCGCACCTGGCTTTCCAGCCGGACTCGCTTTCCGCACATCCGATCCTGCCGATCGAAGCCTGTGAAAGCGCGTACTACCTGCGCATCCAGGCCAAGGATCATCCGGGCGTGCTGGCGCAAGTAGCGAGCATTCTGTCGGAGCGCGGCATCAACATCGAATCCATCATGCAGAAGGAAGTCGAAGAACATGACGGCCTGGTGCCGATGATTCTGTTGACCCATCGCGTGGTCGAGCAGCGCATGAATGACGCCATCCAGGCACTGGAAGCGTTGCAGGATGTGGTGGGTCCAGTGGTCCGGATCCGCGTGGAACATCTGAATTGAGGCAGTTGCAAGCGCCAAGCTGCAAGCTGCAAGTAAAAGCAAGTAAAAGCAATTAAATCAGCGGCAAGCGGCAAGCTATACGCTGTAAGTAAAGGCTAACTCGCTTTTAACTTGCAGCTTGTAGCTTGAAGCTTTTAGCCCAAACCGAAGGTTTGACCATGCGCTATATCAGTACTCGCGGCCAAGCGCCGGCCCTGAATTTCGAAGACGTGCTGCTCACTGGCCTGGCCAGCGATGGCGGCCTGTATGTGCCGGAAAACCTGCCGCGCTTCACGCAGGAAGAAATCGCTTCCTGGGCCGGCCTGCCTTATCACGAACTGGCCTTCCGCGTGATGCGCCCATTCGTGTCCGGCAGCATCCCGGATGCGGATTTCAAGAAGATCCTCGAAGAAACCTACGGCGTGTTTGCCCACAGTTCGGTGGCGCCGCTGCGTCAGTTGAATGGCAACGAATGGGTGCTGGAGCTGTTTCACGGCCCGACCCTGGCGTTCAAGGACTTCGCTCTGCAACTGCTGGGTCGCCTGCTCGACTACGTGCTGGCCAAGCGGGGCGAGCGTGTCGTCATTCTCGGTGCAACGTCTGGCGATACCGGGTCGGCGGCGATTGAAGGCTGTCGCCGTTGCGACAACGTCGACATCTTCATCCTGCACCCCAATAACCGCGTTTCCGACGTTCAACGTCGGCAGATGACCACCATCTTTGGCGACAACATCCACAACATCGCCGTCGAAGGCAACTTTGACGACTGCCAGGAAATGGTCAAGAACAGCTTCGCTGATCAGGCTTTCCTCAAGGGCACACGTCTGGTCGCGGTCAACTCGATCAACTGGGCGCGGATCATGGCCCAGATCGTCTACTACTTCCACGCGGCCCTGCAGCTGGGTGGGCCGGCGCGTTCGGTGTCGTTCTCGGTGCCGACCGGCAATTTCGGCGACATCTTCGCCGGTTACCTTGCCCGCAATATGGGGCTGCCGATCAATCAGCTGATCGTCGCAACCAACCGCAACGACATCCTGCACCGCTTCATGAGCGGCAATCAGTACGTCAAGGAAACCCTGCACGCCACGCTGTCGCCTTCGATGGACATCATGGTGTCGTCGAACTTCGAGCGTCTGCTGTTCGACATGCACGGTCGTAACGGTGCGGCCATTGCCGGTCTGATGGATACGTTCAAGCAAGGCGGCGGTTTCAGCGTCGAAGACGAGCGCTGGACCGAAACCCGCAAGCTGTTCGACTCCCTGGCCGTCAGTGACGAGCAGACCTGCGAAACCATTGCCGAGGTGTTCGCGCAAACAGGTGAGCTGCTGGATCCGCACACCGCCATCGGTGTCAAGGCGGCACGCGCCTGTCGTCGCAGCCTGGATACGCCGATGGTGATCCTCGGCACTGCTCATCCGGTCAAGTTTCCTGAGGCAGTGGAGAAGGCGGGTGTAGGAAAAGCGCTTGAGCTACCTGCACATTTGTCTGATTTATTCGAGCGTGACGAACGCTGCACGATTTTGCCGAATGACCTCAAAGCCATACAGGCCTTCGTCAGCCAGCATGGCAATCGCGGCAAACCGTTGTAACGGTATCGTTGTGTAACAACTTAAGGCCCGCCACCCGGCGGGCCTTCTCATTTCCGCATGCCAAACTTTGGGGGTTAAGAACCTTGCGGATGAGTCAGTTTTAGTGAAAGAAGCAAACATTCCGCGTGCTTTAAGGGCACCCGGCCACGCAGCGAACAGGCGCGTATTTCACGCGGTTCTCCTGTCGATATTGCTACTGCTCAGTCAACGGGCCTTCGCCGCCCAAAGCCTGCCGTTCAATCTTGTGGCGCCTTTCGTGGTGCTCGAACCCTTGGCGCTCGGCATCCCGGATCGGCAATGGCTGCAGCAGCGCAAAAAATTGCGCGTCGGCATTTCCATTGCTGACTATGAACCCATCGACATCACCAGCGACCACAACCGCTACCAGGGAATCAGCGCCGATTACCTGAGCCTGATTGGCAGCAAGCTGGGTACAACGATCGAGGTCGTGGGTTTTGCAAAAAGGCACGAGGCGGTTGTTGCACTGCGCAACGGGACGATCGACATTCTGACCAGCGCCAACGGCTACGAGCGCGGGCTCAGCGGGTTGGCCTACTCAAGCGACTATATGCCGGATCGCTCGTTCGTCATTGGTCGCGGCTCCGACACAGCGCTGCCGGCCAATCTGGCGGGAAAAAAGATCGTATTGCTGGACGGCTACGCAGATGACCATGTCATGCATACGACGTATCCCGACAGCGAGATCATCCTTGCTCCCAACCTGTTCAGTGCCCTGGAAGCCTTGAGTCACGGTGAAGCCGACGCCTTCATCGGTAACGAAGTGATCGCGCGTTCCTACATCGCCTTGCATCCGTATCTGGATTTCCAGATCAAGTTCGAGAGCTCGTTGCCGCCGATGGGGTTCGCGTTTGCGGTTCGCGACGACCAGAAACGGCTTTTAGCGCTGATCAATGAAGCGTTGCTCAGCCTTGGTGCGGCGCTCAACCGCGAAATCCTCGGTCGCTGGACGCTGGGCCTGGGGTCTGATGTGAATGGCCAGCGTATATCGTTGAGCAATGCCGAAAGAAAATGGATCGTCAAACACCCCAATGTCACGGTGGCCACCAGTCAGCATCCGCCCTATATCTACAAGGACGCGAACGGCCAGTGGGTGGGCTTGAATGTCGATATCCTGGCGAGAATCTCGCGTCTGACCGGGCTGCAATTCGTGCACACGGAAGTCGCTTCAACCCGAGCGACGTTGAACCTCCTGCAAAGCGCTCACGCCGATATGAACACCACCCTGGCGGAAAATAACGAGCGCAGGAAAGTCCTCGATTTCACCTATGCCTTTGGTGGCAACAGTTGGGTGTTCGTGGTCCGGGCAGGCAGCGAGTCGCCTGTTTCTCTCAATGATCTGACGGGTCGGACGCTGGCATTGCCCGCCCGGCATGCGCTGGAAGAAGTCATTCGACGTGAGTATCCCGACGTCAAGTTGCGCCAGGTGGCGACTTATGAAGAGGCGCGTCAGCAGGTCGCCAACGGCCAGGCCGATGCCACTCTGCAGAATGAAGCGGGCGCTCACCTCAATCTTCCCGACACACTCAAGGTCGGGCGCAGCGTCGATGGTCGCTGGTCGCCGGACCGATTTTCGGTGATCAAGGCCCAGCCTGAGTTGCTGAGTATTCTGAACAAGGCCCTTGAGGAGTTTCCAGTCCCTGAAATGCGCGCCATTCGCATGAAGTGGCTCGGTGCGGTGGTCCCGCAGCCTTCTATCTGGAACCGGATTCCGGCCTGGGTTTACTGGGTTCTGGTGCTGGCGTTGCTCATTGGCATGGTTTCGCTGATCTGGAGCAGTCGCCTGAAGATTCAGATTCGCCAGCGCCAGAAAGCCGAAGAAGCACTCAACGATCAACTTGCGTTCAAGCATGCGCTGCTCAACGGCATACCTAATCCGATCTACGTTCGTGATCTCATGGGCCGCCTGGTTTCCTGCAACAGCAGCTACGAAGAAAGTTTCGGGGTCAGTTTCGAACAGATGAATGGGCGGCGTTTGATTGACGTCGACGTGATTCCTCGGGACAGCGCTCAGCAATTGCATGCGGATTACCTGACGTTGCTGGAAACACGTAAACCGGTGTTCGTGGACCGCAGCATGCAGCTACTCGGCAAACAGATCGATGCCAGGCAATGGACCGTGCCGTTTTTCCGTGCCGACGGTCAGCTGCAAGGTCTGCTGGGCGGGTGGATCGATATTACCGACCGCAAACTGCTGGAATCCCGGTTGCAGGAAGCCCGACAGCAGGCGGATCGCGCCAGCGAAGCGAAGAGTGCGTTTCTGGCCAGCATGAGTCATGAAATCCGCACGCCGATGGGGGCAATCATCGGCTTGCTGGAGCTGGAGCGGGAAAAAGCGCTGCGCCTTGGCCTGCCGCCATCCCAAGGCCTGGAAACGGCCTTTCGGTCGGCAACGGAGTTGGTTGAACTGATCGGCGAAAGCCTCGATCTGGCAAAAATCGAAGCGGGAAGTCTGCAGCTGAACCTGGCCCCGGTGGCTTTGCAGCCGTTCATGGCAGGCATCGTTCAGCTGTTCGAGGCTCAGGCTGCCGAAAAAGGCTTGGACCTGTCTCTGGATTTCTCGGAAAGAGCCCAGGGCACTTATCAGCTGGACCCGCTGCGTATGCGTCAGGTTCTGCACAATCTGCTGGCTAACGCATTGAAATTTACCGAGCAGGGCTCCGTGGTTCTGAGCATCGACGCCACGCCCCATGACGCTGAGTCGGTGCAACTGCACATCAGGGTTCGAGACTCTGGTGTCGGGATCAGCCCCGAGCGGCAAATGGAGCTGTTCCAGCCATTCGTCCAGGGTAGCGAAGAGATCGCCGGCACTTATGGCGGAACAGGGTTGGGGCTGAGTATCTGTAAACAACTGGTCGAGCTGATGGGCGGCAAGATCAGTCTATCCAGCGAGATGGGGCAGCGCGGCACTGAAGTTATCGCTGAGGTCCCGGTCAAGCGTGGCGCTGAAGTGCCCGACACCTCGCTTGCAACACCGATTAAGAGCCCCGCGGTACGCCGCTTGCGTTTGTTGGTCGTCGATGATCTTTCCGCGAATCGTCTGGTATTGACTCAACAACTGGAGTTTCTCGGGCATTGGGTCGTGGCGGTTGAAGGCGGTGGGGCAGCGCTGAAGTTGTGGCGTGAAGAGGCGTTCGATCTGCTGCTCACCGATTGCAACATGCCTGGTATGACCGGTTATCAGCTGACTGAGGCGATTCGGCTGCTGGAGGACCAGGAGCAACGTCGGCGTTGCCCGATCATCGGCTGTACCGCCAATGCTTTAGTGGGCGAGGAACAGCGATGCATTGCCGCAGGGATGAATTCGGTCATCGTGAAACCTGTTTCGCTTGAGCGTCTGGCTCAGATCCTCGCGACCCATGCGCCGCCATTGAGCTTCGAGATGGACGCGTTAAGACGCCTGACCCAGGCCAACCATGAGCAAATGCAGCGCATGCTTGCCGAACTCTGGAGGAACCTGGACCAGGAGCAGGATTTGATTCAGCAGGCTGTCGAACGGCGCGACTGGAAGGCCTTGAGCGCCACCACGCACCGTTTGAAGGGGGCTGCGTGTCTGGTTGACGCCGTCGAGCTGGCCAGGGCCTGCGCTGTCGTTGACGAGCATGCGCGCAATGAGTCAGAAACCGCCCTGGATGAACACTGGCCAATCCTCCAGCGGTCCATGGTTCGTCTCAGAGCCGACATCATTTTGCAGCTGGATCGGCCCCCCATTTAGGACATGTCCTATAGAGCGCAGGGGAGTGGCTGGTTAAAGTGCAGACCATTCGGCCAGGCGGCCAGGAGTCAGGAAACAGATCGTGCGTTCACTTACCGTATTGATACTAGAGGACAACCCATTCCAGCTGATGGCGCTGCATCAAATGCTCAACGCCAATCAGATTTTCGATGTACTGACAGCGCCCAGCGTCGCTCAGGCACGGCAATCGTTGAACAAACGCGGCGGGGTCGACATCGCAATTTGCGATCTGATGATGGAAGGGCCGGATGGTCTGGAGCTGATTCGTCATCTGGCGCTGAGCGGTCAGGCGCGTGCCCTGATCATCCTCAGCAGCACCGAGCCCAGTATTCAGGAAAGCGTTGCACAGCTGGCTCGGCAGCAGGGCATCGCAGTGTTGGGCTGTCTGCAAAAACCGGCGTCAACAGTGGCAATCGGCGAGCTGCTGGAGGCCTACGATGCGCTGCCGGATGCTTGCGACGAGCCCTTGCCAGCGCCGTGTTCCGCCCTGAGCTTCGAGGAGCTGTACCCGGCGGCACAGTATGGGCCAATCGACTTGTCGGCGTTGTCCGAGCAATGGGTCGCCTGTTATCAGCCCAAGGTCAGTTTGCTTGGCGAAGTGCTCGGCGTAGAAGCCCTGGTGCGTTGGCAGCATCCCGAGTACGGGTTATTGACCCCCGACCGTTTCATGCCCGCCCTGCAAGACGCGGGATTGATGGTGCCGTTGACCTGGCGGGTACTTGGTCTGGCGTTGAAGCTGTCAGCCGACAGGTTGTGCGAGCAGGGCGAGGCGTTGCCGGTGGCGGTCAATATCACACCGCAAATGCTTGAACAGTCCGATTTTGCCGAGCAGGTGCTCGCCCGGCTGGTGCATTTCGGATTACCCGCTCATATCCTTACCCTGGAAATCGTCGAGCAGGCCGCCCCCGAACCTGCGACCTGGCAAGTCGAAGGCCTGCTGCGCTTGCGGATGCATGGCTGCAAGTTGTCCATCGATGACTTTGGGACCGGCGCTTCGAACCTTGAGCGGCTGCTGCAACTGCCTTTCACCGAACTCAAGGTGCCTGCTGAATTTGTTCGCGACATGGCAGACGACTCGCGCAAGGGTGCCGTGGTTGCCGGAGCAATGCTCATCGCCCGAAGGATGTCGCTGGAAGTGGTGTTCGAGGGGGTTGAGTCAATGGATGACTTCTATTCGGTAATGGCGCTGGGCGGTGCATCCCTGCAAGGATATTTCATCTCCCGGCCGTTGCTGGTGCACGATGTACTGCCCTGGATTGCAGAGCGCAAGGGGCTGGAAGCCAGGCAGGTCGGGCAGCAAAACGGTCTCAGCCGAGGCCATTCTCCTGCAGGTAAATGAACAGCGCGGCTTCGTTTGCCAAGCCCAGTTTGCGCATGGCGTTGATCTTTTGCGCACTTACGGTCTGTTTGCTGCGATTGAGTTGCATGGCGATCCCGCCGATTGTCATACCCGCCGCAAGCAGCCTTATGACTTCGAGCTCGCGTGGTGACAGGGGTTTTATGCTCCCGTTCATGTCATGTTCGGCGGCATCCAGCATGATTTGCCGCACGGAGTCGGCGATATACAGATGTTTGCGGCGCACGTGGGCGATGGCTGCTGGCAGTTCGCCGGCGACGCTGGCCTTGCTTAACAGCCCTTGGACTTTCAATTCGAGAATCGCACGAAACAATGCAGCGTTGTTGAGCATGGTGACCACGACAATGGGCAGCTCCGGAAAGTCCCGGCGGATTTTCTGCAACAACCGCAACCCATCGTTGTGATGTTCGTCGGGCATCATGAAGTCCGTCACCAGCACATCAGCTTCAACCCGTCGAAGGATCTCCAGCAGTTCATCCGGATTGCTGGCCTGGGCGATGACTTTGGCGCAGTTGTTCTGCTCCAGTACCACCCGCAAACCGATGAGAAATATGGGATGGTCGTCGGCCAGGATGATGCGCAAAGATTTCTCGGCGTAAGCGCTCACAGTGTTCATTCCATTTGAATTGCGTATCGGGCGCATCCTCATGAGCGGCGACAGGTTGCGCGGTCCTCATCCTGAGTAGATATCAGAACTCGGCATGCTGCCGCCCCATGGTGGTAGGACTCTGCGTAGGAACAGGTCGTGATTCTCCGCGAAATTTCCTACAGTTTGTTTGCGGTGGCCAGGCTGATCGCTGATACGTCGGAGGTTCTATGATCGGAATGCCTGGCAGTGTGGGAGAGGGGCTTTTGTGGGAGAGGACTTGTCCTCGACAGCCAGCCCAGACGCCCGTGATCCGCCTGACCCACATGCAGTGATGAAATTATAGCCATCGAGGACAAGTCCTCTCCCGCAGGAAGTGGGCGTAACCTTGGATTGTGCTTTACATGGAGCATCGGGTACTTCGCGGGCAAGCCTCGCGCCAACGAATAACACTCTGGCTTTCTGATTCATGAGTTTTTTCTCTGTCACATTCCGCTGGCATGCTCAAGTGCTCGGTTAGTTGCACCCTCTGGTCAAGCAATAAGAACTTTCTGATGACGCCGATGGTCATTGATAAGCACCTTTGCATTCAAACTGTTGAGTGGTGATCTAGATGGAAAATATCAGCTTACTGCTAAGTCAGGCTCTGGCCCCTTACCAAGCCCACCTTGGGCCGGCCGGACCTCAGGGTGAGCGTTTGGTCTCGCTCAAGGATGCGGTTGGAGCGGTAGTGATCAAGCGTGTTTTCAGCGCAGCGCAGCTTGGCGACAAACGCCAGTTGACGGATGTGGTCGACGGATTGCGCCGTGATTTGATGGTTGCCGAGGGGCGAATCGAGCCTTCGGTGATTGCCGCCATGCGCCACGCGGCGTTGAGTCGTCCGTTTATCTCGTCTCCCGTTTTTGTTTAACCAGTCCGGGAACCTTATGGTGGCCGTACGCTCTGATTAATTACGGCAGGTTCAAACATTGTGCTCCGGTGATTGATGCCTGCCGTACTGGTCCCGATGGACCACGGTTTACCCCGAGTAGTCTCCCCGCTGCTCGGGGTTTCTTTTTTTCAGGGCATGCACATTCTTGCCGCCCGATGCTGTTTACCGCTGTTCATCCTCAAAGAACGCCTTGGCATCCTGCAGATATTCTTCGCGTTGTCCGCTGGGCAGCCATTGCGCATAAAGATCGATCAAGCTGGTCTTGCGCAGCACCCGCATCTCCCGATTGATGATCTCCATGGCCTGCAGGCCTTGGGAGGAGTTCGAGCAGCCGACATGGGTAAATTGGTACTTCGGCGTGTCCTTGACTGGCAGGAACTCCAGCTCCTCCGCAACAATGCCCTGCTGGCGGGACTGATACAGCGCTTCCGGCCAATAGCTGATCAGGGCTTGCAAGCGGCCGAGACGTTCCATTTGCAGCAGGCTGCCGATGGCGTCGTTGCCGTAATGCAGATTGAGCTCATGTGCTGGCGTCTCGCGCAGGATCCGGTCGATGACCGGTCCGTAACTGCGTTCAGCAACCACGCCGAGCTTGATCGTCCTGCTCTTGAGCAACGCCGCCAGATCGATCTGGTTGCCGGACATAAACGGCGTGAAGCTATCCAGATTGTCGTGACGCACCACCAGACCATTGCTGCGCACCGCATAGATCGGAATCGAAAACAGCAGGTTTTTCGCCCGCTCGGCAGTCCAGAGCAGCATTGGATCACAGGTGAACAACGACTTGTCGAGAAGCATCTGCATGCCTCTGGCGCGATTCACGTGCATCAGCAGGTGCTCGTATTCGGGCATTCGGGCAATCAGCAGCGGCAACAGCCTGTCGATAGCGCCCTGACCCTGTTGCGGTCCGGAGAAAATCGTCACTGGCGGCATGTCGCGCAGCAGCCAGATCAGTGTTTCTTTCGCCTGACCGCTGGACGGCAGGGCGCCCAGCGTCAGCAAGGCCAGTAAAGAAGCCATGCAGGACCTGGCGGACAGTGCGCTGCAATAAGGCATTCGCGAATGTCTTCCCCGTAAAATGGCTGAGTATAGGACGTCAAAAAAGACGCGGGTGTGATCAGCGCTTGAAACAGACATATTCAGCAACAATGCCAGCTATGCCGACGAGGATATCGTTTTTTTTGATGGAATATCAAAGCCTTGAAACCATTGAGCACCAATTGAACCAATGTGCACGACAGCGGGCTGGATTTCCAGCGATCTGACGCGTTGCAGGTTCGCCGCAAGCGCCCATGAGTGCTTGCCGTCAGATGATCGGCCGGCTTTGGTCGTTCAATGGGGCTGCATCGGGTAGACTTGCCGCCTTTCTCCGCATCTAGAAGCCCGTTCATGGCCCAGCCGTCCACGACCTACAAATTCGAACTGAACCTCACCGACCTGGATCGTGGGGTGTACGAGAGTGTCAAACAGACCATCGCCCGTCACCCTTCGGAAACCGAAGAGCGCATGACCGTGCGCCTGCTTGCCTATGCTTTCTGGTACAACGAGCATTTGTCGTTCGGTCGTGGTTTGTCGGAAGTCGACGAGCCCGCACTCTGGGAAAAAAGCCTCGACGATCGCGTGCTGCACTGGATTGAAGTCGGCCAGCCTGATGCCGATCGCCTGACCTGGTGTTCGCGTCGTACCGAGCGCACCAGCCTGCTGGCTTACGGTAGTCTGCGCGTCTGGGAAGGCAAGGTCATCCCGGCGGTGAAGAACCTGAAGAACGTCAATATCGCTTCGGTGCCGCAAGAGATTCTGGAAGTGCTGGCCAAGGACATGCCCCGCGTTATCAAGTGGGACGTCATGATCAGCGAAGGCACGATTTTCGTGACCGATGATCGTGGTCAGCATGAAGTCCAGTTGCAATGGCTCACGGGCGAACGCGGCTGATTGGCAGGCTCCACGCTTTAGATCGATAACCACAGAGAACCAGCGAAAACCGCATGCGCATCGAACCTCGTCTGTTGCCGGAAACCCTGCCTTTTCTCGGCGATTTGCCGCCATTGCTTACCCGTCTGTACGCCTCGCGGGGTGTATTGTCGGAAGCCGAACTCGACAAGAGTCTGGCGCGGCTGATCCCGTATCAGCAACTCAAAGGCATCGATGCGGCGGTGGATCTGCTGGTGACAGCGCTCAACGAACGCCAGCGTATTCTGATCGTCGGCGACTTCGACGCGGACGGCGCCACGGCAAGTACTGTTGGCGTGCTTGGTTTACGTCTGCTGGGCGCGGCCCATGTGGATTATCTGGTCCCCAATCGCTTTGAATATGGCTACGGCCTGACCCCGGAAATCGTCGCCGTCGCTTTGCAGCGCCAGCCGCAATTGCTGATGACCGTGGATAACGGCATTTCCAGCGTCGAAGGCGTGGCAGCCGCCAAGGCCGCCGGCTTGCAGGTGTTGGTCACCGATCACCACTTGCCCGGCCATGAACTTCCGGCGGCTGACGCCATCGTCAATCCCAACCAGCCGGGTTGCACCTTCCCGAGCAAGGCGTTGGCCGGTGTCGGAGTGATTTTTTATGTGTTGATGGCCTTGCGCGCGCGGCTGCGGGAAAACGGCTGGTTCGAGGCCAATCAACGCACGCAGCCGAATCTGGGCGAGTTACTGGATCTGGTCGCATTGGGCAGCGTTGCCGACGTCGTGCCGCTGGATGCCAATAATCGCATCCTTGTTCATCAGGGCCTGATGCGTATTCGCGCCGGGCGCGCGCGTCCCGGACTCAAAGCCATTCTCGAAGTCGCCCGCCGCGAAGCGTCGCGCATCACTTCCACGGATCTGGGCTTCATCATCGGCCCGCGTCTCAATGCGGCGGGGCGTCTGGATGACATGAGTCTGGGCATTGAATGCCTGCTCTGCGAAGACGAAACCCTGGCGCGGGAAATGGCCGGCCAGCTGGATGAGCTGAATCAGGACCGCAAATCCATCGAGCAAGGCATGCAACGTGAAGCGTTGGCCCAGCTCAAGGATCTGCCGCTGGAATCCATGCCGTTCGGCCTGTGTCTGTTCGAACCGGACTGGCACCAGGGCGTGATCGGCATTCTTGCTTCGCGTCTCAAAGAACGTTATCACCGGCCGACCATTGCTTTTGCCAGCGCTGGCGACGGCGTGCTCAAAGGTTCGGCGCGCTCGGTGCCGGGTTTTCATATTCGTGACGCGCTGGATGCGGTCGCGGCGCGGCATCCAGAACTGATCAGCAAGTTCGGCGGGCATGCCATGGCGGCAGGGTTGTCCTTGCCCGAGGCCAATTTTCCCGCGTTTGCCGAGGCGTTTGATGTCGAGGTGCGGCGTCAGCTCAATGAAGACGACCTGAGCGGCCGCCTGCTGTCCGACGGCGCTCTGGCGGTCGAGGAATTCCATCTGGAACTGGCCCGTGCCCTGCGCAATGCCGGCCCTTGGGGACAACATTTCCCCGAACCGCTGTTTCATGGCGTGTTCCAGTTGGTGGAACAGCGGGTCGTGGGTGAGCGGCATCTGAAGATGGTGCTCAAAAGCGAATGCGGCACGGTCAAGCTTGATGCCATCGCGTTCGGCGTGGATCGTGACATTTGGCCCAACCCGAATATTCGCTGGGTCGAGCTGGCTTACAAACTTGACCTGAACGAGTTTCGCGGCAATGAAACGGTGCAACTGATGGTGGCCCACATCGCCCCACGCTAGCGATCGGCAGGAACCCTCGGTTGCAAAGGATTGTCGACTACTCTCTTGGTACGCTTTACAGCCAGCCAAAACGACATTATTCAGCCTGAGAGGTCCCCATGAGCCTGTTGCTAGAACCCTACACCTTGCGCCAGCTGACCCTGCTCAATCGCATTGCCGTATCGCCGATGTGTCAGTATTCATCGGTGGATGGTCTGGCCAATGACTGGCACCTGGTTCATCTCGGCAGCCGCGCAGTCGGCGGCGCTGGCCTGATTTTCACCGAAGCTACTGCGGTGACCAAGGACGGCAGGATTACTCCCGAAGACCTCGGGCTGTGGAACGACGAGCAGATTGAACCCCTGCAACGCATTACCCGCTTCATCACTGCGCAAGGTGCGGTCGCCGGTATTCAGCTGGCTCACGCCGGACGCAAGGCCAGCACCTGGCGGCCATGGCTGGGCAAGTCTGGCAGCATCAAGGCAGACGAGGGCGGCTGGACACCTTGGGGGCCGTCGCCGATTGCCTTCGATCCGAAACACACTGCCCCGGTGCAGCTCAGCGAAGGACAAATCCAGGAAGTTATTCAGGCGTTCGTCGATGCCGCCAAGCGTGCGTTGACTGCTGGCTTCAAAGTCGTGGAAGTGCATGCTGCCCATGGTTATCTGCTGCACCAGTTCCTTTCGCCGCTGAGCAATCAGCGTCAGGATCAATACGGTGGGTCTTTCGAGAACCGCATTCGCCTGACGCTGGAAGTGACCCGTGCAGTGCGCGCTGTATGGCCCGAAGAGTTGCCGCTATTCGTTCGCGTGTCGGCCACTGACTGGGTCGAAGATGGCTGGAATCCGGATGAGACGGTCGAGCTCGCGCGACGCCTCAAGGATCTTGGCGTGGACCTGATTGATGTTTCCTCGGGCGGCACTTCGGCCAACGCAGAAATCCCGGTCGGCCCCGGCTATCAGACCCGTTTCGCCGAACGCGTGCGCAAGGAATCGGGAATGGCCACCGGCACCGTAGGCATGATCACCGAACCCGCCCAGGCCGAGCACATCCTGCGCACCGGTCAGGCCGATATCATCCTGCTCGCCCGCGAACTGCTGCGCGACCCTTACTGGCCGCTGCACGCCGATGACGACCTGGGCGGCCGCCTGGCAACCTGGCCTGCGCAATACCAGCGCGCGACCCATCGCGATCAGCCGATTCATGAGTCTGATTTGCGCGATTGAGTCGGATCCAAGTTAAATGTCGACCGCAGGTTGCACGTGCTACTTGCGATCGATTGCCATCAAGCCCTCAGTTTAAGTGGTAAGCCTACTCGCCCAAGAAGCGCGCGACGAACCATTGGTAGTCTATGCTCATGGCTGTTGCCAAAATTTTTCCATCGTCTTGCCGTACAAGGTAATAACTTTCGTTACCTGAGTATTCCCACCAGCCTGGCTTGTTGCCAAAGCCAGCATCGGGTGTCCCATCGAGAAAATACCGCGTCAATGCGATGTTTCCCATGTCGCCCAGTAATATGACCCCGTCACCGTCAATAAGGATGTCTTTTAAAGTACATCTGAAGCTGCTGGCACCCAATGCCATCTCAACCGGTTTACCTCCGTTAAACCCTGAATCCCAGGCTCCGCTCGATGTTAAACACATAAGCACCCCGTTCCAGGGGGCGGCTGAGTCGTTATAGTATTTATTGGCCCCAATAATAATCCTCCCGTCCTCATGAAGAGCGATGGCCGTAATATGGCCGCCATCTAGAATTCCTGGTCTTAAAGGCTGTTCGCTGAAAGTAAAAGTTGGGTCCGGCGTACCATTTTCTAAATAACGGCGGACGTAGATTATCGTGTGTTCTTTTTCGATTTGTCCGCAGACTAATATTTTTCCGTCTGGCTGTACCACGTGACTGTCCGCTGTATTGGGATTTCCGACAAGGTCCAGATACCCTTTGGATGCAAATGAATGATCCAATGAGCCGTCTGGGTTCAAGCGACCCAAGATACTTCTACGAGAGGCCAAGAAACCCCGAGTCGGTTCAAGCATGCCACAGAAAACCAGTTTTCCATTGGGTAAAGGTGTTATAGAAAAACTATATGCGTGGGGCTGCTTATCGGGTGGGCCGCCTTTCGGCTGCTCAGTGTCATTGCCAGTATCGGTGACGGATGGGGGGATGAGAAAGTCGAGATGCACGATTCCATTCTCGCCGAAGCTTTCGTCCAGCTGACCGGTGCTTAGATACCCTGCAAGTGCAGGTCGACAAGGGGTGAGGGCTTTTGTTGTGTGGTATCCGGAGAGGATGATCTTCCCTTCTTGCGTAATTGCAACTGATGCTCCGAACGACTCGCCTTCTGCGGTGAAGCGCCCACTCACCGCTCCATTTGTGCCAAAATTTTGGTCAGGGGTGCCATCTTCATTTAACCGAGCCACCAGATAAGCTGCAAGTCGCAGAGGCTGAGTTAGATTGATCGCCGGGATGAGGATCTTTCTATCTTGCGCAGTCGTAGCTTTACCTATACCGAAGAGTTCGAAACCGTATATGGCTTCGGAAAACGTAAAAATGCCCTTATCTGCGAATGTCGGATCCAGTTCGCCAATCGAGCGGGGTCTTGAAGTTGGTGAGTTGTCCATAGGGTGAATCTCCATTTAAAATCTGATCGAGACACTGGTCAGTGGGCTCGGTTCTTTTGATAACGAGTTTTATTGGTCAACAGTCACAGTCTGTTCTGGAATTCTGGCATAAGGTACTGTCATAAATGACAGTGGCCGATGGCAACCATTCAATATGGGACCTAGCTTATTGAATTTTCATCATTTTTTTCTTAAAGTTGTTCTAATAATTATTGGAAGTTAAAACGCAATTTTAATTACGACCTGTCGTACGACCGATTCATGAGTCTGATTTGCGCGATTGATTGAGTGCGCTTGGTGCTTGCTGAGTCCCATGATCAGCAAGCACGGTCCCTGTATAGGCTGTGTGAAAACTACTGCGCTCGGCAATACTGCGTTAAAAACAGGCGGAAAATGCTCATTTAGAACACCTGGACTCCGCTTTTCCGCCTGTTTTTGCCTTGTCTTGCCTTCGCTCGTGACGTTTTCACACAGCCCACGGTTTGAATGCGGTCATCCCGTGGGACCGGATTTATCCGGGAAGGCTTGGAGGCAGACACTGAATCTGCGGCGTCAGGAAACCTTCGCGGGCAAGCCTCGCTCCAACGGGGGCGGTATTTGCTGCCCTACAGCTCCCCTCAATGCTTAAACATCACATGCCTCACCGTGGTGTAGTCCTCCAACCCATACATCGACAAGTCCTTGCCGTAGCCGGACAGTTTTTGCCCGCCGTGGGGCATTTCGCTGACCAGCATGAAGTGCGTGTTGACCCAGGTGCAGCCGTATTGCAGGCGTGCGGCCAGGCGGTGGGCGCGGCCGATGTCCTGGGTCCAGACGGACGAGGCCAGGCCGTAGTCGGATTCGTTGGCCCAGGCCAGCACTTGCGCTTCATCCTCGAACTTCGTCACCGAAACCACGGGGCCGAACACTTCGCGGCGGACGATTTCGTCGTCCTGCTGGGCATCGGCAATGACCGTGGGTTCGAAGAAGAAGCCATTGCCCTCAACGGCTTTGCCGCCGGTAATCAGTCGCGTGTGGGACTGGGCGAGGGCGCGTTCGACGAAACCGGCGACGCGGTCGCGATGCTGGGCACTGATCAGCGGTCCGAGTTCGGTTTGCGGATCGTTTTGCAGGCCGTATCTGATGCTGCTGACCGCTTCCCCCAACTTCTCGACAAACTTGTCGTAGATGCCTTGCTGCGCGTAGATCCGGCACGCGGCGGTGCAGTCCTGACCGGCGTTATAGAAGCCGAAAGTGCGAATCCCTTCGACGGCCGCGTCGATGTCGGCGTCATCGAAAATGATCACCGGCGCCTTGCCGCCCAGTTCCATGTGCATCCGTTTGACCGTGCCAGCGGTGCTGGAAATGATGTGCGAACCGGTGGCGATCGAGCCAGTCAGCGACACCATGCGCACTTTGGCGTGGGTGATCAGCGCATTGCCAACGGTCGAGCCGCGCCCGAACACCAGGTTCAGGACGCCAGCGGGAAAGATATCCATCGCCAGCTCCACCAGCCGCAAGGCGGTCAGCGGCGTTTGTTCGGACGGCTTGAGCACCACCGTGTTGCCCGCTGCCAGCGCCGGGGCGATTTTCCAGGCGACCATCATCAGCGGGTAGTTCCATGGTGCAATAGACGCGATCACGCCAACCGGATCGCGGCGGATCATCGAGGTGTGGCCCGGCAAGTATTCACCGGCTGCCGATCCACCCATGCAGCGGCTGGCGCCGGCAAAGAAGCGGAACACATCGGCAATCGCCGGGATTTCGTCGTTCAAGGCTGCGCTGTAGGGTTTGCCACAGTTGTCTGATTCCAGTCTGGCCAGCTCCTCGCCGTGGGCTTCGATGGCGTCGGCGAGTTTCAGCAGCAACAGCGAACGGTCCTTGGGCGGGGTTTGCGACCAGCTTTGGAAGGCGATGTCGGCGGCGCGCACGGCGGCATCCACCTGAGCTTCGCTGGCTTCCTTGAGTTCCACCAGCACCCGGCCCAATGCCGGGTTGAACACTGCCTGGCTCGGACCTTCACCCGCCACAAGCTGGCCGTTGATCAGCAGTCTGGTTTGCATGATGTTCTCCTCGTTGAAGCCTTCAGGTTATTTACCGCCGCTGCCCGCCACGCTTTCACCACCGCGCGTCAGGTAGTACGCGCCGAGAATCGGCAACATGGTCACCAGCATGACCAGCATCGCTACGACGTTGGTGACCGGTACGTCCCGCGGGCGACTGAGCTGGTTGAGCAGCCAGATCGGCAGCGTGCGTTCATGACCCGCCGTAAACGTGGTGACGATGATTTCGTCGAACGACAAGGCAAACGCCAGCATGCCCCCGGCCAGCAGTGCCGAGCCAAGATTGGGCAGGATGATGTAGCGAAAGGTTTGCCAGCCGTCGGCGCCCAGGTCCATCGAGGCTTCGATGAGGCTGTGGGACGTACGACGCAAGCGGGCGATGACATTGTTATAGACGATGACCACGCAAAATGTGGCGTGGCCGACAATGATCGTGAACATGCCCGGCTCGATGCCGAGGGTCTTGAACGCCGCCAACAGCGCCAGCCCGGTAATGATGCCGGGCAGGGCGATGGGCAGGATCAGCATCAGGGAAATCGCATCCTTGCCGAAAAAGTCCCGCCGATACAGCGCGGCCGACGCCAGGGTGCCGAGGACCATCGCGATCAGCGTCGCCACACAGGCGATTTCCAGGGAAAGCTTGATCGCCTCCAGCACGTCAGGCCTGGCGAACGCCACGCTGAACCATTTCAAGGTGAAACCCTGCGGCGGAAAGCTGAAGGCCGCGTCCTGGGTGTTGAAGGCGTACATGAAGATGATCAGGATCGGGAAATGCAGAAACACCAGCCCGCCCCAGGCCGCGATGCGCAAACCGAGGGAAGGCCGGTCTGTTTGTGGCGCAGGTTTAGAGCGCATCGAAAGCCCCCAGACGCTTGACGATGGACAGGTAAATCGCGATCAGCACAATCGGCACCAGGGTAAATGCCGCCGCCATGGGCATATTGCCAATCGCGCCTTGCTGGGCGTAGACCATGCTGCCGATGAAATACCCCGGCGGGCCGATCAGCTGCGGCACGATGAAATCGCCCAGGGTCAGGGAGAACGTAAAGATCGACCCGGCAGCGATCCCCGGAATCGACAGCGGCAGAATCACCTGCATGAAGGTCTGGCGCGGTCTGGCGCCGAGGTCCGCCGACGCTTGCAGCAGGGACGGCGGCAGTCTTTCCAGTGAGGCCTGGATCGGCAGAATCATGAACGGCAGCCAGATATAAACGAACACCAGAAAACGACCCAGATACGACGTCGATAATGTGCTGCCGCCAACTCCCGGAATGCCGAGAATAAACTGCAACAGCGGCTCCACCCCCAGGTGCTGGACAAACCACTGCGCGACACCGCCTTTGGCCAGCAGCAAAGTCCAGGCGTAGGCCTTGACGATATAACTGGCCCACATCGGCAGCATCACTGCGATGTAAAAGAACGCCTTGACGTTGCCGGTGGTGTAGCGCGCCATGTAGTAAGCAATCGGGAAGGCGATCACGCCACTGGCGATGGAAACCGCGACCGCCATGGCCAGCGTACGCTTGATGACGTCGAAGTTGGCCGGCTGGAACAGCGCAGCGAAGTTGGCCAGGGTCAATTCCGGAGTGACCGCCATGGTGAAGTCGTCGAACGTATAGAAACCCTGCCAGATCAGGCTGAGCAGCGAGCCGAAGTAAACCGCACCGAACCAGAGCAGCGGCGGAATCAGCAGTAACGCCAGATACAGGTTCGGCCGTGTGTACAACACATCGCAAAAGCGTCGCATCGCTGAATGGCTCGGACCCGATGCGACCTGGTTCATGTCAGCGGTCCTGAGGCATCGCTGGCGGCTGCATCCAGCAAGGCAACCATGGCTTCTTTCGCCCAGCGCACCGCCATGCGCTGGCCGGGCAAATGCTGCCCGGCATCGTCCAGCCATTGCGTATTGGCCTGGCTGATGCTCAGCAACTGGCCGCTGTCCAGGGCCAGTTCGTAGCGCGTTGAACTGCCCTGATATTGAATGTCGTGCAGCAGGCCGGTGACTTCCATTTCATCGCTGGCCAATGGCCCGGCGGCGAAGCGGATATGTTCCGGGCGAATGGAAAAAGGCTGGGCGTTGCCGCTCAGCTGTCGGGCCAGGTCGCCACGCACGACATTCGAGGTGCCGACGAACTCGGCGACGAAGATCGTGGCGGGCCTCATGTACAGATTGCGCGGGGTGTCGACCTGCTCGATGCGCCCTTTATTGAACACCGCTACCCGGTCGGACATGGACAGCGCTTCGGTCTGGTCATGGGTGACGAAGATGAAGGTGATGCCCAGCTGGCGTTGCAGCTTCTTCAGTTCGCCCTGCATCTGCTCGCGCAACTTGAGGTCCAGCGCGCCCAACGGTTCGTCCAGCAACAGCACCCGAGGACGATTGACCAACGCTCGGGCCAGCGCGACCCGCTGACGCTGACCGCCGGACAACTGCACGGGCTTGCGCTGGCCGTAACCCTCCAGCGCAACCATCGCCAGGGCTTCGTCGGCGCGGGCGTAGCGTTCGGCCTTGCCCACGCCCTTGACCTTCAATCCGTAGGCAACGTTATCGCGCACGTTCATGTGCGGGAACAGCGCGTAATCCTGAAACACCGTGTTCACGTCGCGCTGGTAAGGCGGCAGACCCGCGGCTTCTTCGCCATGAATGCGGATCGAGCCAGCGCTGGGCTGTTCGAAGCCGGCGATCAGTCGCAGGCAAGTGGTCTTGCCCGAACCTGACGGCCCGAGCATGGAGAAGAACTCACCGTCCTCAATCTCGATGGAAACCCGGTCAACGGCCTTCACCTCGCCAAACTGGCGGGAGACATTGGTGAACTGAACTGCTAAGGGCATTGTGGTTGCTCCGCCAGGCCCTGTTGGAGCGAGGCTTGCCCGCGAAGGCGGTGTGTCAGGCGCTGATGTTTTGCCTGAAAAACCTTCGCGAGCAAGGTCGCTATCGGCCACCCATAATCGCAATGTAATCCTGGGTCCAGCGGCTGTAGGGCACGAACTTGCCGCCTTCAGCCTGCGGGGTTTTCCAGAATGCAATGTGCTCGAACTGATCGAAGCCATTGGTCGCGCAGCCTTGAGGGCCAAGCAATTCATTGGTCTTGCAGGCTTCCGGTACGGCGGGGAGCGAGCCGAACCAGGCCGCTACGTCGCCCTGGACTTTCGGTTGCAGCGACCAGTCCATCCATTTGTAGGCGCAATTGGGGTGTTTGGCGTCGGCGTGCAGCATGGTCGTGTCAGCCCAGCCGGTGGCGCCTTCCTTGGGAATGGTCGAGGCGACAGGCTGCTTGTCGGCCTGCAGGCCATTGACCATGTAGCCCCACGAACTGGAAGCCGCGACGCCTTCGTTCTTCACGTCGCTCATCTGCACAGTCGCGTCATGCCAGTAACGGTGGATCAACGGTTGCTGTTTGCGCAGCAGGTTCAGCACGGCGGCGTACTGGGTCTCGGTCAGCTGGTAGGGATCGACGATGCCCAGTTCCGGCTTGGCGGATTTGAGGTACAGCGCGGCGTCGGCGATATAGATCGGGCCGTCGTAAGCCTGGACCCGGCCTTTGTTGGGTTTGCCGTCGGGGAGATCCTGCGCTTCGAACACCACGCTCCAGCTTACCGGCGGCACCGGGAACACTTTGGTGTTGTACATCAGGACGTTCGGTCCCCATTGATAGGGCGTGCCGTAGGTCTGCTGGTCAACCACGTACCACGGGCCGCCCTTGAGGCGCGGGTCGAGGTTTTTCCAGTTGGGGATCAACGCGGTATTGATCGGCTGGACGCGTTTGCCGGCGATCAATCGCAACGATGCATCGCCTGAGGCCGTCACCAGGTCGTAACCGCCTTTGGTCATCAGGCTGACCATTTCGTCGGAAGTCGCGGCGGTCTTGACGTTGACCTTGCAGCCGGTTTGCTGCTCAAAGCCCGTCACCCAGTCGTACGCTTTGTCGCTTTCGCCCCGCTCGATATAACCCGGCCAGGCAACGATATCCAATTGACCTTCGCCGTCGCCGACGGCTTTGAGCGTTTCGGCAGCCTGTACGCTGGCACTGGCGATCAGGCCGGTGACGAATGCGCTCAGGAGTGCGGTTTTGTGTGCTGACATAAGGATCCCTCTTCTATAGTTATGTTCGGGGCAGTTATCAACAGCGGTGGTGCGACGACGGTAACGCGACTTTATTGGAATGCTCACAATGTGCCGGAGCGCCGGTTGCCTTGCAACATCCAGAAGCACACCTGAAGCCAGTGTCGGCACACTTCGTTTTAATCTGCTTGGCACTGAACTGCCTGACACAGTCAACGGAGGCTTTCCATGAACACACGTGGCTTACTCGACCAACTTCTTAAATCCGGCCAGCAGATGCTGCAAGACAAGGCTGGCGGCTCGCAACCGGCTGGCAAATCCTCGTCTGGCGGTCTGGGTGATCTACTCGGCGGCGCGGGCAAGTCCTCTTCCGGCGGCCTCGGCGATCTGCTGGGCGGCGCTGGCAAGGGCGGCTTGGGCGGCCTGTTGTCGGGCGCCGGTGGTGGCGCGCTGGCGGCGGGTGCCCTCGGCATGCTGCTGGGCAATAAAGGCGGGCGCAAAATGGGCGGCAAAGTGCTGACTTACGGCGGTCTGGCAGCGCTCGGGGTTCTGGCCTACAAGGCCTATGGCAACTGGCAGGCCAACCAGGGTTCCGCGCCACAGCAGGAGCCGCAAACCATCGATCGCCTGCCGCCCGCGCAGGTCGAGGAGCACAGCCAGGCGATCCTGCGCGCGCTGGTCGCTGCCGCCAAGTCCGACGGCCATGTCGATGAGCGTGAACGCGCGTTGATTGAGGGTGAATTCACCAAACTGACTAACGATCAAGAGCTGCAACACTGGCTTCAGGCCGAGTTGAACAAGCCTCTGGACCCGGCAGAAGTCGCCCGCGCCGCCGCGACACCGGAAATGGCCGCAGAGATGTACATCGCCAGCGTCATGCTCGTGGATCAAGAGCACTTCATGGAGCGCGCCTACCTCGATGAGCTGGCGCGGCAACTGAAGCTCGATCCGGCGCTCAAGGTGGAACTGGAAACGCAGGTGCGCGAAGCGCAATAGACCATTCATCGGCGGCGTCGCGCGTTGTTTTCAATAGCCCGCTGACCCGAAGGCTCTTCTCGATACGGGGAAGGGCCTTTTTAGTGTGGGAACACTCGTTTGTGAAGTCTTGAATAATCCGGTCAATTCGTTTGTGTGCATTGGTCGCGTACGAAATTTCCGATAATTCGGCGGAATAACTCTCTAACTATCTGTGAAACATCCCCTTATTGCGTAAGGTGCTGGGCTATAATCACGCCGCTTTGGGCCGTCTGTCGGTCCGCTTCTTGAACTCGGTGATCAAGCCGATGTTGAACTCTTGAGGGCTGACTGTGAAGAACTGGACCTTGCGCCAACGGATTTTGGCGAGTTTTGCTGTAATCATCGCCATCATGCTGTTGATGGTTGTCGTGTCTTACTCGCGTTTACAGACGATCGAATCCAGTGAAGAGCAGGTCCGCGTCGATGCACTTCCCGGCGTCTACTTCAGTACGCTGCTGCGCAGTGCATGGGGCGAAAGCTACATTCGCACCCTAGAACTGATCGGCGAAGGCAAGGGGCGCGAGCTGACGGCAGCGGAAAAAGACCAGTTTCATGAATTCGAGGCGCGGCTTCAGGAGCAGGTCGATAACTATAAACGGACCATTTTCGACGACGCCGACCAGACCAACTTCACCGATTTCGAGAAAAGCCGCGCAACGTACTACCGTCTTCTGGCCCAGGTCCACGAGGCCTACCAGCATGGCGACTATGCCACTGCACGCGCAACCTTCTACGACGATATTCGGCCGGTTTGGTCGCTGGGGCGCAAGCAGCTGAATGACATCATCGTCGTCAACAAGAAAGTCGCTGATGACGCAACGGCCCGTATCGACTCGGGGGTGAAGGCCGCGCAACTCAACATGGTCGTCTCGCTGTTCGTGGCGATCATTGCTGCCGGCCTGTGTGGCCTGTTCCTGATGCGCTCGATCATGGCGCCGATGCAGCGCATCGTGCAGATTCTCGAAGTCATGCGTACCGGCGACTTGAGCAAGCGGCTCGACCTGGATCGTAAAGACGAGTTCGGCGCGGTGGAAACCGGCTTCAACGACATGATGACCGAGCTGACCGGGCTGGTTTCTCAAGCCCAGCGTTCGTCGGTGCAGGTCACGACTTCCGTTACCGAAATTGCCGCCACCTCCAGGCAACAGCAGGCGACGGCCACCGAAACCGCCGCCACCACCACCGAAATTGGCGCGACCAGCCGCGAAATCGCAGCAACCTCCCGTGATCTGGTGCGCACCATGATCGAGGTGACCTCGGCGGCGGATCAGGCTTCGATCCTCGCCGGCTCCGGTCAGCAAGGTCTGGCGCGCATGGAAGACACCATGCATTCGGTGATGGGCGCTGCGGATCTGGTCAACGCCAAACTGGCGATTCTCAATGAGAAGGCCGGCAACATTAATCAGGTTGTCGTGACCATCGTCAAAGTGGCCGACCAAACCAACCTGCTGTCCCTCAACGCCGCCATCGAAGCTGAAAAAGCCGGTGAATACGGTCGCGGATTTGCGGTTGTCGCCACCGAAGTGCGGCGTCTTGCCGATCAGACGGCCGTGGCCACGTATGACATCGAACAGATGGTCCGCGAAATCCAGTCGGCGGTGTCGGCGGGTGTGATGGGCATGGACAAATTCTCCGAGGAAGTGCGCCGCGGCATGTTCGAAGTCACCCAGGTGGGCGAGCAATTGTCGCAAATCATTCATCAGGTGCAGGCGCTTGCACCTCGGGTGTTGATGGTCAACGAAGGTATGCAGGCGCAGGCCACCGGTGCCGAGCAGATCAATCAGGCGCTGGTTCAGCTGGGCGATGCCAGCAGCCAGACCGTGGAATCCCTGCGCCAGGCCAGCTTTGCCATCGACGAGCTGAGTCAGGTCGCGGTGGGGCTGCGCAGCGGCGTCTCGCGTTTCAAGGTCTGAGCCCAGTCCATGAGTGTTCATCCAGTCAGGCGCGGCAGCCACTCGACGTGCAACAACAAGTTGTTTTTGTTGTTTCGCATCGGCGAGGAGCGTTACGCACTGGACGCGTTGGAAATCGCTGAAATATTGCCGCGCCTGCAACTCAAGCCGATCGCCCATGCGCCGCATTGGGTGGCCGGGGTGTTGGCCCATCGCGGCACGATGATTCCGGTCGTTGATCTGAGTGCGCTGACCTTCGGCCAGCCAGCGCGAGCGCGCACCAGCACCCGCCTGGTGTTAGTGAATTATCGCGTCGATGCCCAACGCCCGGCGCAACTGCTTGGTCTGATTCTGGAGCAGGCCACCGACACGTTGCGTTGCGCGCCCGGCGAGTTCAAGGCATATGGGCTGGACAGTCCTGACGCACGCTATCTGGGACCGGTTCGCGAAGACGCGTCGGGCCTGTTGCAATGGATTGGTGTGCAGGATCTGCTCAGCGATGCGGTGCGGGCGCTGTTGTATCCGCTGCCAACTGATGCGGGCGGGGAGCAGTAATGAGCGAATTGACGCGCTTTTTTGCCTTTCTCAAGGATCGCATTGGTCTGGACGTCGCGTCCGTTGGCGAAGCGATCATCGAACGTGCGCTGCGCCAACGTTGCGCTGCCTCCGCGTCGGCCAACTACGACAGTTATTGGGCGCTGTTGCACGGTTCGGCCAGCGAACAGCAGGCGTTGATCGAAGTCGTGATCGTGCCCGAAACCTGGTTTTTTCGTTATCCGGAATCCTTTGTCACTCTGGGCAAACTGGTCAGCGAAAAACTCGCAGTGCTGCAGGGTGTGCGTCCGGTACGCATCCTCAGCTTGCCGTGTTCGACGGGTGAAGAGCCTTATTCCATCGCCATGGCGTTGTTCGATGCGCATATCGGCGCGCAGCAGTTCCAGATCGACGCCGTGGACATCAGCCCCCTGTCCATCGCCCGTGCCGAGCATGGGGTGTACGGCAAGAATTCTTTTCGCGGGAACGACACCGCCTTTCGCGAGCGCTATTTCAGTGCCGTGGAGGATGGGCTTCTGATAGACGAACGAGTGCGTGGTCGTGTTCGTTTCCGCGCCGGCAATTTACTCGACCCGACGCTGCTGACCCAGGTGGCTTACGATTTCGTGTTCTGCCGCAACCTGCTGATCTATTTCGACCAAGTGACGCAGAAACAAGTATTCGAGGTGCTCAAACGCCTGACCCGCGATGACGGCGTGCTGTTCATCGGGCCTGCCGAGGGCAGTCTGCTGACGCGCATGGGCATGCGTTCCATTGGCGTGCCGCAGACGTTTGCATTCAGTCACCACGTCGAGCCGCCTCAGGAAGCCAGTACGATCCAGGTGCCGCTGCCGCTGGCAAGCCTTGCCCGCAGCATGCCGGGCACGGCGGTCGCGCCGCCCGTGCGGATGCCCGCACGTGCATACCCGCGAGCCACCGCGCCAGTGCCAGCGGCGCGCCCCGCGTCCGTTGCGGCGAAAGCGGCGAGCGGCACCACGGACGACGTCGCGACCCTGCTGGCCACCATCGCCAGCCTCGCCAACGAAGGGCGGAGCGCTGAGGCACGTGCAGCCTGCGAGCGCTTCCTGCAACACCACGAACCGGTCGCGCAGATTTTCTATTGGCTTGGGCTGCTCAGCGAAGTGGAGGGCAAGGCCGCGCTGGCGCAAGGTTTCTACCGCAAGGCCCTTTATTTGCAGCCTCAGCACGCCGAGACGCTGGCGCAACTCGCTGCGTTGCTGGAGGCTCAGGGCGACAGCAGTGGTGCGCGTCGCTTGCAGGAGCGCGCAGCCCGTGGCGTGAATAAACAAGGAAACAGGCAATGAGCGGCAGTTACGGCTATGCGAGTTTTACGCACGAAGACGCTCAAGCCATCGATGACTGCTGGAATCGCATCGGCATTCACGGCGACCGTTCCTGTCCGTTGCTGGTCGAGCACATTCACTGCCGCAACTGCCCGGTTTACTCGGCCGCAGCGACGCGTCTGCTCGACCGTTATGCGCTGACCCGCGACGATCATGATTACTCGCTGACCAGCGCGATGCACATCGACATCAAGACCCGTTCGACGCTGGTGTTTCGCCTGGGCGAAGAATGGCTGGCTTTGCCGACCCGGTGTCTGGTGGAGGTCTCGCCATTGCAGGCGATTCACTCGTTACCCCATCAGCGTTCCCGGGCGTTGCTCGGCGTGGCCAATGTGCGCGGCGCGCTGGTTGCCTGCCTGTCGCTGGTGGAATTGCTGGGCCTGGACCCTGCACCGGCCCTCGCGCACTCGCTACGGATCATGCCGCGCATGCTGATCATCGCTGCGCAGGGCGGTTCGGTCGTGGTGCCGGTGGATGAAGTTGACGGCATTCATGCCATGGACGAAACCCTGCTGGATTCGGCGTCCGCCTCCGGCGCTCACGCCAACGCGCGGTTCACCCGGGGGGTGCTGCAGTGGAAGAATTACAGCCTGCGCCTGCTGGATGAAGAGCAATTGATCTCGGCGATCAATCGGAGCCTGACATGACCCCGGATCAAATGCGCGACGCTTCGTTGTTCGAGCTGTTTACTCTGGAAGCCGAGGCCCAGACCCAGGTCCTGAGCGCCGGCCTGCTGGCCCTTGAACGCAACCCTACCCAGGCCGAATACCTGGAATCGTGCATGCGCGCCGCCCACTCGCTCAAGGGTGCGGCGCGCATCGTCGGGGTTGAGTTCGGGGTCAGTGTTTCCCACGTCATGGAAGACTGTCTGGTCAGCGCCCAGGAAGGTCGCCTGTACTTGCAACCCGAGCATATCGACGCCTTGTTGCAGGGCACCGATCTGTTGCTGCGTATCGCCACGCCCGGCGCGAGCAATGTCGAGCAAGCCGACGTCGATGCCTACGTGGCGCGGATGAACACCGCGCTGAAACAGGGCACGGGCATGTTGCGCGGCGCGACGTTGCTGCCGGCCGCGACCGAATCCACTGCCGACTCCGCCCTGCTGGCCAGCGCCTTGCTGTTGGCTGACGCGGCGCTATCCGGTGCCGCGATCCAGTCGACCGCCAACAGCGCTGTGCAGCCTGCGCCCGAGGCGGCAACGGCCGAGCCGCAAACCCGAGCCACCGCTTCGCCGCGCCGCAACCGACGGGCCAGCGAAGGTGGTGAACGGGTTTTGCGGGTCACCGCCGAGCGCTTGAACGGCTTGCTGGACATGTCCAGTAAATCCCTGGTCGAGACCCAGCGCCTCAAACCGTTTCTGACCAATATGCAACGCCTCAAGCGTCTGCAAGGCAGCAGTCAGCGCGCACTGGATGACCTTGAAGCCGGGTTCGGCGAAACCGGCATGGCGCCAGAGGCCCAGAAAGCCCTGCACGAAGCACGTCGGATGTTGGCCGAGGCGCAACAGATGCTGATCCAGCAGACTGCCGAGCTGGATGAATTCGGCTGGCTGGCAGCGCAGCGTTCCCGGCAGCTGTACGACATGGCGCTGGCCTGTCGCATGCGGCCGTTTGCCGACGTGCTGAGTGGTCAGGTGCGGATGGTCCGCGATCTGGGCCGCGAACTGGGCAAGCAGGTGCGCCTGGAAATCGAAGGCGAGAAAACCCAGGTCGACCGCGATGTGCTGGAAAAACTTGAAGCGCCGCTGACCCATCTGCTGCGCAACGCTGTGGACCATGGCATTGAACTGCCGGAAGAACGCATCGCGGCGGGCAAACCGGCGGAGGGCCTGATCCGGCTCAAGGCCTCGCATCAGGCCGGGCAGTTGCTGGTTGAACTGAGTGACGACGGCAACGGCGTCGATCTGGAGAAACTGCGCAGCAATATCGTCAAGCGGCAGTTGTCGCCCGCCGAAACCGCCGCGCAGTTGAGTGAGGAGGAGTTGTTGAGCTTCCTGTTCCTGCCGGGCTTCAGCATGCGCGACAAGGTGACCGAAATTTCCGGGCGCGGCGTCGGGCTGGATGCGGTTCAGGACATGGTGCGCCAGTTGCGCGGCGGTGTCGGGCTGGAGCAGGCCGCAGGGCAGGGCAGCCGCTTCCTGCTGGAAATGCCCCTGACCCTTTCGGTGGTGCGCAGTCTGGTTGTGGAAGTGGGCGGTGAAGCCTACGCCTTCCCGCTGGCGCACATCGAACGCATGAGCGACGTGGCGTCTGACGAAATCATCCAGCTCGAAGGCCGCCAGCATTTCTGGCACGAGGGCCGGCATGTGGGGCTGGTTGCCGCCAGTCAGTTGCTGCAACGTCCGTCCGGTCAAAACACCGATGGCGTGCTCAAAGTGGTCGTGATCCGCGAACGTGATGCCGTGTATGGCGTGGCGGTGGAGCGCTTCATCGGCGAGCGCACGCTGGTAGTCCTGCCCCTGGATCCGCGTCTGGGCAAAGTCCAGGACATCTCGGCCGGGGCATTGCTGGACGATGGTTCGGCGGTACTGATTATTGATGTCGAAGACATGCTGCGCTCGGTAGAAAAGCTGCTGAATACCGGGCGTCTGGAGCGCATTGATCGACGTAATCGCCAGGTCGACGCGGTCACCCGCAAGCGCGTGCTGGTGGTGGATGACTCGCTGACGGTGCGCGAGCTGGAGCGCAAGCTGCTGGTCAATCGCGGCTATGAAGTCGCGGTTGCGGTGGACGGCATGGATGGCTGGAATGCCTTGCGTGCCGAAGATTTTGACTTGTTGATCACTGACATCGACATGCCGCGCATGGACGGCATCGAACTGGTCACGCTGTTGCGCCGGGACACACGTCTGCAGTCGCTGCCGGTGATGGTGGTTTCGTACAAGGATCGTGAGGAAGATCGACGCCGAGGCCTGGATGCCGGTGCTGATTATTATCTGGCCAAGGCCAGTTTTCATGACGACGCGCTGCTCGATGCCGTTGCCGAATTGATCGGGGATGCTCAAGGATGAAAATTGCAATCGTCAACGACATGCCGCTGGCTATCGAAGCGTTGCGTCGTGCGCTGGCCTTCGAGCCTGCGCATCAAGTGGTTTGGGTGGCGTCGGACGGCGCCGAAGCGGTGCGCCGCTGTGCCGAGCAGACACCGGACCTGATCCTGATGGACCTGATCATGCCGGTGATGGATGGCGTGGAGGCAACGCGACAGATCATGGCGGCCACACCCTGCGCCATTGTCGTGGTCACCGTGGACCGTGAGCAGAACGTGCACCGCGTATTCGAAGCCATGGGCTACGGCGCGCTGGACGTGGTGGACACACCGGCCATCGGTGGCAGCAACCCTAAGGAAGCCGCCGCGCCTTTGCTGCGCAAGATCCTCAACATCGGCTGGTTGATCGGTCAGCGCGGTACGCGCGAACCCGCTACCGCAACCCCGATCCGCACTGCCGTGCAGCGTAGGGGGCTGGTCGCCATCGGCTCTTCGGCGGGCGGTCCGGCAGCACTGGAAATCATTTTGAAGGGGCTTCCGGTGAACTTCCCGGCGGCCATCGTGCTGGTGCAGCACGTGGATCAGGTTTTCGCCGCCGGTATGGCCGAATGGTTGAGCAGCGCTTCCGGTTTGCCGGTGCGCCTGGCCAGGGAAGGCGAGCCGCCGTGCAGCGGCACGGTTCTGCTGGCGGGCACCAATCACCATATCCGCATGTTGAAGAACGGCACGCTGGCCTATACCGCCGAGCCGGTTAACGAAATCTATCGGCCCTCGATCGATGTGTTTTTCGAGAGTGTGGCCCGCTATTGGAACGGTGACGCAGTGGGCGTTTTGTTGACTGGAATGGGACGAGACGGCGCGCAGGGACTCAAGTTGATGCGTCAGCAAGGTTATCTGACCATCGCGCAGGATCAGCAGTCCTGCGCGGTTTATGGCATGCCCAAGGCTGCCGCCGCCATCGATGCAGCTGCCGAAATCCGACCGCTGGACACCATTGCGTCTCGCTTGAGAGAGGTGTTCGCCCTATGACATCCCCGTTGAGTCCACTGCCAACCGGTGCTCAGGAGTTCCCAAATGAATGACCTGCAGATGGGCAATTTCAAGTCCTCCGATGTAAACGCTGCAATGGTATTGCTGGTCGACGATCAGGCCATGATCGGCGAAGCGGTACGTCGCGGGCTGGCCAATGAAGAAAACATCGATTTTCATTTTTGCGCCGATCCTCATCAGGCCATTGCCCAGGCAGTCCAGATCAAGCCCACGGTGATTCTCCAGGACCTGGTGATGCCGGGGCTGGATGGCCTGACGCTGGTGCGCGAGTACCGCAACAATCCGCTGACCAGGGACATCCCGATCATCGTGCTCTCCACCAAGGAGGACCCGCTGATCAAGAGTGCGGCGTTCGCCGCCGGTGCCAACGATTACCTGGTCAAGCTGCCGGACAACATCGAGCTGGTGGCACGCATCCGCTATCACTCGCGGTCCTACATGACGCTGCTGCAACGTGACGAGGCCTACCGCGCCTTGCGCGTCAGCCAGCAACAGCTGCTCGACACCAACCTGGTGCTGCAGCGCCTGATGAACTCCGACGGTTTGACCGGGTTGTCCAACCGGCGTCATTTCGACGAATACCTGGAGCTGGAATGGCGTCGTGCGATCCGTGAACAGTCGCAGTTGTCGCTGATGATGATCGATGTGGACTATTTCAAGGCCTTCAACGATAACTTCGGGCACCTGGAAGGTGACGAAGCGTTGCGTCAGGTCGCCAAGGCGATTCGCGCCAGCTGCGCGCGCCCGTCGGACCTGCCGGCGCGCTACGGCGGCGAAGAGTTCGCGCTGGTGCTGCCCAATACATCCCCCGGCGGCGCGCGCCTGCTGGCCGAAAAACTGCGCATGAGCGTGGCCGGCATGAACATCCCGCACATCGCCCCGGCACCGGGTTCGAGCCTGACCGTCAGCATTGGCGTGGCCACCATCATTCCGCCGGTGGGCAGCAACAGCCGGCAATTGATCCAGGAAGCCGACAAAGGCCTGTATGCCGCCAAGAACAATGGGCGTAATCAGGTTTCGGTGGGGTAAACACGACCTGCTGGAGATTCTATGTCTGGGGGGAACGCTAGGCGCCGCAGACGTATTGTCTGAACCGGCGCCTTCCCGGCTAAAGCCGGTCCCACTGGATCGCGCTGATTTTGTGGGACCGGATTTATCCGGGAAGAGGGCATTCCGGTAGACAACGATTCGCGGGCAAGCCTCGCTTCAACGGGAATTATTGGTCCCGGCTCAATCCACTGCCCAACGGACTGCCCTCTGCGCCGACAGCGGTGTATACTCGCCGGCTTTGAAAATTTCGCCTGCGAGTGCTGCCTACCATGGAAATCAACCCGATCCTAAACAGCATCAAGGACCTGTCCGAGCGCTCCGAAACCATTCGGGGGTATCTTTGACTACGATCACAAACATGATCGTCTGACCGAAGTAAACCGCGAGCTCGAAGATCCCAACGTCTGGAACAAACCCGAATACGCCCAGAGCCTGGGCCGCGAGCGCGCCTTGCTCTCGCAGATCGTCGACACCCTGGACGAAATGTCCACCGGGCTGGTCGATGCCAAAGACCTGCTGCTGATGTCCGCCGAAGAAGAAGACCAGGCTGCCGTCGATGACGTCGCCGCTGAAGTCGAGCGTCTGCGCGAGGCGCTGGAGAAGCTGGAATTCCGTCGCATGTTCAGCGGTGACATGGACGCGAACAACGCTTACCTGGACATCCAGGCCGGTTCCGGCGGAACCGAGGCGCAGGACTGGGCCAACATCCTGCTGCGCATGTACCTGCGCTGGGCTGACAAGCGCGGTTTCGAAGCGATCATCATGGAGCTGTCGGCCGGTGAAGTCGCCGGTATCAAAGGCGCCACGGTCCACATCAAGGGCGAATACGCCTTCGGCTGGCTGAAGACCGAGATCGGTGTGCACCGTCTGGTGCGCAAAAGCCCGTTCGACTCCGGCAACCGTCGCCACACCTCGTTCTCGGCTGTGTTCGTTTCGCCGGAAATCGATGACAACATCGAAATCGACATCAACCCGTCGGACCTGCGCATCGACACCTACCGCTCCTCGGGCGCGGGTGGTCAGCACGTAAACACCACCGACTCGGCGGTACGTATCACTCACGTTCCGACCAACACCGTGGTCTGCTGCCAGAACGAGCGTTCCCAGCACGCCAACAAAGACACCGCCATGAAGATGTTGCGCGCGCGTCTGTACGAACAGGAAATCCAGAAGCGCAATGCCGCTTCCCAGGCCGTGGAAGACACCAAGTCCGACATTGGCTGGGGTCACCAGATCCGCTCGTATGTGCTCGATGCCTCGCGGATCAAGGATCTGCGGACCAACATCGAACGCAGCGACTGCGACAAGGTGCTCGACGGCGACATCGACGAATACCTGATCGCAAGCCTCAAGCAAGGGCTGTAACCACGCGCAGCCACCCCGGCCCTGCCGGTGCGTGGCTTGCCCGCGATCCCCTGCCGCAGGCGGGGGACAACGAACCTGTGATGGAATATCTAAAGACATGAGCGACCAACAACTCGACCCGCAAGCCCTGCAACAGGAAGAAAACACCCTGATCGCCCTGCGCAAGGAAAAGCTTGCTGCCGAGCGCGCCAAGGGTCAGGCCTTCCCGAACGACTTCCGCCGTGACAGCTACTGCGAAGACCTGCAGAAGCGGTACGTCGACAAGACCAAGGAAGAACTGGCGGAAGCGGCGATCCCGGTCAAGGTTGCCGGTCGTCTCATGCTCAATCGCGGTTCGTTCATGGTGATCCAGGACATGTCCGGGCGCATCCAGGTCTACGTCAACCGCAAGACCCTGTCCGAAGAAACCCTGGCCGCCGTCAAGACCTGGGACCTGGGCGACATCATTGCCGCCGAAGGCACCCTGGCGCGTTCCGGCAAGGGTGACCTGTATGTCGAAATGACCAATGTGCGCCTGCTGACCAAATCGTTGCGTCCACTGCCGGACAAGCACCACGGCCTGACCGACACCGAAACCCGCTATCGCCAGCGTTATGTCGACCTGATCGTCAACGACGACGTGCGTCAGACGTTCCGCGTGCGCTCGCAAGTCATCGCGCACATTCGCAGCTTCCTGATGAAGCGCGACTTCCTCGAAGTCGAAACGCCGATGTTGCAGACCATTCCGGGTGGCGCAGCCGCCAAGCCGTTCGAGACTCACCACAACGCGCTGGACATGGACATGTTCCTGCGCATCGCGCCTGAGCTGTACCTCAAGCGTCTGGTTGTCGGTGGCTTCGAGAAGGTCTTCGAGATCAACCGCAACTTCCGTAACGAAGGCGTCTCGACCCGTCACAACCCTGAGTTCACCATGCTTGAGTTCTATCAGGCGTACGCGGACTACGAAGACAACATGGACCTCACCGAGGAACTGTTCCGCGAGCTGGCGCAGCTGGTTCTGGGCAGCACCGACGTGCCTTACGGCGACAAGGTGTTCCATTTCGGCGAACCCTTCGTGCGCCTGTCGGTGTTCGATTCGATCCTTAAATACAATCCGGAACTGAACGCTGCCGACCTCGAAGACATCGACAAGGCGCGGGCCATCGCCAAGAAAGCCGGCGCCAAGGTGCTGGGTTTCGAAGGCCTGGGTAAATTGCAGGTGATGATTTTCGAAGAGCTGGTCGAGCACAAGCTTGAGCAGCCGCACTTCATCACTCAGTACCCGTTCGAAGTGTCGCCGCTGGCGCGCCGCAACGACGATAACCCGAACGTCACTGACCGCTTCGAGCTGTTCATCGGTGGCCGTGAAATCGCCAACGCCTATTCCGAGTTGAACGACGCGGAAGACCAGGCTGAGCGCTTCATGGCTCAGGTGGCGGACAAGGATGCCGGTGACGACGAAGCCATGCATTACGACGCTGACTTCGTTCGTGCTTTGGAGTACGGCATGCCGCCAACCGCCGGTGAAGGTATCGGCATCGACCGCCTGGTGATGCTGCTCACCAACGCCCCGTCGATCCGCGACGTGATCCTCTTCCCGCACATGCGCCCGCAAGCGTAAGTGACGTGAAAACAAGCCGCCTTTGATGGGCGGCTTTTTTTTGCTCTGCTGGTCGATAGGGTCAGGTGGGAGAGGACTTGTCCTCGAAGGCGGTGGCTCAGGCGGCGACAATATCTGAATAATCTCCGTGACCGTCCAATCGTATTCGAGGACAAGTCCTCTCCCACAGACTTGCAGTGTTAATAATTCCCAATTCTAGAGAGAACCCCCGTCGTGACCCGTTCTATCGCAAAAAATGGAGCTGCAGGAGCCGCCACCGCCGTGGCGCAAAGTGTCGAGTATCGCGGCCGCAAGGCGAGCCGGGAAGGCAGCGAGCAGCGCCGCCAGCAGATTCTCGACGCAGCCATGCGCATCGTGGTGCGTGACGGCGTGCGTGCTGTTCGGCACCGGGCCGTTGCGGCCGAAGCCAGCGTGCCGCTCTCGGCAACCACCTACTATTTCAAGGACATCGATGACCTGCTCACCGATGCCTTCTCGCAATACGTCGAGCGCAGCGCCGCGTATATGGCCAGGCTCTGGCAAAACACTGAAGTCGTTCTGCGCGACATGCTCGCCCGCCACGATGGCTCGGCCGCCGCGCGTTCACGCCTGGCCGATGAAATCGCCGGCATGGCCATGGAGTACATTCGTCACCAATTGCTGACCCGGCGCGACTTTCTGATTGCCGAACATGCCTTCCACCACGAAGCCTTGATCAACCCGCGTCTGGCGCGTCTGGTCAGCGCGCATCAGGAAATTCTCCTGCAAGGCACCTGTCAGTTTTTGCAGGTCATGGGCTCGGCGCAGCCACTTCAGGATGCGCAAGTGTTGACGGGGGTAATGTGCCGGATGGAGTATCAGGCTCTATTGCACGGCCCGCAGCCCGACGCGGACAAAGAAAACCTCGGTATTCTTACTCGCCAGATGCATCTGGTGCTGGGTACAGCGAATCCTGCTGGCGAGTGACATGCCCTTTCGGGAGCAACCCATGAAAGCCTGGCGTCTGGTCATAGTCTTGTCGTTCCTGCTGCTCAGCGGCTGTCTGGTGACCTTCAAGGACCCGATCCCCGCCCATGACGCTGCGCCAGCGCAGTTGCTGGGAACCTGGACCAGCAAGAACGCCTGGGGCGAACCCCTTGAGCTGGAGATCAAACGCGCCGGCAGCAATGAATACAAGGCCACCAGCTATCGTAAAGGTGATCGCAAGAACCGCGATGAATACGCTTTTACCGTGGCGCGACATGGCAGTCGCTGGTACCTGTCGGCGGGCCTGCCGCAGCGATACGGGTCTAATTACGTGATTGCCGGTTTTGAATTGACGGAAAACGATGAACTGGTGGTCTACAACCTGGATCTGGATCACATCAGGCAATGGACCGAGCAAAAGCTGCTTGACGGGCAGACGATGGAAACCGAGAAAGGCGACGGTGTATTGATCACCAGTCCGCTTGAAACCGTGTTCGGATACCTTGACGATCCGGCCAATTCAGATGTTTTCCTTGAGGTGGCGCGGTACCAGCGCATACCCAAGTAGGGCTACACGCCCAACCAACCAAGGCCTGACCAACGAAGGAGCACCGGGTGGACGAGTACCAGCAGACTATTCGCACGTTGTCGGATCGAATCGTATTGGCGCAGACGCCGATTCGGGTTCTGGATGCAGTGAAGTGGGACGACACCGTCCGCCAGGAATTCCTCGCCGCCAAAGGCAAGGCGATGCCCAATGTGGACCGCGCCTACTACGACAACCGACCTCTGGGTTTTGACTCCGGCGCCGTCAAGCTGGAGTTCCAGAACATCGAGCGTGACCTCACCCGGCAACTGGGTCAGTTCAACCCGGTGGGGCAGATCATGCGGCGCATGTGCAAGGAATACCGCATGGTGATCCGCATGCTCGAAGCGCGGGGCACGCCGGATTTCGGCCTGATCTCCCAAGAGCTCTACGGGGCGGCATCGGATGCCTTTCATGCGGGCGATCCGACGCTGTCCGATCTGGGCCTGATGCTGTCGGATTACCTGAACAACATCGCCGGGCGCGGCGACCTCAAGGATGAAGCCAAGACGCTCACTGCCAAGGACGCTGTGGCGATGCTGCAAAGCCGCCTGAACAAGGTCTTTGGCGAAGCCGAGGAAACCATCCGGGTGTTCGAGTCTGATGGCATCGTCGCCGACGCTGCCGCAGGTGCCGACTACATCAAGATCCGCACCGACGCGATGTTCAACGAACGCGACGTGCGCGCCCTGGAAGTTCACGAAGGGCTGGTGCACGTGGGCACGACGCTGAACGGCCAGAACCAGCCGATCTGCACTTTTCTGTCCAAGGGCCCGCCGTCGTCGACCGTGACTCAGGAAGGTCTGGCGATTCTCATGGAAGTCATCGCCTTTGCGTCCTACCCGAGTCGCCTGCGCAAGCTGACCAACCGCACCCGCGCGATTCATATGGCCGAGGAGGGCGCCGACTTCCTGCAAGTCTTCGAGTTCTACCGCGAGCAGGGCTTCGGCATGTCGGAAAGCTATGGCAATGCCAGTCGGGTTTTCCGGGGATCGGTGCCCAATGGTCTGCCATTCACCAAAGACTTGTCCTACCTCAAGGGCTTCATCATGGTTTACAACTATATTCAGCTGGCGGTCCGCAAAGGCAAGCTGGAACAAGTTCCGCTGCTGTTCTGCGGCAAGACCACCCTTGAAGACATGCGCACGATGCGTCAATTGGTCGATGAAGGCTTGGTGGTGCCGCCCAAATACCTGCCCGAACAGTTTCGCGACATGAATGCCTTGTCAGCCTGGATGTGTTTCTCGAACTTCCTCAACCACTTGAGCCTGGACCGGATCGAAGCGGATTATTCGAATATTTTGTAGCGCAATCTGTGGGAGCGAGCTTGCTCGCGAAGACATTTTTTCAGGCGGAAAAAATCTGCCGAATGTACTGACCCCTTCGAGAGCGCCCACTTTGTAAGGAATCCCGCTTGAAGTTGCTGACCACCCTTGCGCTGATGTTCACCCTGTCCGGCTGCAGTTCCATGCTCTTCTACCCGGAGCCCGGTCTGCCGTTCACGCCGGAAAAGGCCCATCTGCAATTTCGCGACGTCTCCTTGACCGCCGCCGATGGCACGCGCTTGCACGCCTGGTGGCTGCCAGCCAAGGAAGGCGTCCCGGTCAAAGGCACGGTGCTGCATCTGCATGGCAACGGCGGAAATCTGGCCTGGCATCTGGGCGGCAGTTGGTGGTTGCCGGAGCAGGGTTATCAGGTTCTGCTGCTGGATTACCGCGGTTATGGGCTGTCGGAAGGGCAACCGGGCTTGCCCGCCATTTATCAAGACATTGACGCCGCGTTCGCCTGGCTCGATCAGTCCTCCGAGGTCCAGGGCAAGCCGCTGGTGGTGCTCGGGCAAAGTATCGGCGGGGCGCTGGGCGTGCATTATCTGGCTGAACATCCTGCGCAACGCGCCAGACTCAAGGCGCTGGTGCTGGACGGAACGCCGGCGAGTTATCGGCAGGTCGCGCGCTACACCTTGGGCACTTCGTGGTTGACCTGGCCGCTGCAAACTCCGCTGTCGTGGCTGATTCCCGATGCAGACAGCGCCATTAATGGCCTGCCACAGCTGGCCGGTACGCCGATGCTGATTTTCCAGAGCATGGACGACACCCTTGTACCGCTGAACAATGGCATCAGCCTGTATCAGGCCGCGCCGCCGCCGCGTGTGCTGCAACTGACCCGTGGCGGTCATGTGCAGACATTCTCCGATCCAACGTGGCGCGCGGTCATGCTGCGCTATCTGGAAGACCCGCTGCACTTCAATGGCCTGCGGCGCCTGGCCGAAGTGCCGAACTATCCCGCTGCCACACCGAATCCGAAAACTGCTGAGTCCGAGAAAACGCAATGAACGAAGAACGTAACGCCATCCCGCTGATCATCACCGGAATCTGCTGCATCCTGGGCACGGTCGGCACCCTCTGGTACTACGGCTACCTGCATTTCGCCAAGCCAGAAGATGCCTTGCTGCTCAACCAGTTCACGATGCTCAAGACCGTGCCGGGCGAGGACTACAAGATATCCGTGACCCCGGCCACTGAAGTGGCGCAGTGCATCGATGGCGTGCTGGTGCTGTTCGACACTTCGCAAAAAGGGCTGTCGGGCGTACTGATCAACGACAAGAAACAGGCCGTACGTTGCGCCGGCGAGGAAACGCCGCAGCAGTTGCAGCCTTGAACATCCACTATCCGTTGAAGCGAGGCTGGCGTTGCTTTTGTGGGAGAGGACTTGTCCTCGAAGGGGCTGGCAGGCAATGAAGCTCTGTCGGGCAGATTGAGGTTGCCCGGGCTGACTCAGCGAGGACAAGTCCTCTCCCACAAAGGACGGGACAAGCGAACAGCAAAAAGCCCGGCCAGTGAACACTGGCCGGGCTTTTCAGTATTGCTTCAGCGTTTTAGTGCATCGACGAACGCGGTGCTACTGGCTGGTTGTCGTTGGAAATGGTCACTTCCACGCGACGGTTCTGGGCACGGCCCGAGTTGCTGGTGTTGTCGGCAACCGGGTATTCCTTGCCGTAACCCTGAGCAACGATGCGCGCTGGATCAACGCCCATCTGCACCAGAGCATTGCGCACGGAGCCAGCGCGGCGCTCGGACAGCGACTGGTTGTACGCAGCCGAACCCGAGCTGTCGGTGTAGCCTTCGACAATCACTTTACGGTCCGGGTTGTCCTGCAGGAACTTGGCGAGCTGGCTAACATTGGTCAGGCCGCTGGAGCGCAGTTCGGCCTTGTTCAGGTCAAACAGCACGTCGCCGAAGGTCACCAGCGTACCGCGTTCGGTCTGCTTGGCGTTCAGGCTGCTCTGCAAGGCCTTGATCTGAGCGTCACGGGCATCCAGACGAGCCTGGGCGCGAGCAGCGGCGGCACCTTTCAGATTTTCTTCAGCGGTGCGCAGGTTGATCGTCTGCTTGGCGAGCTCGACGCGCTGGTTGGTCAGGTAAGCCAGCTGATCGACTTTCTTCTCGTTTTCCTTGGCGCGGTATGCAGCGTCAGCCTTGTTCAGCCAGTCGCTGGCATCCTTGGTTTCAAGGGCGGCGACCTGGGTGGCTTTCGGGTTGCTTTGCAGCGCGGAGAAATTGGTACGCGCCGATTCCAGATTAGGATTGGGCGGCGTGGAGCAAGCAGCAAGAGCGACGCTCATGGCCAGCAGGGCAGGGATCATCAATTGTTTGCGCATAGTAGTCTCGTCCTTTAAATCGAATTCGAAATGCATGAAAAACAGGTGTTATTGCGCCGGTGCCGGTTGTACCTGGCGCATGCCTTCTTCACGTAGTTCGTTGACGCCCTGACGGGCATCCTGCACAGCTTTTTCAGCCTTGGCGGCCTGAGCCTTGCGCTCGGCTACGCGTGCATCCCATTCGGCCTGCTCAGCCAGACGACGTGCTTCGTCGTATTTCTGGTCCTGCATGGCGGTTTCGGCTTGCTTGAGCTTGTCCTGAGCCGATTTCATTTCTACCGCTGCGTACTCGGTGCCGCCGGCGCTAACTGCACTGTTAACGGCCGATTGAGTGACTGCGTACTGCTCGCTTGGCGGATTGCCTGCGCAACCGGCCAGCACAAAGCTGGCGCCGAGGGCCAGTGCGGCGAGTTTCAAAGCTTTGAATTTGGATTTGGCAGTAACGGTGTTCATGGTGTGCGATTCCATTGTTTATCTCCTGAAAACTTTGGTTTCCATGACAGTCATGCTTAGGGCTGAAGCGAGCGAGGTAGCGCTGGCAATGCCATCTGCTATCCGTAGGCTTTTCTGTAATGGCTAACGGCTCGGACCTGTGCAGTTTTTGAATAGTTCAGGTTTTTTTTGAGCGGCGTCTGAAAACTGACGTCGTTTGTCAGGCACCTGACAACACAGCCGTGTGTTGTCGTTGCCGGGCTCTAAAGCGGTCAACCGGGAGGAAAATCCAGCGAAATCAGGATGGCTCAGCTTCCTGCTGCTCGGAAAGTTCGTGCAAATGGCGTCGTGACAACTCCAGGAAACGCGGCGTGGGGCCCACATCTTCGTAAAGTGGATCGCCTTCTTCATCGGTCGCAATCACATGCTGGCCTTTGACGTAGGGGAAGCTGGTCTCCAGCTCTTCCAGCGCCGCGCCGATCAGCTCCCCCAGCAGTTCTTCGGCATGGCGTTTCGGGTACATCTCGGTCAGAGCCGCCAGCCGGGCGGCGGATTCCACATCCAGGTGAATCGCATAGCTGGTCCTGGTCAGGCGACCTTTGGCATTCTGTTCCCAGTGGTTGGCGAGCTCACGGATTTTCATAGATACCCCTTTATTGGCCCGCGCTGGCGGGCCTGATCGAATAACGAGCCCATCAAAATAGCCCGTCACTGAGATTAGCTTGAGTCCTGGCAAACGGTTGCCTGAAGCCAGGGGTTTGTCGAACCGCAGGGTTTTGGTGCACTGTTGGTAGATCAGATTTCTGCACGCTGGTTCGGTGGTGAAGGTAACGAACCGGACAGCGCCCCTATAAAAACGCTGGGAGAGGGAACGATGGCTGATATCGATGCACGTTTGCGTGAGGACGTTCACCTGTTGGGCGAGCTGTTGGGCAACACCATCCGCGAGCAACGTGGCGCGGAGTTTCTCGATACGATCGAACGCATTCGCAAAGGCGCCAAGGCTGGTCGACGGGGCTCCGCAGCGGGTGCCGAACAGCTGAGTTCCAGCGTAAATGCGCTGGAGGAAGGTGAGTTGCTGCCCGTCGCGCGGGCCTTCAATCAGTTCCTCAATCTGGCCAACATCGCCGAGCAATATCAGCTGATTCGTCGTCGCGACGATGCTCAGCCGCAACCCTTCGAATCCCGAGTCCTGCCCGAGTTGCTCGACCGTTTGAAGGGCGCGGGACATTCCCCGGAAGCGCTGGCGCGGCAACTGGGCAAGCTGGAGATCGAACTGGTCCTTACTGCGCACCCGACCGAAGTCGCGCGGCGCACGTTGATCCAGAAGTACGACGCCATCGCCGCACAACTGGCGGCACTGGATCAGCGAGACCTCAGCAGCGACGAGCGCGAGCAGATCACCTCACGCCTGCAACGCTTGATCGCCGAGGCCTGGCACACCGAAGAGATTCGCCGCACCCGGCCAACTCCGGTGGACGAAGCCAAGTGGGGCTTCGCCGTCATCGAGCATTCGCTGTGGCAGGCGGTGCCCGATTACCTGCGCAAGGCCGATCATGCACTGCACGCCGCAACCGGCCTGCATCTGCCGCTGGAAGCCGCGCCGATCCGCTTTGCGTCGTGGATGGGCGGCGACCGTGACGGCAACCCGAATGTCACGGCTGCGGTCACCCGCGAAGTGCTGCTGCTGGCGCGCTGGATGGCGGCGGATCTGTACTTGCGCGATGTCGATCAGCTGGCGGCCGAACTGTCCATGCAACAGGCCAGCGCCGCGCTGCTAGCCCATGCCGGAGAAAATGCCGAACCTTATCGCGCGTTGCTCAAACAACTGCGTGAACGTCTGCGCGCGACGCGCAATTGGGCGCACGCATCGCTGACCGTCACCCAGCCGATGCCGGAGAACGTGCTGAACGACAACCGTGATCTGCTCGACCCGCTGCTGCTGTGTTTTCAGTCGCTGCACGAATGCGGCATGGGTGTGATTGCTGATGGCCCGTTGCTCGATTGTCTGCGCCGCGCTGTCACCTTTGGTTTGTTCCTGGTGCGGCTGGATGTGCGTCAGGACTCCAGCCGACACAGCGCCGCCATGACCGAAATCACTGATTATCTCGGTCTGGGTCGCTATGAAGAGTGGGATGAATCCGCGCGCGTTGAGTTCCTGCTGCGCGAGCTAAATAACCGTCGGCCATTGTTGCCCAGCCATTTCAAACCTGCGGCAGACACCGCCGAAGTTCTCGCCACCTGCCGCGAAGTGGCGGCGGCGCCTGCGGCATCGCTCGGTTCGTACGTGATTTCCATGGCTGGCGCAGCGTCGGACGTGCTCGCCGTGCAGTTGCTCCTCAAGGAAGCCGGGCTGCAACGGCCGATGCGCGTGGTGCCGCTGTTCGAAACCCTCGCGGATCTGGACAACGCCGGGCCGGTGATTGAGCAATTACTCAGCCTGCCAGGCTATCGCGCACGGTTGCACGGGCCGCAGGAAGTGATGATCGGCTATTCCGACTCCGCCAAGGACGCTGGCACCACCGCGTCGGCCTGGGCGCAGTATCGGGCGCAGGAAAAACTGGTGGATATCTGCCGTGAGCAACAAGTCGAACTGCTGCTGTTTCATGGCCGTGGTGGCACGGTCGGACGCGGTGGCGGCCCGGCGCATGCGGCGATTCTGTCTCAGCCACCGGGCTCGGTAGCCGGTCGCTTTCGCACCACCGAGCAAGGCGAGATGATTCGCTTCAAGTTCGGCCTGCCAGGCATCGCCGAACAAAACCTTAACCTGTACCTGGCTGCCGTGCTGGAGGCCACCTTGCAACCGCCACCACCGCCGGAACCCGCCTGGCGCAAGATGATGGATCACCTGGCGGCCGATGGCGTCAAAGCCTACCGCGCCGTGGTGCGGGAAAATCCCGAATTCGTCGAGTATTTCAGTCAAGCCACGCCGGAACAGGAGCTGGGTCGTTTGCCGCTGGGCAGCCGTCCGGCCAAGCGTCGCGCTGGCGGTGTGGAAAGCTTGCGCGCGATCCCGTGGATTTTCGCCTGGACCCAGACACGGCTGATGCTGCCGGCCTGGCTGGGCTGGGAATCAGCGCTGAGCAAGGCGCTGGAACGGGGCGAAGGCGAGGTGTTGGCGCACATGCGCGAGCAATGGCCATTCTTCCGCACGCGCATCGATATGCTGGAGATGGTGCTGGCCAAAGCCGACAGCGACATTGCACGTTTATACGACGAACGTCTGGTGGCGCCCGAGCTGCAACATTTAGGTACGCATTTACGCGACCTATTGTCGCAGGCCTGCGCCGTGGTGCTCGGTCTGACCGGCCAGTCCCAGCTACTGGCACATAGCCCTGCGACCCTGGAATTCATCAGCCTGCGCAATACCTATCTGGACCCGTTGCACTTGCTGCAAGCGGAACTGCTCGCCCGATCCCGTAGCCGCGAGGCAAGTCTGGACAGTCCCCTGGAGCAGGCGTTGCTGGTGTCTGTGGCGGGAATCGCGGCGGGCTTGCGTAATACCGGCTGATGTCAGTTGTCGGTCGGGCTGTCGGCGATTGCCTGCGCAGCCCGTGCCGGCAAAGCGTTGCGAGCCTGCAGTTGCGCGGCGCCGAACTCGCTGGTGCCGCTACTTGCAACCGCCATCAGGACTAGGGTTACTGCGACTTTCGGCGGCTTGTGCCACCTGTGTCTGCTGTGTATCTTGATCAGCCTTTGGCCATTCTTCGGCTTTAAACCTTATTTAGAGATTGGTCCTGTAGTGGCGAATCCGACGATTCCATATAAAAAATTTGAGGAGCACATCGATGCGCGTAATTCTGCTGGGAGCTCCCGGGGCCGGTAAAGGTACTCAGGCAAAATTCATCACCGAGAAATTCGGCATCCCGCAAATTTCGACAGGCGACATGTTGCGCGCAGCGGTCAAGGCTGGCACTGAGCTGGGCTTGAAAGCCAAAAGCGTAATGGACAGCGGCGGTCTGGTGTCCGATGACCTGATCATCGGCCTGATCAAGGATCGTCTGTCCGAACCCGATTGCGCCAACGGCGTGCTGTTTGACGGTTTCCCGCGCACCATTCCGCAGGCTGAAGCCTTGCTGGCCGCCGGTCTGGAAATCGACAATGTGCTGGAGATCGCTGTGGATGACGAAGAAATCGTCAAGCGCATGTCCGGTCGCCGCGTTCATGAAGGTTCGGGTCGCATTTACCACACGATCTTCAATCCGCCGAAAGTCGAAGGCATCGACGACGTCACCGGCGAGCCCTTGCTGCAACGCAAGGACGACGTTGAAGAAACCGTGCGCCATCGCCTGGCCGTCTACCACGCGCAGACCAAGCCGCTGGTGGATTTCTACAGCAAACTCGAAACCGCGAATGGCAAGCCCAAGTGCAGCCATATTGCCGGTGTCGGTTCTGTAGAAGAGATCACTGCCAAGGTGCTCGCAGCGCTGAGCTGATCGAGTCCTTCAGTCAACAACGGCCCGCTTGCGGGCCGTTTGTCGTTTATAATGCGCCACTTTTTTCCTGCGACGGATACATCGATGACCACCTTGCTGGCCCTGGACACCGCCACTGAAGCCTGCTCGGTCGCTTTGCTGCATGACGGCAAAGTGCTGAGCCACTACGAGGTGATCCCGCGCCTGCATGCCCAGCGTCTGTTGCCGATGATCAAGACCTTGCTGGCGGAGGCGGGCATCGGCCTGTCGGCGCTGGACGCCATCGCCTTTGGGCGTGGCCCCGGGGCTTTTACCGGCGTGCGCATCGCTATCGGCGTGGTTCAAGGCCTGGCTTTCGCCCTGGAGCGGCCGGTGCTGCCGGTTTCCAATCTGGCGGTACTGGCGCAACGCGCATTGCGCGAACATGGCGCCCATCAGGTAGCGTCGGCAATCGATGCGCGCATGGATGAGGTGTATTGGGGGTGCTATCACAACGTGGCGGGTGAAATGCGCCTGCTCGGCGCTGAAGCCGTATTGCCGCCGGAGCTGGCGGCATTGCCCGCCGATGCCTGCGGCGACTGGTTCGGTGCAGGCACCGGCTGGGGCTATGCCGAGCGCATACCCGTGCAGCCGATCGGCCACGACGCCAGCATGTTGCCCCATGCTCAGGATCTGCTGACCCTGGCGACCTTCGCCTGGAACCGAGGCGAAGCCATCATCGCCGACGACGCCCAGCCGGTTTACCTGCGCGACAAAGTGGCGACGCCCAAGGCGCGGTGACAGGCATTGTGGGAGCGAGCTTGCTCGCGAAAAGGCCAGTACAATCCAGTACTCTTCGGCGGCGAAGCGACTGTCTTCGCAAGCAAGCTTGCTCCCACGGATTCGCCCTGCCTATTGCCTGGCGACACACCTTTCATCGCCTAAATCCCTGAATCCACCAGCCGGCGTCAACCTTTTGGGAAATGTGTGGTCTAGTTATCGTTCGAACATTTGCTAAGTGCCTGTTCGTGACGTTAAATTGCCACTATAAGATGCCGAGTACGCACACATGCGCATAGACGGACCCTCACATCGCTCCACCCCCATCAAGCGCAGGCCGCAAAAGGCTCCTGCGACTGTTGAGGGTACCTTCGAAGAAGTGAACGACGACCTTGAGGTTCCGCAAAAGCCTGCACAAAACGCTGCAAAACCGGGCGCCGGTGCGCAAGCCAGCTCTACCGCCAACGTCCCCGCCCGTCAGCAAGACATCATCTTCCCGCGCTCCATGAGCAGCCGCGTTGCCAATGCCCTGGCCAGTTATCTGACCACCGCGAGTTTTGTCGATTGGGATCTTGAAGTCTCGGGCCTCGATCTGCACGTTTGAACGTTCCCCGCCTGCCTTATTACTTGGGTTGCCCGTCCTGGAGTGAAAACGCCTGGCGCGATTTCCTGTATCCCGCAGATGCCCGTCCTAATGAAATGCTCGGTCTGTACGCGCAAGTCTTCAATGCCGTAGAAGGCAACACCACGTTTTATGCGCGACCCAAGCCTGAAACAGTGCAGCGTTGGGCCGAAGTCTTGCCTGGGCATTTTCGTTTTACCGCCAAATTCCCCGGCGACATCAGCCACAACGGCGATTTGCGCCTGCAGTTGCACGCCGCAGGGGATTTCATCCGGCTGCTGGCGCCGCTGGGTCAGCGCGTAGCGCCGCTCTGGCTGCAACTCGCGAAGAGTTTCACTCCGTTGCGCCTGGGTGAACTGGCCACCTTCATCGATGAGCTGCAATACCCGCTCGCCGTGGAGGTGCGCAATCACGCGTTTTTCGACAAGGGTGAAGATGAGCGCATGCTCAATCGGCTGCTGCTGGATCGCGGCGTAGAGCGCATTTGCCTGGACTCGCGGCCGCTGTTCAGCTGCGTGTCCACGGACCCTGCGGTTTTGCATGCGCAGTCGAAAAAGCCCAAGGTGCCACCTCGACCTGCGGCGCTGACCCAATTTCCCCAGGTGCGCTTCATTGGCCATCCCTTGCTGGAGGCCAACGAGCCGTTTCTGCAGCAATGGGTCGAGAAAGTCGCAGGCTGGATCGAAGAAGGGCGTACGCCTTACGTGTTTCTGCACACCCCGGACAATATCCAGGCGCCGCTGCTGGCCCAGCGCTTTCATCAACTGTTGATGACCCGCCTGCCAGGCTTGCCGAGCTTGCCGGAACTGGATCGCGCACCTTCCGTGGAGCAACTGGGCTTGCTCTGAGGTCTGTAGTTGTGGGCTTATAGCAGCCCACACCAATGACTTGAGCAGGACTCGCCCATGGATGACCGTCAATTGCTACGTGCCCAGACCTTCCAGGCCTTGCACGCGCGCGACAGCGCGTTTGTGATCCCTAATCCGTGGGACGCAGGTTCCGCGAAGCTGCTGGCGTCCATGGGCTTCGAGTCCCTGGCGACCACCAGCGCAGGCCTGGCCTTCGCTTTGGGGCGCGCCGATGCTGAAGGCGCGATAAGCCGGGATGAAGCGCTGGAAAATATCCGCGCCATCGTTGCCGCGACCGATCTGCCGGTAGCTGCCGACCTGGAGAATTGCTTTGCCGACAGCCCCGAAGGCTGCGCCGAAACCCTGCTGAAAGCGGCGCAGACCGGCATTGTCGGCGGATCCATCGAAGACGCCAGCGGCAATCCTGATGACCCGATTTATGCGTTCGATCTGGCTGTCGAGCGCGTCAGAGCGGCCGTCGCCGCCGCCCGCAGTTTGCCGTTTCCGTTCATGCTTACAGCCCGTGCGGAAAATCTTCTCAACGGCCGGATGGATTTCGCTGACACGCTGCGGCGGCTCGAAGCCTATGCCGACGCCGGGGCCGACGTGCTGTACGCCCCAGGTTTGCGCACTCGCGAGCAAGTCATCGCCGTAGTGCAGGCTGTGGCGCCGCGCCCGGTGAACGTGTTGATGGGCTTGAATGGCGTCAACCTCAGCGTCCAGCAGCTCAGCGAATGCGGGGTGCGGCGCATCAGCGTCGGTTCATCCCTGGCCCGTGCGGCGTTCGGCGGGCTGTATCGCGCCGCTGAAGAAATCCGCAGCCAAGGCACCTTCACCTATGCCGGGCAGGCGCTGCCGTTCGATCAACTCAACGCATTGTTCAAAAGCTGAAGATGCGGGGTTCGACGGTATTGCTGGTCTTTGTGCTGCTGTGTGGCGTTGCCGTTGCGGCAGTGTGGCGTGGCTGGATCGAGGTGCCTGACCTGTGGAATCCCTGGGCGCCGCTGGACATCCGGGCCGAACCGAACGTCCTGACGCCATACAAGCTGTCGCGCCTGCAAAACGATCCGCAGCTGTGTGATCAAGCGCTCGGCAGTTCGTCGCTGCGCTTCAGTCATCAGGCGGACAGCGACCCATCGGCAGCCTGTCCGCTGCAAAACATCCTGCGCGTGCAGGGCGGGGATGTGGCCTTGAGCAGCAGCTTTCTCGCCAGTTGCCGGTTGGCGGTGGCCTATGCGCTGTTTGACGTCCACACCTTGCAACCCGCCGCCCAGGCCGTATTCGGCCAGAAAGTGACGCGCATCGATCATCTGGGCAGCTTTGCCTGCCGCAATGTCTACAACCGCAGCGAAGGTCGCTTGAGCCAGCACGCGACGGCCAATGCGTTGGATATCGCCGGTTTTCGTCTGGCGGATGGTCAGCGGATCAGTGTTTTGGAGGACTGGAAGGAGGCGGGCGACAAAGGCCGGTTTTTGCGTCAGGTGCGCGACGGTGCCTGCAAGAACTTCAATACGGTGTTGGGGCCGGACTATAACGCTGCCCATCGCAACCATTTCCATCTGGATATGGGGCGCTGGAGTGTTTGTCGTTAAGCAGCCATGCGCAGGTTTTGCAGGACGATTGGGCGTGCCCAGCCGTTTTCGTAGTCGAACTGGCGCTGTTGGGCTACGACGATGGCGTCGTCCAGCGGCAGCGCAGGCTTGTCGGCCAATTCCCATTCGAACTCGGCAATCGGCAGATGCAGTGGGCGTGGCTCCGGGCCAGGGCCTGGAATGACGCTGTCGTCGTATGGATTGAGTACGCTCGGACGCACCCAGGTGCTGTCGAACTCAAGGTGGCGCTGTTGGGCAATCATTTCGCCAAGGCTGAACGGTTCGTTCGGTGGCGGCAGCAAGTCCAGTTCGAACTCGGCAATCGGCAGGAACAACGGCTCAGGCGGCTTGCGCTGCACATCGGCAACCGGGCAGGCGCGTTGTTCGACGATCTTGCCCAGGGTGCGAGCCCCGGCAATCGGTTCGCCGGTGGCGATATCAGTCACAACGGCGGCGGATTCTGCCGAGACCTCGGTGGTGTCGCCGATCTGTTCAGCCATCGCACGGGCAAATGCATCCGACCAGAGCTGGGTAACGCTACCCAATGCTCGGGAATTACGCAGGCTGAAGTCACCCGCGTGGGATAAGTAGCCTATGGATGTTTGCTGAATCTCTGACATAGCGATCAGTACACGTCTTGGGTCTGGCAAAATGCCTGATACTTGGTTATCGGCCGTTTTTGTCGATCATTAACAATTTTTGAGCGTGTGGACACAATGAGTGAGCAACCAGCGGGCAGCCGCATCCGGGTCGAAGCCCTGGCAAGCAATGGGCAGGAGCAGGCAGCGCAATGGGCCCAGCGCCTGGGCTTGCCGTTACAGGACGCCGAAGCGGATTTCGCCTTGCAAGTCACCGACGACGGTTTGCAGTTGCAGCAACTGAGTGATGATGCGCCGGGCCCGGTGCGCGTGGACTTTGTCGAAGGCGCGGTCGCCCATCGCCGGCTGTTCGGTGGTGGCAGCGGACAGATGATCGCCAAGGCGGTAGGCATCCAGCCCGGTGTGCGCCCGCGGGTGCTGGACGCCACGGCCGGGCTGGGCAAAGACGCGTTCGTGCTCGCCAGTCTGGGTTGCGAGATGAGTCTGATCGAACGTCAGCCGATCATCGCTGCGTTGCTTGAGGACGGTTTGCTACGCGGTCGGCAGGATCGCGAAGTGGGTTCGATCATTGGCCAGATGCGCTTGCTGACGGGCAATTCCATCGAGCTGATTCACAACTGGGAAGGCGAACCGCCGCAGGTGATCTACCTTGATCCGATGTTCCCGCACAGGGAGAAAACCGCGCTGGTGAAGAAGGAAATGCGCCTGTTCCGGCCGTTGGTGGGCGACGACATGGATGCTCCGGCGCTGCTCGAAGCCGCGCTGGCCCTGGCAACCCACCGCGTGGTGGTCAAACGCCCGCGCAAAGCGCCCTGCATCGACGGCCCGAAACCGAGTTATGCGCTGGATGGCAAATCCAGCCGTTATGACATCTATCCGAAGAAGGCGTTGAAATCCGGTTGATCTGACGCAACAGCGAACCTATGTGGGAGCGAGCTTGCTCGCGAAGGAGCTTACGAGCAGCGCGAGGCAGCGATATCGATGTGCCTGACACACCGCTTCGCGGCCGTCGTAACCTCCGAACGCTCCCACAAAAACGCCATCGTCAATCTGTAGGGGCTACGTCTCGCCAACAGCTAAACCCGATAAGCCCGCATAAACAATCCCACCACATCCCGCACATGCCTTTCGGCGCTGGCGTCGTCCGGCAGCTCGCCGCAGCCCACCAGCAAACGGAAGTTGCAGGTGCCTTTGATCAGGCTCAGGAAGTGTTCGGCTGCGGTCCTTGCCGAGTCAAAGCGCAGCTCACCGGTTTTTTCCAGGCGCGCGAGGAAACGCTCCATTTCCTGAAGAATCCGCTGCGGGCCCGCTTCGAAGAAGGTCTGCGACAGCATCGGGTCCTGAGTCCCCAGGGTCACCATCAAACGATGCAACTCGATGGACTCCGGGCTGTTGATCAGTCTGTTGAAGCTGCGCGCAATGTTCAGCAGCAACGTCTCGACGGGCAACTCGCTGTGCAGATCAAAAAACAATTCCGGCATCTGTTCTTCGCAGCGGGCTACCACGGCCGAGGAGAACAACGTCTCTTTATCAGTGAAATGGCTGTAGACCGTGAGCTTGGAAACACCTGCTTCCGCAGCCACCGCATCCATGCTGGTGCTGGCGTAACCGTTGCGCACGAACAGGTTTTTCGCCGCGTCGAGAATGGCCTGGCGTTTTGCCAGATCCTTGGGGCGGCCGGGGCCGGAGGGTGGTAATGAGGTGTCAGGCATATTCGTTTTAATAATGTACTGGTGAGTTTGATAATTTTTAATATACTCGCCAGTACAATTATTCCAAGTCTCAATTGCGAAGGTGTTGTCACCATGTTACGCAATGCGCTCTCTGTCGTGCTGCCTGTCACTCTGATTTCGTTGCTCGCCGCTTGCGGCCAAGAGGTCGCTGCGCCGGTTTCCGTGCGTCCGGCGATGGTGGTGCAGCCATTGCCGTCGTCCCAGTCCATGGACAGCTATCCCGGTGAAGTACGGGCGCGATTCGAGCCGGACCTGGCATTTCGCATCGCTGGCAAAGTCAGCAAGCGCTGGGTCGAAGAAGGCCAGCGGGTCAAGGCCAACCAACCGTTGGCCGAACTGGATGCTCAGGACGTCCGCCTGCAACTGGACGCCACTCGCGCCCAGGTGGCGGCAGCCGAGGCCAATTTGCAGCTGGTGCGCTCCGAACGCGATCGCTACAAGACGCTGATGGAGCGGCAGATGGTCAGTCGTTCGCAGTTCGACAACGCAGAAAACCTCTACCGCTCCGGCGAAGCGCGGCTCAAGCAGATCCGTGCCGAGCTGACCGTTGCCGACAACCAGACCAGCTATGCCGTACTGCGTGCGCCGCAGGATGGCGTGGTTGCCAAGCGTCTGGTGGAAGTCGGCCAGGTCGTCGCAGCGGGACAAACGGTATTTACCCTGGCGGCGGATGGCGAGCGTGAAGTGCTGATCAGCCTGCCGGAACAGAACTTCTCGCGCTTCAAGGTCGGCCAGCCAGTGGCGGTGGAATTGTGGACCCAGCGCGAGCAACGTTTCCCGGGCCGGATTCGCGAGCTGTCACCGGCCGCCGATCCGCGTTCGCGCACCTTCGCGGCGCGCATCGCCTTTGCTGGCGGCAAGATCCCCGCCGAACTGGGGCAGAGCGCCCAGGTGTTTATCCAGGCCGAACAGGTCGTGCCGCTCGCCGTGCCGCTGTCGGCAGTGACGTCCGAGAACGGCGTGCATTACGTCTGGCGTGTCGAGGCCGGCAATACGCTGAAGCGCGTGACGGTGCGGCTTGGTCCTTACGGGCAGGAGTCGGTGCCGGTGCTCGACGGGCTGGCGGCCAGCGACTGGATCGTGGCTGCGGGTGTGCATGTGCTGCACGAAGGTGAGCAAGTCCGCCCGGTGGATCGCGAGAACCGCGCGGTCAAGCTGGCGGCGAAGGAGTAAGCCCGGATGCACTTCAATCTATCCGAATGGGCGCTGCGCAATCGGCAAATCGTCCTGTACCTGATGATCGTTCTGGCTGTCGTCGGGGCTCTTTCCTACACCAAGCTGGGGCAGAGCGAAGATCCACCGTTCACCTTCAAAGCCATGGTGATTCGGACGATGTGGCCGGGCGCCAGCGCTGAAGAAGTGGCGCTGCAAGTCACTGATCGCATCGAGAAGAAACTGATGGAAACCGGCGAATACGAGCGCATCGTTTCGTTCTCGCGACCCGGTGAATCGACCGTGACCTTCGTGACCCGCGATTCGATGTTCTCCGCCGCGCTGCCGGAACTGTTCTATCAGATCCGCAAGAAAATCAGCGACATCCGCCAGAACCTGCCGCCGGGTATTCAGGGGCCGTTCTTCAACGATGAGTTCGGCACCACGTTTGGCAACATCTACGCGCTGACCGGCAAGGGTTTTGATTATGCCGTGCTCAAGGACTACGCCGACCGTATCCAGTTGCAATTGCAGCGGGTCAAGGACGTCGGCAAGGTCGAGCTGATCGGCTTGCAGGACGAGAAGATCTGGATCGAACTGTCCAACGTCAAACTGGCCACCCTGGGCCTGCCGCTGGCCGCCGTCCAGCAGGCGCTTGAAGCGCAGAACGCCGTCGCGGCCACCAGTTTCTTTGAAACCCCCACCGAGCGGGTTCAGTTGCGGGTCAGTGGACGTTTCCAGACCGTAGAAGAGATTCGTGAGTTTCCGATCCGCGTCGGCGACCGGACGCTGCGCATCAGTGATCTGGCCGAGGTGCATCGCGGCTTCAACGACCCGCCTGCGCCGCGCATGCGCTTCATAGGTGAGGATGCGCTGGGCCTGGCGGTGGCGATGAAGGAAGGCGGCGATATTCTGGTGCTGGGCAAGGCGCTGGAAGGCGAGTTTTCCCGCATCCAGAAAAACCTCCCGGCCGGCATGGAGCTGCGCAAGGTCTCCGATCAGCCTGCCGCTGTGAAGACCGGCGTCGGCGAGTTCGTCCGGGTGCTGGCGGAAGCCTTGGGCATCGTCTTGCTGGTGAGTTTCTTTTCCCTCGGTATGCGTACTGGCATGGTCGTGGCGCTGGCGATTCCGCTGGTGCTGGCGATGACTTTCGCCTGCATGTATTACCTGGGGATCGGCCTGCACAAGATTTCCCTGGGTGCGCTGGTGCTGGCGTTGGGCTTGCTGGTGGATGACGCGATCATTGCTGTGGAAATGATGGCAATCAAAATGGAGCAGGGTTACGACCGGATGCGCGCGGCGAGTTTCGCCTGGACCAGCACCGCGTTCCCGATGCTCACCGGGACGCTGATCACAGCGGCGGGTTTCCTGCCGATTGCCACGGCGCAGTCGAGTACTGGCGAGTACACCCGCTCGATCTTCCAGGTGGTCACCATTGCGTTGCTCGCGTCATGGGTCGCGGCGGTGGTGTTTGTGCCGTATCTGGGCGAACGGCTGCTGCCGGACCTGGCGAAAATCCATGCCGAGAAACACGGCGCGGGGGTCTTTGATCCCTATGCAATGCCGTTCTATAAGCGCGTTCGAGGTCTTGTCGGCTGGTGCGTTCGTCGTCGCAAGACAGTGATCGTGTTGACGGTAGGACTGTTCGTGCTGTCGGTGGTGATGTTCAAGTACGTGCCCCAGCAGTTTTTCCCGGCTTCGGGTCGGCTGGAGTTGATGATCGATATCAAACTCACCGAAGGCGCTTCGTTGAGCAACACCGCCGAACAGGTCAAGCGGCTGGAGCAGATGCTCAAGGATCACGACGGCATCGACAATTACGTGTCCTACGTGGGCACCGGTTCGCCGCGTTTCTATCTGCCGCTGGATCAGCAACTGCCGGCAGCGAGTTTTGCCCAGTTCGTCGTTCTCGCCAAATCCATTGAGGACCGGGAAACCCTGCGGACTTGGCTGATTACCAACCTCAATGAGCAGTTCCCGACCTTGCGTTCGCGAGTCACGCGCCTGGAAAACGGCCCGCCCGTGGGTTATCCGGTGCAGTTCCGGGTCAGCGGCGAGCACATTGACGAGGTCCGCGCACTGGCGCGCAAAGTGGCGGCCAAGGTCCGCGACAATCCCCATGTGGCCAATGTCCATCTGGACTGGGAAGAACCCAGCAAAGTGGTGTACCTCAATGTCGATCAGGACCGCGCCCGCGCACTCGGCGTGACCACAGCCAGTCTGTCGAAATTCCTGCAAAGCTCGCTCACCGGTTCCAGCGTGAGTCAGTACCGCGAGGACGATGAACTGATCGAAATCCTCCTGCGCGGCACCGCCAACGAACGTCAGCAATTGGGCGCGCTGGCGAGTCTTGCGGTACCCACCGACAACGGCGCGAGTGTTGCCTTGTCGCAAGTGGCGACCCTGGAATACGGCTTTGAAGAGGGCATCATCTGGCACCGCAACCGCCTGCCCAATGTCACGGTGCGCGCCGATATCTACGGCAAGGAGCAACCGGCGACGCTGGTCCAGCAAATCATGCCGACCTTGCAAGGTGTGCGCGATGAATTGCCGGATGGCTATTTGCTGGAAGTGGGCGGTACGGTCGAGGATTCGGCGCGAGGCCAGAACTCGGTCAAGGCGGGCGTGCCGCTGTTCATCGTGGTCGTGCTGACCTTGCTGATGATCCAGTTGCGCAGCTTTTCGCGGATGTTCATGGTGTTTCTGACTGCGCCGTTGGGGCTGATTGGCGTGACGCTGTTCCTGCTGGTGTTCAATCAGCCATTCGGTTTCGTTGCCATGCTGGGCACCATCGCCTTGTCGGGGATGATCATGCGCAACTCGGTAATTCTGGTGGATCAGATCGAACAGGATATTGCCGGCGGACTGGATCAGTGGCAGGCGATTATCGAAGCCACAGTGCGGCGCTTCCGGCCTATCGTGCTGACCGCGCTGGCGGCGGTGCTGGCGATGATTCCGCTGTCACGCAGCGTCTTCTTCGGCCCGATGGCGGTAGCGATCATGGGCGGCCTGATCGTCGCGACCGCGCTGACCTTGCTGTTTCTGCCCGCGCTGTATGCGGCTTGGTTTCGGGTGAAGAAGGTTGATTGACCTGTGGGAGCTGTGGGGGATTCAATGTTTGAGGGCAACCCACAGATGCCTCAGATGTGTTGTCTGCACCGACGTCTTCACGGATAAATCCGGTCCCACGGGATGACCGTGTTCCATCTGTGGGAGCGAGCTTGCTCGCGAAGAGGTATTCATATCCAGCGCATCTGAAGTGCACCCCAAAAGTTGGACACCCATCCAACCTCTGGGGTGTTTTTCATGAGCAAGTACACAACACAATTCAAGCTGTCCGCCATCGAAGCCTTTCTTGAACGAGGCAGAGGCTT